>JAGCPD010000020.1 GCA_017645305.1 Bacteroidaceae bacterium | reverse complement strand
TCCCAAGTGATCCCGTTGGGATTCAAACCCAAGACCTTCAGAACCGGAATCTGTCATTCAAATTCTTTGAGTATCCCTTTGTTTATGGGCATCTTCGGCATTCCTCAAAAACGCATTTGCGCCGATTTTGCGCCGATTCGGCATTGTTAATACTCTCTTGTCGGTTGCAAAGGTACGAATAAGTGAGCAAAAAGCCAAAATAATTATGGACTTTTTCGAGTGAGAGTGCTTCGAATGAGCACAAATTTGGAAGATTGTACAGTCAATTTGGAAAATTTTCCATAAAATCTTCACTTTTCTAGATAAAAATACTACCTTTGCACCATCAAAGCACTGATTTATGGAAAAAAATGCCCTATTGAACCACGAAGTCGTTATGGCTTCTTCTGACAAGACCACCAACAACTTCATTTCAAAAATGAAGAAGGAAGGGCGTCTTATCAAGATTGCCGCGAAGATTTACACCACAAATCTCAACGACACTCCGGAGAATATCATCCGCAGGAATCTCTTTTTCATCCTTGGAGAGCTGTTCCCCGATGCCGTCATGAGTCATCGTAGTGCTTTCGAATGCCGTCCCACAAGTGACGGACACATATATCTTACTTACGGCTATACGAAAAAGATATCATTGCCTGGTATTACCGTTCACCTGTTAGAAGGTCATAAGGCATTATCAGTGGATTATCCTTTCATGGGAGGTCTGCACATGTCTTGCAGTGCCAGGGCCTATCTTGAAAATCTTCAGACCGGCTATAGCCGCGATGGCGTTTCCAAGTGTCTACCACAGGATGTTATCGAAGAAAAATTGGATAAAGTTTTGCAGACCAACGGTGAAGATGAATTGAACAAGTTGCGAGACACAGCTCGCGAGATAGCCAGACAACTCGATATGTATGATGAGTTCAAGAAACTGGATTCCATCATTGGGGCCATCCTTTCCACTAAGCCCTCGAAGATTCTTACTTCCTCGGTTGCTGAAGCCCGTGCATTGGGGGAACCGTTCGACAGTCAACGACTGAAGCTTTTCAGCATTCTGATGGCTGCACTCAACGAGCGTGAGTTCGAGAATTTCCCAGAGCCAAACGAGACGGATGCTGCCTATAATAACTTCGCTTTCTTTGAGAGTTATTTCTCCAACTATATCGAAGGAACTGAGTTCGAGGTGGACGATGCCCGCCAGATTATTGAGACCCGTACTCCCATGCCAGCCAGAAATGCTGACAGCCACGACGTGCTTGGTACATACTACATCGTTTCTAATCGCAAAGAGATGGCTGTCACGCCCACCTCTCCAGATCATCTGATTGACATTCTCCAGCATCGTCATCGCATTATGATGTCCGCCCGTCCAGAGGCTAATCCTGGCATGTTCAAAACACAGAACAACCGCGCAGGAGAGACACATTTTGTAGATTACCAACAGGTACGTGGCACTCTCAAGAAAGGTTTTGAGATTTATAGTGTCTTGCGCCATCCCTTTGCTCGCGCTCTTTTCATGCTCTTTATGATTAGCGAGGTTCACCCGTTTTCTGACGGTAACGGACGTGTATCCCGTATCATGATGAACGCAGAGTTAACTGCTGCAGGACAGTCGAAAATCATCATCCCAACCGTTTTCCGCACCGATTACCTCAGTGCATTGCGTCAACTAACCAGGAAGGACAACCCTGAGAAACTGATCAATGCCATCCAGCGTGTCCGTCTATTCAGCTATAACCTGCGGGGAGATAACTTCGAGCAGATGCGCGACTACATGGAACGCTGCAATGCCTTCAAGGAAGAGGACGAGTATATACTTCGGTTTTAGTTTTCTTTAAGGTGTCACTAAATGTAAAGAGACATCATGGATGGAGTTGATAATGAAAGTCGCATAAGTCGCTTGGAGTCTGAAATCAGGTATCTGAAAGGGTTGCTTGACGAGAACGGAATTGCATACGACTATGAGACATACGTCGATAGTTCCAAGAAGGAGGAACCTGTTCAGATAGAATTTCCTGTGCTGACGGCCGAGCATGCTATACAGTTCTATTCTTACTTTCGAGGGCGCAAGGATGTGTATGTGAAGCGGGCGGCAAAGAAAGGATATTATACGCAATGTAATAATTTCTGGAAATATGGGGTGTGTCCCAAAGCGAGTGGGGAGAAAGTGAAGTGCCAGGAATGTCCGGCAAAGGATTATACAGAGCTGAAGGTGTCAGCAATCTTGGAACATCTCAATGGCAGAAAGGAAGATTGCACCGATGTAATCGGTTTATATCCACTTTTTCCAGATGGAACATGTTGGTTCCTGGTTTTTGACTTCGACAATCATGAAGAGGATGCTTCTCCAAAGGAAGGATGGGAACGGGAAGTTGATGCGCTGAGGAAAATTTGCCAGTCAGTCGGAATTGATGCATTGGTAGAACGTTCCAGATCGGGTCATGGTGCCCACGTATGGATATTCATGAACGAAGCAATCCAAGCGGCGAAAGTTCGGAGATTTGGTGAGGCATTACTGGCTAAGGGTTCTGAATCAGTTAGTATGAAGAGTTTCCAATATTATGACAGGATGATGCCAATGCAGGATAACCTACCTGAAGGGAAATTGGGAAATCTCATCGCCCTGCCTCTTCAGGGACAAGCACTTCGTAAAGGAAATAGTGCTTTTGTGGATGAACTATGGAGACCATACCATGACCAATGGGAAAAGTTGATGCATACGCGGAAGTTGTCTGAAACAGATGTAGATACGTACATCAAGGCATGGTGTCCAGAGGCTGACACCATGAAATTGTTCCAAAGTGACAAGGTGGATGAGTCTGAAGACGGAAACTTGCTCCTCTTTGGAACCAGTCCCCTTCCTTTGCCCCGTTACTTTAAAACAGACGATGTAGATGGAACGGTGAAAGTTATTCTCGCTGATGGCGTATATGTTGACAAACGGAATTTGAAACCACGTTTGCAGAATGCCATCAGGAGACTGGCTGCCTATACAAATCCGCAGTTCTACCAGAATCTGGCCTTAGGATTCTCTACTCGTGAAACACCACGAATAGTATATGACGGGTATGACAATGGCGATTATATCGTTTTGCCACGAGGTTGTTTCGAAGAACTGAAGAATCGTTTGTCTGAGGCCGGGATCCCCTATGATATCAAGGATAAGAGGCAGAAAGGACAGGCTATAGATGTTTCTTTCAGGGGGGAACTGTATGCAGAACAGATTGTCGCGGTTGAACACCTCCTGAATTATGATAACGGGATGTTGGCAGCTGCAACAGCTTTTGGTAAGACCGTCATTGGCGCTAATCTGATTGCCAAACGGAAGGTCAATACGCTTGTACTGGTGCATACCGCTGAGATTATGAATAACTGGGTCAGAGATTTGGAACGATTCCTTGTAATCAATGAAGAACTGCCGACATATACTACGCCCAAAGGTCGCATTAAACAAAGAGATTCAGTCATCGGTACTTTCTCCTCTCAGAAGAAGGCGGCAACGGGAATCATTGATGTTGGCATGATAGGTTCGTTAGGGAAGATGGATGACGTCAATCCGATGGTGCGCGATTACGGGATGATAATAGTGGATGAATGCCATCATGCAGCTGCAGCAACTTTTGAAAACGTTCTGCGGGCATCGACTGCCAAATATGTGTATGGTATGAGCGCTACCGTGAAGCGGGGTGACAAACAAGAACGTAAGCTGTATATGCAGTTAGGGCCTATTCGGCATAGGTATACCGCCAAAGAACGGGCAGAGAAACAGGGTATTGGTCATTATGTATATCCTCGGTTTACGAGGATTGTTGACCTATCATCATCAGAAGATAGACATATTTCAGAATTGAATCGGTTAATTGTCGATAATGAGTTGCGGAATATGCAAATCGTGGCTGATGCGATAGATTGTGTCAAGAAAGGCAGGACTCCAGTAGTGATGACTAAATATAGGGAACATGCTGAAACTTTATATACCCTTTTGCAAGGTGCAGCAGCACATGTCTTCCTATTACAAGGGGGAACAGGCTTAAAAGCACGAACCGAATTGAGAAAGAATATGGCCTCGGTGAGTCGCGGCGAAAGTGTAATCCTCGTCGCAACAGGGCAATATATCGGTGAGGGTTTTAACTATCCACGATTAGACACAATGCTATTGGCAATGCCGATATCATTTGAAGGAAATGTCGAGCAATACGCAGGCCGACTGAACCGCGATTATGAAGGAAAAAAGGATGTCATCATCTTCGACTATATTGATAAACACATTCCCGTATTAGAACGGATGTATCATCGGCGTTTGAGAACTTATAAGAAAATAGGTTTTGAGGTTTGTACGGAAGTGATGGATAAGCAGGTGGTGAACAATTCCATCTTTGATTATGCTGGCTATTGGCATATATTTGAGAAGGATATTCTTTCTGCAAAGAGGAGCATCGTCATCTCCAGTCCATACCTTAGTTCAAGGAAAGTTGACTGGCTTGCAGACCAGTCTGAGACTATTCAGAAAAGAGGCGTAACTCTCACCATTTTTTCTCTATGTACAGAGGACTATCCAGAGGACGGTAGGGAACACCATGCAGAATTGCTGGAGCAGTTGAGTGACGCAGGATTCATCGTAAATGTGCAGAATAAGTGTCATGAACGTTATGCTGTAATTGACCAATCACTTGTTTGGTATGGCAGTTTAAACCTTCTCTCCAGAGGGCGGGAGGAAGATAGTCTGATGCGGATAGATTGCCCAGAAATTGCGGCTGAGCTATTGGAGTTGACATTGAAATAAGCCAAATTTCAAGAGTACTTTTTTCAGGCAGAGTCCGAAATTCTGTGAACAATATCGCCTTGAAATGTTAAATTTTTGAGATTTT
>JAGCPD010000019.1 GCA_017645305.1 Bacteroidaceae bacterium | reverse complement strand
GTCAGGAAGTTGATTAGTTCTGTAGCGTATGTTCGGTAGTCTGTGTGCACGTTGACCTCATCCCTGTCCACGATGTTTTTGTAATGGTCGAAGAACACCTCTATCTCCCACCTTCCCAAATAGGCCAGATAGACGTTCAGCGGCTCAAGGTTTCGTTTGCTCTGGAACACAATCAGTCCGAACCGTTTCCTCTTCTGCTCATAGTCCTTCGCAGAAAAGTTCTTGTTCTTCTCTGCTCGTTCCACATAGCCCACCTCCTGTTCGTATGCCGCTTTCGCATCGCGGAAGGCATATAGCCACTTGCCATTCTTCATCTTCACCTTCTTGTACATGACCGTTCCGTCGGTATATCCTTCGAGGACGTCCACTGGGTTGTCCATGCCGTATTTGCCGATGAGCTTCGAGTCGCTCTTCAGGGGAATCAGCGCGGCCAGATCCTTGTTCTTGTCTATATACTCAAAGAGCGCATCATTGTGGAATCCCTTGTCAAAAATCATCAGGCCAGAAGTCACCTTGTACTGGGACAAGAAGTCCGATATGGCTGTGCTGTCAAGCATGTTGCCTGGGTATGCCTTCACGGCTATCGGCTCCATTGCCTGCGGGCTGTAGGCATACATGAGCGATATGTCCTTCGAGCCTTTCTTCAGTGCCTTCCTTGAGAACTCGGACAGTGAGCCGGTCACTGAGTTATAGTCCTTCAGCATACCGTCGATGATGATGTTCTTGTCCGCGTATTTCGCCACCCTGTTGCGCATGAACTCGCAGATGTGCGAGTAGGCCTCCCCTATGGAAGACAGGAAGGCTGACACGGCGTTCTCCGACAAGGCCACCCCTGGTATCTTCTCGGATACGAAAGATGTCTGGTACTGTAGCTGTAGGTCACGGTTCCTGACGTTGCCGTATGCTGCTCTCAGCAGCGCGATGACGTAGAGGCGCTTCGCATCGCCTAAGTCCCACACGTCTGCCAGCTCCTGCAGCAAGCCGTCTGCACAGCGGTCGCACAGCTCAATCTCACCGAAATCCTTCACGTCAATCTCCTTGCGGCGCGGCTCGTTGCGCTTGGCCACATACCTGCCGTCCACTATCTCGCCGATGGTGCCAAGGTCAACAGGAATATTTCGGCCTTCCACTCGCTTGCAGGTGCGCTTGATTACAAGATAACGTTCACCCGACTTCTTCACCTTGGTGTTTTTCGGTCTTTCCACCGCTAATATCTCTGCTGGAATTGCCATAGTTCATGTATTTGAATGTTATAGTTTATATACCCTATGCAAAAGTATAATTTTAGTATCTAAAATCAATCAAAAGTAATACAGATTTAAGAATAAATAACAAAAACTCAGCTTTTGGAGAGGGGAATGGGCGCAAAAAGCCCCGCGAAATCACTTTCACAGGGCTTATAAGGGTGTTTACAGATGAAACTATATAGGGGATAGAATAGCGGATTCTTTATTTGATGTAGAAGTGATGTTTCAACGGACTCTACATAATGAGCGAATACATATTCTGACTTAGAATATGAAGGATGGTGATACACACAATTCTTTTAGGAAAGTCCCCCGTCTGTTCAGCAGTAACGGGCAGCAGGGAAGAGACTTTTACTCTCATTTCTTTATTAATTCACACCCATCCTCAAAATCAACTCCATCATAAATCTTCCATCCTTGGTTTGTTGTTGTATATAGTATTGCTATTTCAGTTCCTTCTTTCCTATTTCTTCAGCCTCTTTTATGGCCTTGATATGGTCAAAAAGTGTACTGAACTTCTCAAAGTACTTCCCATTGATATTCCCTTTCACACAATCTTTCTCCAGTATTTTCTTAAGTCCATCTTTCCCTCTTATAGTATCTAAAGAACTAAAAGAAAAGATATATTTTCGGAACAATTGACAGGTGAAATAATCTTCGACGTTAAAATGGTTCTTGTCTTTTCTACGGGGATATGGAGGGTAGAAAGAAAACCATGCTTTACCATTCTTGCGAGCTTTTCCAAAATTAGCAATATCCCACTTTACATTCTTTCCTAAATTACATGGAACTACGATATTCATATTATCTATTCCTGCTTTGTCTCCATCAAAGTACCCAATAACCGTTTGGCCTTCTTTTGGATTAAACTTCTGAGCAAATGCCTTTACGTTAGAAGCGCCACCACAAGGTATAAACTCAAAAGATAAATCTGTATACTGTCCTTGAACTTGAAAATACTTCAGCGCAGCAGAAATGAAGATTTCATCAGTTGGCCCTTCAACGATCAAAATATCATCATGGGATGACAGAAACAAGTTCTGCTTTTGAGAAGTCCAAATACCCTCTGTTAACTTCTCAACAAGATTCACAATTTCCTTATCTATAACCTCTGCCTTACCATCAGCTTTTCTATCAAGCATGATGATAGAATCCTTGGAATTCTTTTCAAAAGATGCTGTTAATGTTGGCGAATGAGAGGTTATGATATTACTACGATGCTCCATGTGATGGAATATTTCATTTAGTTCTGCCTTTCTTGAGATATGAAGATGGCTGTCTGGTTCATCCATCAATACTAATGTTCGTTCATCAGCAATAGTTTCCAAGATAAAGAGGATGACCATCATCTTTTTCTCGCCCTCACTTAAGAAAGCAGATTCAACTCCATGATTGTAATATATCTTAAGATCAATAACCTGGCTTGCTCCTACATACTTATAAAACAGTTCCCTTGCATCATCATCATTCGGATTAAAATCATCTATGTTGCTTGAAGATAAAGAGCTGTTTGGCCTTAATCGGCTTTGAAGTTGGCTTAAGAACAAGGTTATCTGATTCTGAACACGCCAACGGCT
>JAGCPD010000075.1 GCA_017645305.1 Bacteroidaceae bacterium | reverse complement strand
ATGATAGAGCCATCATCATTGTGAGTAGTCACTCTAACCTTGCCTCGCAGGATAACGAAAGACTCATCCTTCGTTGGGTGCCGATGGATGGGTACCACAGTCCCTGGCTCCACCGCATTAGGAAACCGATGGCATTTATCCTCCAGCGACAGATGGCCTCGAGCTCTGCTCGCTCATTCCGAAGGTCTTGAGAAGTTGTAATTCATGCGCAAACGGAGAGAAGCCATCACCTACGCAGATACCAAATTCAATAGTTGCATGTCTACAACCATTATCCTTTAGTCTCCGCTATACGTTAATATTTTCTTGAAATCATTGTATCGCCCTTCTCCGCCTATTGTCTTCTCTAGATTTGTTTTGTCAACATACATCTCTAAATCCAAGTGCACATTATTCTTTGCCAGTATCTCGTCCAAAATGTCCTGCCGCAAATAGTAGAAAGACGTAGCGGTTGATTGATACACCTCAACCACCTTCTCTCCGTTCCGATAGTAACTTAAGTCTTTCAGCGAGAATTCAAGTCCGAACTCCTTGCATATATCTTCATCTAAGAAATAGAACTGAGGCACGTTGTCACGTTCATTATCCCACGACGAAAACTCATATCTGCTCAGCAGGGGTACCCCCAATCCAGGATCATAATAGTTCTCTTCTGTCGTTTTCATCTCACGCCAGCCAATCTCAAAAGCATAAAGATGTGACGGAGTGGCTCCCAAGTCCTCTACGGTATGACTACCTAACGTATTCCAGTTCAAGCAGGAGGTCACTCGCCAGAATAAAGAATGACTTCTATCGCGTTCTTCATTCTTTTGCGATATATTTCCTGATAACAACACCCATTTGTGATGTGATTTAGGCAATTTTGTGCATAACTTCTTCTCAAACACTCCTATAGGATCTTCTTTCATCCAGTTCTCTATATCATCACCACGGCACAAATAAGAACGTGTATCCAAATTCCTCAAAGGGTTGAAAGCCGGATAAGAAGGGTCTATATCTATCTCCGTAGTCCTAAAAGTACCTTTATACTCAGGGTCGATATATCCTTTCAAAAGCAGCCACCCCACAAGTTCTTTTTGCACGGCATCGCGTTGCTTGCGAGGCATTGACCTTATTGTCTCTTGCCAGTATCTGCGGTTATCTGAAAGATCTTTCTCTCTCTTTGCATAAACTTCATCATTATAGCCCTTCTCTTTCATCCGTCCGGCTATCATAAACCATAGATCATCCGACGAATAAGGACTCTTGGCCTTGTAAGGCAGATTGCTATATTGCCGCAAATGGTACTTCTCAAAGTCGTATTCATAGATGCTACTGTGCCAGCTGTCCTTGAACATAAGCCATACCGCATCTTTTGACAGATATAATACACCTTTATCAACCTCTAGCGAGTAGAAAGAACGTCCATATTCCATCAGAGAATCCAGCATATCCAACAAGACAATATGCGAAGTCGGATTCTCACGCATATTATCATATAGCAGCGACAATGCCTGTTGTACGATTTTCTTGCTACCGTTCCTGATAGCAGCCCCCGTTGCAGAAAGATATACCGCCTCACGAATAAATGGATCATTCATTTTAATCGCGACCGTAGCAATAGGAAGATATCGGTCGAAGTGGCTTTCCGCATACAATGTTACCAAACGAATCAGTTCAAGTCGCATCTTATGAACAAACGTTCCTGTAAAAAGCAACGCAGCAGCCAACGCATCAGCAGATACCACATCTTCTTGCAGATGTTTTTTAACGCACTGCACCGCATCTCCCATAACACCATACCCAAGGAATATGGAATGGAACAGCATATCCATCTCCTCAGCATTCATCTGCAAGAACGCTGGCAAGAGTGATGAAATGCCAAATACAGACTGCCCTGTCACCATCTTCTCCTTCACCATCTCACAAATGGACTTCTTCAAGTCTGTCCCCATCGGTATTTCGAGCCTCTTTTCCAACGATTTCCTGCCCTCCTCACTACCGCAGATAAAGTCGAGATTACCAAGTATCTTCACCAACGCAGCATCTTCCGGCACTAAGTCAAACAAATCCTTGTGGTCTCGCTCTGCTTCCAGATATACCAGTGATTTTATAATATCTTCACTCAGGGTATGCTGATCATCAGGCCCTCCAAAGAGTTTCTTGAAAACAGTCTGATCATTCAATAGCGTTCCTAGTTCTATTGCATCTTTCGTACAAGACATCAGATAGTTTGCTATGTGATAGCCCGCCATCATATCGTACGTAAATTTCACTTCGCTGTCGTCTTGGTTTATATCAATCTGGAAACAGATACCTTCTTCTATCAGGCTTTCTGTTTTTCCGTTGAATATTGTCCTGAAATCTTCCCAGTAGTCCAACGTTCTGGTATTTCTCTCCCATTGCAGTTGTCCCATCCTCGAAAGGCCCTTCACCAAGTCATGCTTCACGCCTTTGTCGATAACATCATTCTGTCTGGCAATATTTTCCACAAGTCTGTTGGAATAATGCTTCATACACTCCGCCAGTGAATACTCGTTCACCAACAAACCACTGGTTCTCTTGTTTGCTTCGCAGAAAATTTTCAAAAGCAGCGGATTCTTGAAAGGCATCTTGCTTATAAGCCTTGATTCACGTATCTCATACTTTGTAAAATATTTCCTGATAGTTTCTGCTAGATTGTTGGTCTCAATGCCCTCTAAGAGTATATAGCCCTCCACCTGATTGTAATTGTCCAGGCCATAGATACGTTGTACGTATTCTGTTTTCTCTCTACACGTGGTTATAAGGAATAGATGCTCTGTTTTTCGTATAGCTTCCAACCAAAGCGGCAATTCTTCTTTCCAAGCGGCATCCCCTGGGAAACTTTCGTTAAGTCCATCTATTATGATTGGCATTCTTGTTCCTGAATAGCACGCTGCGAGACTGTCCATAGCTCCTATCAACTCCTCGAATGTCAATTTCCCCTCTACCTCAAACAGTTTCATTAGTGCATCCTGTGGTCTTGCATAGTGCCTAAACCGGCTTCCCGCTACAAAGAGCACCGGTTGACCGGCACTCATCAGTTTGCTGGCCATTGCACACGCGAAGTGCGTCTTCCCGTACCCCGCTTGGGCAAACACTGGGAAATACTCATTTGTTCTAAGGGATAAAGCATACTCAACTGAGTGAATCCTTCTCTCCTTCCCACTATAGATGATATCTTTGATAATCTTGATATCTTCCGTATAATAGTCGAACGAGTTTACCTCAATATTATCTCTCTCTACATTGATGGCAACTCTCAATTTCCGGGCAATCTCCTCAAACTCCTTGTAGGATCCTTTAAGCATACCCGAACCCGCAGCCACCATTGCATCCAGTCCGTATTTCTGATTTATCGAGCACAATTTTCTTCCTATGTCTAAAAGAAAAGACTCGTATGCTTCAAAAGCGGGTAGCACATCACCTGTAAATGTATCCGCCCTCTGTTCCTTTCTTTCTTTGACAGACCACCGCTTTTCATAGTTCTCCAGTCGCTCATACAGGGTATGCAATCTGTTCTTCAGTTCCTTTTCTGCCTCCTGACTGTCCACCATGCCCATCAACTGGTGTTCAAAGGCGGTTTCTGTATGCAACTCTACATCAAACTTCCTTTTCAGTGATTCTATCGTAGCATACGTAATGCTTGAAAGGATCGAATTGTTCAAGTAATTTTTACCAAAGAAAAAAGCTGCAATGCCTTGGTATCTCACCTCATTCTCCGAAAATAGACTTTCAAAGACACTCTTGTGCCAATGGGTTATTCCTGCGTTTGGATTGATACCCGCCAATGCGCTTTTCAGTTCCTCATAGGCCTTTTCTTTTACCATCCCCGGTGTACACACGATCCATAGTGATAAGTTCGGATGGGAATCACTGGTTTTCTTAAAGCCTTCCGCAAGTTCTTCTCTTCGATTCTTGTCAAGCGATGTATTTTCCAAATCATTATGGTTCACCCAGAACTTGGCTTGCCAGCATATCTCTGCACCTACAGGATAAGTTATCCCCTCGTAATCCAAAGGTCGGGCCAACGTAAGGAAAAACTCCGATCCGGTCATATTATAGGGATAGGTGATCCTTCCATACTCCCCGAACTTTGCCACTGCCACCTGATGGCAGAACTTCTCAAAGGTTATCTCCTTCGAGTTACTGTTCTGTTTCAATTGGTTCCAATCTATCTCAATCATCTCTGGTAACAACTGGTTATTTGAGGATAATACGGGCAACAGCCTCTACACAATTTATGTGCGGTGCAATTCTGCTTGCATCCGTTAACAACCCTATCCCTATAAGGCTTGAACTTATTTAGCCATATATCATAAAACCCATATTCTTTTAAAGAATAATCATCCTTTCCCCCTGAAAAAGAACAGGGCGACACATTCATATTTTCATCTATATAGACAGAAAAGAACCCTCCTTCACAGGCATCCACCATTTCGTTTCTTACAGTTTTCCCTCGTATTAGCATCGGCACAAAGCACGCATCAAATCCTATCTTACAGCTTGACTTAGGCGCTTTCACTGCATCTATAAAGGCATTAAGTTCCTTTCCCTCTTCCAACGACAGTCCATCTGTTCCACGCCCGGCCGGCTTATATGTCAAGAAAACAATCGCATTGATTTCCCGAAGTAAGTCATTATACATTCCATTCACCATCTCCGTCGCTTCCTCTATGGAATGCTTGGACAGAATGTAGTGGATATTCACCTTCATTCCATTGGCACAATCTATAGCGTACCGCATTTTTTTCAAGTCTGCAATACTACTGACAGAAATCGCCAGTGCTCCTATCTTTCCCTTTAGTTTCGTACATATCTCCTTTGTCAACAACCGACCGTTGGTCGTGAAATTCAGAACGATTCCTCGTTTGACCGTTTCATCTACAATATTCAGAAAGTCTGGATGTTCCAAAGGCTCTCCTCCACCTATGGCCACTTGAAAAATAGTTCCATATTTTGGTGAGCATAGGCTGTCCAACACTTGACAATACTCCTCCACGCTCATCACTTTCCCGTTAGGGGTGCTGTCTTTATAGCAAAATGAGCATCCCTTCGAACACCTGTTACTAATGGATATATCTGCCAGTTCGGGTACCGGTGCAAAGGGAGGATTCTCTTCCAATGTTTTTCCCCATCGAAAAGTCACACCGCTTTCAGCATCTGCCAAAAAGTGATAATCTCCTATATGACGGACCAGCATCTCTCCACTTTTAATACTGTTCCACCTGAATGGCGGCCAGTCCTTGCATCATTCTCGACAATCTCCCACCCATCAGATATTCTCCACGTAAATAGTTAAATAGTTCTTTCTCTGTCATGGTTGACACATCGGTGTTCATACCATTTTCTTGGAGTATCTGCTTGCTGTAGGCGTCATCGTCATCATCGCGGAATTCCATCAGATAAGTATAAATCTCGTGGTTCTCTACATACGACAGTGTTCCTTTTTCAAGCATAAATTCTCTCAGAGCCTTAGCCATAATCACAGGTTCTGACTCGCTTTGCAATGATGAACGCAAATCAAGAAAACAGTCAAGAATGTCTAAGTCCATCATAATGATATAACTGACGGAACTGCTATTGGTCACGAAATCTGTTCGTATCTTCATGTTATTTTATATTTTTTTTATTGACGTCATTTCACCATTCAGGTATCACGCAAAACGGTGGCTGCGCTCCACGTTCCGACCATAACTCCGGATGCTGTTTATCTTTACTATAGCTAATCACTCTTTGTTTAGCAAGCGAGTGGATATATGAGAAGGCAAGAACTTTATCTCCATCGTTTTCTCTTCTAAACCTTTCAATCTCTTTATAAGCAGTATCAAGGAGATGGTAACTATACAATCCACCCTCTTCTGATGGCATGTTCTTTGCCGCTTCATTAAAAGATGACGCAGTTCCAACAACAAAAAGTCCTGGATATAGCTTTACAAGCTGCTTATTATACAGATTACGGCATGCCAAATCATAACCCAACTTACCGCCTCTGGAAAACATTCTTATACGAGCGTTACTGTCACGTACACTTTCCAGCAAAGGGATATTCCCCCTACAACAATCAGCTATTAACAGGCAACTACTACACTTCACCCTCTCTTCCAACCAGTCTATCGGAATGTCATCTTCTACCGGTGCATTAGGATATAGTTCCAAAAAGGTATGTCCTTCTGAGTTTTCCCATCCGTGACCGGCAAAAACTATTACCCAATGGTTTACCCGACCCTCTTTTTCCTGCTCATCCATTACTGCAGCCAGTTTTTCCTTGGTCCATGAGTTCACATCCGGCGCTATGATTTCATTATCAAACCAATACCCACCTTCTGGCGATTTGAAGTAAGCAAGATAATTGTTTCTATCCTCGATTACACTGGCGCAATAGTTCTCTTCTCCACCAGTGTTTGCTATTATGATAAGTCTCCTTTTCATCCTATTCACTATCATCTTCAGATTCATCTTTTGCTATTTTTTCAACCAATGACGGCACAAACCTCTCGCTGAATCCCGCCACAAAACCTATCAAGGCGCTTGTATATATCATCAGCGAAACATCAATGTTGCTTAATAGTAAACCACACTTGACTGCAAAAATGGCAACCAATGCAAATATAGCCCCCACCAGCAAGCGACACAAAGCCTCAGCAATATGTAGCCACCTAGATGATAAGCCGGTCATCGACTTTTTGCCGTATCGTGTCCATATTGAAACAAACGCGCCAAGTATCCCTGTACAAAAACCCGTCACCCAAGCCTCATGCCATTTTATCACATCTATATCGAGGATGATTACAGCGATCGCAATAATAGCCATCGGTGCTGATGCCACCAAAAACAAACTGCGTGAAACTTCTCTGTTCCGTGATTTAACAAATCTATAACATTCTTCAATGACAGCTTGCACGTCGCCAAAACATTTTACCATCACCAATTCATAGCCAATAGCTAGTTTCTTTTTAAAGATTAGCCTGTCCTCTTCGCTAATATTTGAACACGGCTCCATGTGCACAGCGTCCAGTTTTGCAATCCACTGTTGTTTCACTTTTTCCTCTTCATCCGAGAAATAATCCGTTCTGGTATCCACCCAGTCTATGTCATATTCCTCATCCAGAAACACGATGAATCCTTCCTGCTTTGTCTCATCAATTCTATACTGAATAAGATACCTGTCTTCTATCTTAAAGAAGGCTCGGTATCTTTCCTGATCAACATCGCTCGCCTTGAGCTTATCGATATTCTGGGTTTGTTTTTCCCTATTTATACACATACCTCATGCAATTACAACAAATGGAACTCTGTCTGAATTTTCACTACGACAAGGGTGTTGTCTTCCTGTCCTCATTTTTACGACCTCAGGGCATGCTTCATCATGCACTTGTGCCAAGCTTGCCACATTATCCCCATTTTGTAAGCGACCTGCCAAAAGCCGTTGCTTCTCTTCGTCAGCACGCTTCAGCAAATTATAGGAATAGACACCACCTACCGTGTCAGTATCTCCTGCTGTCTCTCCAATTCTTGTAGAATAGGCCTCGTAGAAAGTACCGGATGGAAGTAAGCCAAGACAACGGTTGTAGGCTAACTTACATGCTTCTCCATCTAAATGAACGCTTGAGTCTGAAAACAGAGACTCTTCAATAATTTGTGCAGAATCAATTATATCTTTCACTCTACAACAATCAGCTATTAGTGTGCATGGAGTATATCTTACCCAAGTTTTCAACTGAGAAACTGTTACCTCACTTCCATCTTTCATGCATAGGACAGTATCGTTATTTGCATTCACGTAACCGTGTCCGCAAAACACTATCATAAAGTACTCTATCTTCTGAAATTCTATTTCCATCATGATATAGTCATGAAGGAAAGTTGCAGACAAGGTGTCAATAAAGGAATGTATCTCTTTATCTTCATTCCATGCACCCCCTTCTGGCCTTATAAAGAAGTCATGGTAATTCTTCATATCAATAGATACTCCAGGAAGGTAATCCCGTTCATCACCTTCGTTTGCAATCAATATAAGTTTTCTATTCATACGACACTTTAACAACAAATTATATTGTACAAGTTAATACCTTCCCCACTGTGGCACAAACACATACGAGCAAAACTGCCAGAGCAGCGAGAGCAAACTAAGCTTGCTTGGGGTTTGCCGAGTCGTGAAGGTAGTCGACGAAGTCAACTCCCACACCCCTTTCAAAAACCTTCCAAGCATGTTAAAGCTTACACCTTTTCAAAGAAAGTATCCGGCCGGCCAGGATCAAAGATTTCATTGCAATACATCACCGTAACCAAATCCTCCGTCTCAGAAAGGTTGATGATGTTATGCGTATACCCCGGCAACATATGCACGGCCTGAATCTTATCGCCAGAAACCTCCCACTCCAGCACCTTGCCTTCAGGGTCATTCAAATTCCTCTGCTGAATCAGTCCGTGACCTTTCACCACAATAAACTGCTCAAACTTGGTGTTGTGCCAGTGCTGACCCTTAGTGATGCCAGGTTTCGAGATATTAATCGAAACCTGCCCAGCATTCAAAGTATGCACCAACTCCGTAAAGCTACCACGGTCATCCACATTCATCTTCAAGGGGAACGCCACCTTCGAAGCAGGCAGATAACTCAGGTAGGTGCTATACAACTTCTTAGCGAATGAGCCCGCAGGAATCTCCGGTATCATCAGCGTCCGCGGCTGCTCAACGAAGCTCTTCAGCAGCTCCACAATCTCACCCAGCGTAACTTTATGAGTAATGGGTGCAGCACAATAGCGACCATCCGCTTTCATTACTGTTTCAACCCCATCAAACTCACAATGATGCTCCTTGCCCAACAAAGCGCAAATCATTTCATCCACCAAGTCATCGATGTAAAGCAATTCAAGTTCTACTGATGGATCGTTTACCGTGTAAGGTAAATCATTTGCGAACGCATTACAGAAGGTTGCAACGGCTGAATTATAATTTGGTCTGCACCATTTTCCAAACAGATTCGGGAAACGGTATATGAGCACTCTCGGTGAGAGTGCGAGCCGAGACCCTTCGAATTCCCCATTCGAATGATGAGTCGAGGGCGCGTTGGCCAATAAGAATTCTTTCTCATATTGAAAGAACAGCTCTTCGCCAGCCTTCTTGCTCTTGCCGTATTCAGAAGTGCCGAAACGACCAGCCAATGTTGCCTGGATAGAACTTGAAAGCATCACAGGACATTTATTCCCGTGCTTTTTGAGAGTATCCAGTAGCGTAGAAGCAAATCCAAAATTACCAGCCATAAATTCAGACTGCTCCTTCGGGCGATTCACACCT
>JAGCPD010000074.1 GCA_017645305.1 Bacteroidaceae bacterium | reverse complement strand
TGTGAGCATCTATGCGGGAGAGGGAAAAGGTACGCTGAGCAACAACGAAGGGGAATTTAAACTGGTGGCTGACGAGGGGGATATGGTGTCGTTCCGTTGCATAGGCTACAACATACAGACAGTTTCTGCCAGACAAATGCCAGGCACCATCAGACTGAAGCCATACACAACCTCTTTACGGGAAGTAACCGTACAGGCAGATGATAAAGACAAAATACAGTATCAAGCGATAGATAAAATATTGAGACGTACAATTGACAATCTAGCCCAAGATTATAAGAACCATAACAATTGGGTTAGAAGATACTTTTTCCGTACGTTGACAGAAATGGATGGCGGAGCATACATAACAGAGGCTTTCATGATAGCCCGCTCTGTTGTCAACCTCCGTTCTGCTTTAATAACAAGTGGTTTACAAGGCTGTGATACGGAAGAATATGGAGGCACCCTGGACATGGCATATAACAATATACACCAACTTATAGAGGTTGCTCCCATGACAAACGAGAGTGATTCATGGAAATCTGCCATAAAACCCTTATCGGACCTGCCTACCTTGCACAAATATTACGACATACAGATACGGCACATGCGAAGCGAGGACGGGAGACAACTCTTCAAAATAGAATTCACATGGAAGAAGAATTTGCCAACAGAAGACAACTACTTGCGTAACATCACAGGCACAGCATACGTAGATGCTGAAACATGTCGTTTGCTCCGTTTCGATGGTTTGTGTAACAATTACACTATGAGTACGGATATCTCCTCGTGGTATTCATACGCCACTACTATCAAATTCCAGTTAGAATATGATTATAGCCAAGGTGCTGCTTCCGTGTCGCATCTTGTTATTCATGGTGACAATGAACGGTCAATCTATCATGCGTTGCTTTGGGCTATGGATAATGAAGAAAAACAAATAGAATACACAAGGAACAGTGCAGGAAACATTGTTACAGCTATAAGAAATGCAGGATATGATGCCAATCTATGGAAGAAATATGATATAGTAAAACGCACGAGGGAGGAGGAACGTGCTGTTTTTGGACGGGTTAAGTCTTTACAAAAGATTAGCGATGCCGCTACCACTGTGGATACTATCCAAACCGAGAATGCCGAACTACGCACACTATGGCATCGTCTGTGGCTGTCATCTAAGCGATATGCGCAGGAAAAGGTATTCGTACACATGGATAACACCAGTTATTGTTTAGGCGATACAATTTGGTTTGCTGCCTATACACGCGACACTGATGACAAAATGCCTTCTCTGCAGAGCAGCGTACTCTATGTAGAACTGCTTAACCATGAAGGTTTCCTTGTGGAACGTAAGCAAATAGAGATGGTAGAAGGCTACGGTTCAGGTTTTTTTTCTACGAACAAAGAAGGACTGTACAGCGGTTTCTATGAGCTAAGAGCCTATACACGCTGGCAGCTGAACTGGGGCTTCCACGAACGGAAACATTCTCGTGCCTTTGCAAATATGTTCGTCAACAAAGAGAAAGAGCAGGCTTTCTTTCGAGATTACGACAAACTATACAGTCGCGTTTTCCCTGTATATGACAAGCCATTGGAAATGGAAGATGACAACAGGATTATGACTCTGCGTCCTCTAATTGGACAACGGAAGATACCTGAAAAAAGAAAATTGAATGTACATTTCTATCCCGAAGGAGGACACTTGATAAATGGCATGAATACGCAAGTCGCTTTCGAAGCTACGTGGGATGACGGTGAATATGCAGAGGGCACACTATACTTTGGGGACAAGACAATAAAAACCACTAACCGAGGACGGGGACGTTTTCTGGTAACACCTGAAACCTACACACGAGAACCCTTGACCTTTGCAACAAACGACGGTACAATGGCAGAGACAAAACTGCCGGAACCAGAAAATAGTGGTGTAGCTATTCATGCAGAAGAGAATGGAGAAGAATGGAATCTTGTTGTTATGATAACAGACAACATAATACCACAAAATCTTGGCTTGAGCGTGATGAACGAAGGGAAAATCAGTCATTTCAGGCAAATTAAAAAACATTCTACAAGGTTTAAAATTCCTTATTCCTCACTACAGCCAGGCGTTAATCAAGCTACCGTGTTCGACAACCAAGGGCAGGTCTTAGCCGACCGAATGTTCTTTGTGTGGAAAGACAAGATAATGCAACCAACCCTAAAGATTGAAGGGTTGCACAATAAGTACCAACCTTATGAAAAAGTGGAACTGCAAATCAGTTGTCCTTTGGCAGACAGTGCTGCGTTTATGTATCCGTACTACTTTTCTTTAGCTGTCAGGGACAAGGAACGGATGGAGCACACTTATGACAATGCTAATATTCTAACAGAAATGCTGTTGGCTTCAGAGATACGTGGATTCGTACCAAACGCCACATGGTATTTTCAGCAAAACGATGCAGAACACCGCGATGCATTAGACCTTTTGCTCATGGTACAGGGTTGGCGACGTTTCTCGTGGTCAGATATGGCGACGAATAAAACATGGCACCCATCACAACCAAAAGAAACAGCAGTTACACTCTATGGCAAAATATGCGACCTACCACAATACCAACAAGACGAAAACGACACTACAGATTTCAATTGGGTACTGCATACAGAGGCTATAGATCCGTCATTTAAGTCAAGTACCCACATGTACAACAATCTGGATAAAGACGGACATTTCTCTGTTTTACTGCCGCACCAACCATATTCCCCTCTCAGATACAACATTATTTTTATGGATGTTCTGAAGAAAGAGTCGGATTACTACATTGCAGAAACAAAAGACAGGAATCCCGCAGAATTCCTGAATAAGAAGAGTTTCCTTCTGCCAAAAATTCCAACGAAGCAAAAAAACACAATGGAGACAGGAAAAACAGACCAACCTGAATATCGTGTTAGCTTAGACAAGCCATTCCCGCGATTTGCACAACCCTATAATTTTTACCAACAACACATACCGAAAAGACACATCAAGCAGGAGCAATTTTCGCAAATAGGTTTTAGGGATGATTGCCCTTCGCTGATGATGAACGTTGGTGAACATATATATGATCTTGATGATGCAGGGCTTTCCCTAAGTCCCGGTTTAAACAGCAAAGAAGCCCTCGCCCTGCTTTCGTTAGGTGACTTCTGCAATAACATCACTATTCGAAGGGGCATTAATCGTTTTCGACGTAGAACTGAGAAAATGCAGCGCATTCCTTCTGATTCTATCTATGCACCCAAATACCTGAAGTCCTATCCCTGTTCAACATATCTTAATGATTATGAATTGGAGGAATACGAGGGTGAGGGCAGTATTGAAAATTATGTTTTATACACCGATGCCAATCTTCGAGACACCACCCGTTCCGCACCTCTGACAATCGTTGAGTATCCCTACCCTGACGGTTACAAGCGTACAATGCCTTCCTCACGTACTTTTATTGTGCCTGGACTTGACCAGCGTATAGAGTTCTACCATCCCAACTATAAATACATGCCAGAAAATGAAAAGGACCACAGGCATACATTATATTGGGCACCATGCCTGAAACTGAATAAAAAAGGTAAGACACATGTCATCTTCTATAATAACAGCCGCACAACGCACCTTAGCGTAGAAGCGGAAGGTCAGGCTACAGACGGCACATTACTCTGGAGCAAGACACAATAAATATTTGCATCGATATGCCAATAGATTATGTAATACCTAAAGATAACGGAAGAAGTGCTACCAGAGAAATCGGAATTCGAGAAATAAAAATAAGAGGAGCCTCATCCAGAACAACAGAAAGGTTGCGATTAAGTGAGGGCAAATATCATACTCGCATATATATTGACGAACGTGGTGCCGCAGATAAACGGGGAAACGGGTATGGCGGGAAATGCCAATCTACAGCATACCCGGGTGGATTACTGTAAGCTGTATTAGCAGTATAAAGTAGATCCTTTTCATATTTTTATTACTTCCTATAACCAAATTTTTCTCCTCATTCCCATCATCATACACGGTGACTAGGGCTATTATTTGATTAGACGAGACTGCATAAACTCGTCTAATGTAACAAGATTAAGATGTGGGAAGGGCGTTGTACGCAATACATTGAAGTGGCTGTCCTCTGATACTAAATAGTCGGCTCCTGCGGCAAAGGCACAATCTACAAACTTATTGTCGTCAGGGTCGGCTGTTATAACGTTCATACGGAAGTGTGGGTCAACAAGTTGAACGTTCTTCTGGTTAAGAATGAGTAATACCACATTCTCGGCAACCGTAGGAGTAATCTGTTGTGCAAGAATCTCTTGGTATTCTTCCAGAATTTCGTTGGATACACAAAGGTCAAAGCGCCCCGCAAGGAAAGCGTCCCAAATGGGGCGATAAGGACTCTTGCGAGCGATAATCTGAAGTAGGCAGTTGGTGTCAATGACTACAGGATTCATCGGTTACTTGTTATATGGCGTACGGAAGTGGGAACCACGAAGTTCCTTCATCTTTTGCTCGTCAAACTGGCCGCTCTCCCATAGGGCATCCATCTCTTCGTCTACTTGTTTAGCGTAAAAGGCAGCAAGTTGTTCTCTCAGCTTTTCTAATCCGAGAGCCGACTTTATGTGTGACACCAGATTGAACACATGAACCTGAGCCGGACTAAAAGTAATTGCTTCCATAATACTTCTTGTTTTATTATTTATAGTGCAAAGATAGTGCAAATCGAGTAAAAAGCCAAATGTATTTGTTTTTTTCTGAGATACAGACTATCTTTCACGCATCCAAGAGGAAATGTAGCAAAATTATGGACTTATATTACTGGTCAGACAGGGAAAATATAAAGCTTATTCGTACCCTTGAGACTTTTCTCTAACTTACTTTCATTCGGATAAAAAATAAAATTGGATTTATTTTGTTTTCCGCTCGCTTATTATATCAAAAAGAAAAAGATACAATCAAAAGACAGCCTCATCTATAACAGAAGAAAGGTGGCGGTTAAGTGAGGGTAAATATCATACTCACATATATATTGACGAACGCGAGCAAGCCCGACCGAAGGTCAAAGATTGCTGCTGTTACAAAGTAGCAAGATATTCTGTGGCAGTCATCACAGGAATTTTGGAAGCCGAAAAGTCCTTTCCATTGCGTGTAATTATAACATCTGCCTTGGCTTTGAGAGCTGTATAATATTGCATGGCATCTTCGAAATCCAGAAATTGAGAAGCCAAAGAATCATCAACGGTCCGTTCGTTAGTTACGGCAACACGAGAAAGCTGACGAAAATTCGACAGAAGATTGCGCACACCCTGCAAACCATGCTTGCGAAGAAGAAATGATGCCGTGGTGTATGTCATCGGTGACACAACAAGTTGAACCTGCTTATTATATGCCATAGTAAAAAGACGTACCGCATCATGACAAAAAGGCTCACGGCGCTCTAATACGTCAACCACAATGTTTGTATCAAGAAAAAGACGTGTCATTTGTACTTCTCCTCTAAGTATTGCTGGTATGCTTTACGAGCATTCAGGTCATCATCGGCAATGGGTTCACCTGAACCAAGAAGACTAAGCACTATGTCCGGGATAGCCTGCTCAGTAGTGGCAGACTGACTATGCCCGATGAAACGAACAAGGAAATTCTCAATGACAGACGTGAGACTTAAGCCTTGCTGCTGAGCATAGGCTGAGGCCTGCTTGTATATGTTGTTATTTATAGCTACGTCCATATTGCATTGTTTAATTCTGAATGCAAAGATAAAGAGAACCTCTGAATTACACAAATTTACTCATGTATATTTGCAAAGTTACGTCTATTTTTTGAATAATACACCTGTCGGGCAAAGTTTTTGTTTTCTATAAAGTACTTTCGGTTCGGGAATAAAAATAAAATGGCTTTTATTTTGTTTATCGCTCACTTAATTGTAACTTTGAGACTCTGTCTCGAAAGTACTCTCGCTCGGGAATAAAAATAAAATGGCTTTTATTTTGTTTATCGCTCACTTAATTGTAACTTTGAGACTCTGTCTCGAAAGTACTCTCGCTCGGGAATAAAAATAAAATGGCTTTTATTTTGTATTCCGCTCGCTTATTCGTACCTTTGCAACTGAAGAATTATGTATGAATGCAATGAGAAGGCAGGAAGTTGCTCATTGAACAAAAACAATAAAATGAAAGAACGCATCCCTTTTGTAGATTGGCTACGGGCAGTGGCCTGTTTCATGGTCATGTTGGTACATGCCGCAGAGAATTTTTACGGTGTAGTAACGCAGAAAGCTATTGAGAGTATCCCCGGCGGTGCCGAGAAACTGGCGGGCTTTGCCACCAATACCGGAGGTATGGCTGGTGACAAGGCTGTACTGCTTAACGAGGCAAACCGTTTCTGGGTTGCATTCTATGACGGCGGAGTGGCCCGCACCTGTGTGCCTCTGTTTATGGTAATGTCGGCCTTCCTGTTAGTGCCTATGAAAGCCGATATGAGCATGACTCAGTTCTACAAACGTCGCTTCCTGCGCATTCTGCCTCCTATGATTATCTTTATGCTGCTCTACGCTACCCTGCCGGTGCTGTGGGGTGAGATGACATGGGACGATACGATACGCATCCTGCCCACCCTGCCCTTTAACTTCCCTGAGAATGCAGGGCACCTGTGGTTTATGTATCCGCTCATCAGCCTATACCTTATTATACCTGTGGTATCTCCTTGGTTGGAGCGTGCCAGTGCCAAGGACGAGCTTGTCTTCATAGGCCTCTTTGCTGTAAGCACTGTCATTCCCTGGCTGCACACCTTCGTTACCCCTGAGCTGTGGGGCGAATGTTTTTGGAACCGTTTCAGTATGCTATGGTACTGCTCAGGATACCTGGGCTATCTGGTCATTGCCCATTACATACGCACCCATCTGGACTGGACCCGCAGCAAGCGCCTTGGCATAGGAACCCTTTGCTTCCTTGTCGGTGCCGCCTTTACTGCATGGTCATTCTGGTGGAAGGGCGAACCCCTCTGCCCCATTGCCACGCCCGAGCTGGAATGGTCGTGGGAGTTCTGCACTCCCAATGTGGCACTGGCAACCTTCGGAGCATTCTTGCTGTTCAGCTGTATAGGAACAAAATCTGACGCAACGATACGTAGTGACTACAAGACACCCCGTATAGTGACCGAACTGGCGAAACTGTCTTTTGGCATGTACCTGATGCACATTTTCTTCCTAAGCAACATAGCATCTGCCGTTGTTCAGGGAAATCCCGCAGCACCCATCATTCCCGTATGGGCTGCCATCCCCTGCATAGCCGTTACATGTTACCTCTGCTGCGCCGTGACAACGAAGATTATCTCCCAATTGCCTGGAAGCAAGTGGATTGTGGGATGCTGAAAACCCTACCCCATAAGCGCTAAACGTTTTAACAGTAATTGTGAATGAAGACAATTAAAGAAATCTACAAAATTGGCCTGGGACCCTCTTCCAGTCATACCATGGGACCCCGAAAAGCTGCCTTGCATTTCCTGGACCGCCACCCCCAGGCAGCACGTATAGAAGTAACGCTATACGGTTCTCTGGCAGCCACAGGAAAGGGGCACATGACCGACGTTGCCATTATGGATGCCATTCCTGACATCAAAATACTGTGGGAGCCTAAAATCTTCCTGCCCTTCCACCCCAACGGCATGGAATTCCGCTCTTATGATCAGGACGGAACGCTGACAGACCGTTGGCAGGTGTTCAGCATCGGCGGCGGCGAACTGGCAGAAGAGAGTCAGGAACGGATTACCTCGCCGGACATTTACAATCTGGACAATATGACGGAGATTCTGAAATATTGTGAGTGGTCAGGCAAAAACTATTGGGAATATGTGGCAGAATGCGAAGGACCCGACATTTGGGATTATCTGCAGGAAGTATGGAATACCATGAAGGCCGCTGTGGAACGGGGCCTGGATGCCGAGGGCGTACTGCCCGGGCCGCTGCACCTGCGCCGCAAGGCTGCCGCCTATTACGTAAAGGCTACAGGATACAAGGACAACCTGCGTACGCGCGGCCTTGTCTTTGCATACACCCTTGCCGTGTGTGAGGAGAATTCTGCCGGAGGCAAAATTGTAACGGCACCGACATGCGGTTCCTGCGGTGTGCTGCCAGGCGTACTATATCACATGTGGAAGAGCCGTGAATTCAGCGAATCACGCATCCTAAGGGCGCTGGCTACGGCAGGACTCTTCGGCAATGTGGTGAAAGAACACGCCAGCATCTCTGGTGCCGAAGTGGGTTGTCAGGGTGAAGTAGGCGTTGCCTGTGCCATGGCTGCCGCTGCTGCCAATCAACTGTTCGGCGGTTCACCCGCCCAGATAGAATATGCTGCAGAAATGGGACTGGAGCACCACCTGGGTATGACATGCGACCCTGTCTGCGGAATGGTTCAGATTCCCTGCATAGAACGGAATGCCTACGCAGCTGCACGTGCACTGGATGCCAATATCTACAGCACTTTTACCGATGGCATTCACCGCGTATCGTTTGACAAAGTGGTTGAAGTAATGAAGCAGACGGGACACGACCTTCCCTCGCTCTACAAAGAAACTGCCGAAGGCGGACTGGCTAAGGACTACAAACAGATGTAAGTAAGAGGCAAGAGCAAGAGCCAGATGCGAGAAACCAGAATATACATTATTATTATATTATTGTCGGCTGCCGCATGGTGTAGCGCAGAAAACACGAATCTACAGAAACTTACAGGAACACCTATAGGGTCCCCACTCTCTGTTGATTACAATAATAGCAGCCAGGCCAGCACAACGGTCAATACCATTGCAGATGCCTTCGACGGGAACCTGGACACCTATTTTGCCAGCTGGGAAAGAAGCAAGACATGGGCTGGCCTTGACTTGGGGACGCCGCATGTCATTACCCGCGTAGGATGGAGCCCCCGCAATGGAAGCGTCGGTCCAAAGCGTGTGGTATTGGGACTTTTTGAGGGCTCGAACGACCCCGATTTCCTTACAGCCTTTCCACTCTTCATAATTAGCCAGGAAGGCACTATCGGAAAGATGGATTACGCAGATATCAATGTCAGCAAAGGCTTCAGGTACGTACGATATGTCGGTCCCAACGAAGCTCGCTGCAACATTGCCGAACTGGAATTCTATGGCTACAAATCTGAGGGTAATGACAGTCAGTACTACCAGTTGACGAACCTGCCAACGGTGCTTATCACCACAAAAGACAACATAGACCCTTACGATAAGGAAAACGAGATAGAAAGCTCGTTTACAATAATTTATGATAACGGGAAAAAGGTTCAGGAAGAAACGGGAACAAGCCGGTTGCGCGGAAATGCCAGCATAAGTTTCCCCAAGAAACCATACCGCATAAAACTGGACAGCAAGAAACACATGTTCAAGGATAGCGACATGAAGTCTCCTGCCAAGGCCAAGAAGTGGACGCTAATTAACAACTATGGTGACAAGACTCTGATGCGCAACCTTGTCAGCTTTGAGGTGGCACGCAGGATGAAAATGCCTTACACCCCCTGGAGCAAACCCGTTGATGTAATCGTAAACGGAGAGTACAAAGGTTGCTACCAACTGACAGACCAGATAACGATTGACAAAGACCGTGTAAACATCACAGAGATGGGACCTGAAGACATAGAAGGTGAAGCACTGACAGGCGGCTACCTCTTAGAGCTGGACGGTTATGCCTCGAAAGAGGTTTCGTGGTTCCAGACACGTCTCGGTTCTCCCGTAACCATTAAGTCACCCGACGACAATAGCATTACCACAGAGCAGCATCAGTATATAGAGAACTTCTATAACCAGATGGAAGCACGTATCATGAGCAAAAACTTTACGGACCCGGAGTTGGGATACAGGTCGATGCTGGACGAGAAGAGCCTTCAGCGATATTGGCTGGTAGAGGAACTGACCGGCAACCCCGATGCCTTCCACAGCTGCTATATCAGCAAGGACCGTGGAGCGGAAAAGCTAAGAGTAGAGACCGTTTGGGATTTCGACCTGGCTTTTGATAACGATAGCCGCTTCTACCCCAACAGGGATTATGGCGATTACCTATCTCTGGCCCGTGGCGGTGCAGGCAACTCACGTACACTGCTCAAGCGTATCTTCACCGACAAGGCATTCTGCGACTCGCTGCGTACTATGTGGGAAACGGCACGGAAGGAATGGGACATTACAGAGGAGAGCCTTATAGCATACATTGATTCCACGGCACAGGAACTGCAAGAGAGTCAGCGGTTGAACTTCATACGCTGGCCGATACTGAACTCCGTACAACATCTGAATCCACGTGTAGCCGGCACATACGATGGAGAAGTGGAGTATCTGCGCGAATATATCCGTGAACGTATTCCGTTCCTCGACCAGCGGACTAAAACTGAAGAAGAAGAAGAGGAACACTATGACATTGCCTCGGCCGAGGACCTGAAGAACTTTGCAGATATGGTAAACAGCGGGAAAACCAAGATCTCGGCAACACTGAAAGATGACATCGACTTCACTGCGTATGAGAATGTCATGATAGGCAAAGAGACACATTACCGCGGCACCTTTGACGGCAACTACCATAGCATTACGGTAAAGATGAACACCTCGGAGAATTATACCGCCCTCTTCCGTTACCTGGACGGCACCGTACAAAACCTGACAGTGAAAGGAACGATACAAACCAGTGCAAAGTTCGCAGCCGGCATATCAGGCGCAACAGAGGGAGCACGCATAGAACGGTGTACCTCGGATGTTCAGATATACAGCACGGTAAACGGCGACGGAACACATGGCGGCATAGTGGGCGTCAGCTATGATAACACCTATATCTCAGAGTGCCTGATACGCGGCAGCATGAGCGGTTCCAGTACCGATTGCTGCGGCGGTGTGTCCGGCTGGGCTTCCGGGAGTACCCTCATCAGAAACTGTCTGGTGAATGCCAACATCACGGTTTCGACTAACGGCAGTGACATCCTGTCAAGAAATGCAGGAAACGTAACATCGATTAACAACTTTACGTATGACACCTGGGGCGCTAACAACAAGAACGGAAATCTTACCTATCTGACACAAGAGCAACTGGAGAACGGTGAGGCATGTTATTTAATGAATGAAGCCAATAAGCAGTACAACTGGTACCAGCGCATAGGAGTCGATGATATGCCGTCGTTGCTATATTCAAGAGGTAAGGTGTACCCCTTTTCGCGTGTTCATTGCGACGGTTCACTCTATACCCCAGGCTTAGGCTACACCAACGACCAGGATTTCTACCAACGCGATGAGCATGTAATCCGGGATGGCATCTGCATAGTCTGCGGTACCTGTGACAACAGTACCATACCCCAAGACGCAAGGGGCTTCTTTGTCCTTTCGTCAGCACAGCAGCTTGACTGGTTTGCCAAGTATGTTGCAAATGAGGACAATACGGCAAGTGCCGTCTTGGATGCAGACATTGATTTCTCGGAATACAATACTATGATTGGGTTAGGAACATCGTATGCCGGCACCTTTGACGGTGCAGGACACTCCATAACCATAAACGTGCAACGCAATGCCGATTATGCAGGTCTCTTCCACAATCTAAGCGGAACCATTCAAGACCTTATTGTCTATGGTACCGTACGCACAAGCGCAAAGTTTGCGGGAGGAATCGTCAGCAATCTCTTGGGCGGTATGTTACTAAGATGCCAATGCTATGTAGATATCATCAGCACCGTAAACGGCGACGGGACACATGGCGGACTGATTGGCCTGAACAGCGAAAGCCCGACGTATGCCGAAGTTGTAGATTGTCTCTTCGACGGATCTATTTCCGGTGAAACGACTACCTGCTGTGGCGGCGTAGCGGGATGGGCTTCTGCGCCTATTATGATATCCAATACTTTGGTAAAGGGGGAATTTAATGTAAGTACCGAAGGAAGCGATGTTATTTGCCGTAGAAACACCCTGCTTTTTCAGGAGAACTGCTACTATTACAACAATTGGAATGCAGAAGTGCCCGCAGGCGTAAAGAAGACAAATCCCACAGATCTTGCTGACGGCACGCTCTGCTATCAGTTGAACGGTTCCCGCAAAGATAATAATATGGCCTGGTACCAGACGCTTGCAGAAGACCCCAATCCCTTCCCCGACTCAAGGCATAAACCCGTATATCTATGGCAAGACGGATCCTATCATAATGATGACGAGGACGGCATTGGTGAAGTGAAAAATGAAAGAGTGAAAAATGAAAGAGTTGCCACTGCTGTCTATGACCTTGCCGGTCGCAAAATATTTAATCTTCAACCCTCAACGACGGAGGGGTCGCGAGCGGTCAGCGAGAAGAAAGTGGCAATGCCAAATGGATTAAAGAAGGGTATCTATATCATTAACGGGAAAAAGATAGCTGGATATTAGACATATCTCAACAAAAAAAGAGCAAAAGAAAAGAAAAAAACAGGTTCAGACTGCGGCTTTTTAACGAAAATGAATTAAATTTGCAACCAGTTTTTAAGATAAAAAGATAAATACAAATGGGAGGGTTTTTCGGGACAGTGTCAGTGCAGCCTTGCAAGACTGACCTTTTTTATGGTACAGATTACCAGTCACACATGGGTACTAAGCGTGGCGGTATGGCTACGCTGAGCGAGGAAGGTGAGTTCTTCCGCAGTATTCACAATCTGGAAAGTACCTATTTCAGGACCCGATTTGAAGACGAACTGGACAAGTTCAAAGGCAATTCGGGAATTGGCGTAATCAGTGATACTGATGCACAACCTATGCTTATGAACAGCCACTTGGGACGCTTTGCCCTTGTCACTGTTGCCAAAATAAATAATCTGGAAGACCTATGCCAGAAAATGCTGTCGGAAGGCCTGCACCTAAGCGAGTTTTCTTCCGGCAAGATTAATCCAACGGAGTTGGTAGCCTTGCTTATTATAAAAGGAAAGGATTTCGTCTCCGGCATTGAGAATGTCTTCAACAACATCAAAGGCTCCTGCTCTATGCTCCTTCTTACGGAGAATGGCATTATCGCTGCACGCGATTCCTGGGGACGAACCCCCATTGTTGTAGGTAAAAAGGAAGGTGCCATGGCTGTTACCAGCGAAAACACGGCCTTCCCCAACCTAGGCTTCGAAACAACATACTACGTTGGTCCCGGTGAGATTGTCCGTATCACAGCCGACAAGATGGAACAGCTCCGCCGTCCTAACAAACGTATGCAGATTTGCTCTTTCCTCTGGGTTTACTACGGATTTCCGACCAGTTGCTACGAGGGCAAGAACGTAGAATGTGTTCGCAATGAGTGCGGCAGACGTATGGGCGAAGAAGACCCCACGCCAGTAGATTGTGCCTGCGGTATCCCTGATAGCGGTATTGGTATGGCTGTAGGCTATGCCGACGGACATAAATGCCCGTACATGAGAGCTATCAGCAAGTACACACCCACCTGGCCACGCAGCTTTACTCCCAGCAATCAGGAGGTGCGCAACCTTGTGGCTAAAATGAAGATTATTCCCAACAGCGACAAGCTACGTGATAAACGTGTGCTCTTCTGCGATGACAGTATTGTACGCGGCACACAGCTTCATGACAACACCCAAGTCTTACATGAACTGGGCGCAAAGGAAGTACACATGCGCATAGCCTGCCCCCCTCTTGTATATGGCTGTAAGTTCATTAACTTCAGTGCCAGCAAGAGTGACCTGGAACTCATAACCCGTCGTGTTATCAAAGACTTTGAAGGAGACGAGAACAAGAACCTGGATGCATACACCCGCACCGACAGTCCCGAATATATCAGGATGGTGGAAGAGATTGCCAGACGCCTGAACCTTGATTCTCTGAAGTTCAGTAAACTGGAGACACTTATTGAAGCCATTGGACTTCCTAAGGAACAGATCTGCACTCACTGTTTCGACGGTTCTTCCGCTTTCACGCTTGAAGAAATCAATTCGCAGGAATCTCTATTCTAATAAAGAGCTAAGAAAACAAATAAGGATTAGGCTTGTTGCTCTAATCCTTATTTGTTTTATATTATAGCACACTGGCTATGGCCTCTTTTACTTTATCTGCCAACTGCTGATAGGTAATATCCGATGTGGGTAAAATCGGTGGTAGATAGTGTACTTCTATATGACGTGGGTGTATGTATTTTCTATTCCTTGGCAATGCATCATAAGCTCCTCTTATACAGACTGGTATTATTGGTACGTTCAACTCCTTACTTAAGATGGCAAAAGAGAGTTTGAACTCACCCAGTTCACCGTCGTGAGTTCTGCTTCCTTCCGGGAAGATAACGATATTGTTACCGCTTTTCAGTACCTGCGCCAGTTTCTGAATACTTTCCTTCAAGTTAGCCTGTTCCATAATGATGGTGTTATTCTTGTCGGCAAGCCTCCTGCGAAACTTACTCTTTACGTGTTCTTCGGTAGCATAAAAATAGCAAGTCTTTATCTGGCCCCATGTAAGGCCGCTTAATACTACTGGAGCATCTACATAGCTCTGATGATTGGGGGCAAAAATGTACGGACCTTTTGCCGGTATTTGTATTCGTCCGTGAATGCGCAACGAATTATAAATCCTAAAGAACAGCTTGAAGCATTTACTGCCGAAAGGAAGCAGCCAGGAAGCATCCGGAATTCGCAGGTTATCCATGGTCTCATTCAGAAGACTATGCCAGTCAACCTCCCCAACCTCCACTTTCGTCTTGCATGATGCCACATGTTCGGCCATTGCCTTTATATTGGGGAAGGATGCCATTTCCTCTACTTTAAGTTTCATGCCAAAGGTATGTTCAATGAAACCCTGCAAGCCAACTTTATCAAGTGAATCCATAGCCAAATCCGTCTCCACGTGCGATGAAGGTCGTACCGGGACTTTCTTTTCCTGTTCAATATACCGCTTAATGATGCGATACTCATCCAACTCCGGCTCTGGCTCTTCGTTGCAAACTGGCTGTGCCGTCCGACAAGAGTCCAACAATGCCTGAAGTTTGAAGCGTTGTAATTTATCAAGCTTCGTTCTGGGAAGCTCTCCCCGATACACCGTCACCGCCATAATCTTCTTATAATTAACAACAGAGCGGTTGTAGGGTTCCACCACCTCATGCTTTAGGGCAACCTCCACCTGCGTGTCGCTAAGCAATGATGCCCACGGACTTTGCGGCACAATGATGGCACGCAAGAGGTCGCCGTCCTGCATAACAGCCACCTCCTTTACATACTGGTCATACTTCTCCAGTTTATATTCTATCTCACTGGGTTCTATGTTCTTACCATTGCTTAACACAATGATTTCCTTGGTACGTCCCGTTATCGTTACGCGGCCTTTATTGTCGATTGCAGCCAAGTCACCTGTATGCAGGTAGCCGTCACTGTCAATCACCGCCGCCGTTTCCTCTGGCCGGTTGTAATAGCCAAGCATCACATTGGGGCCTTTGGCACACAATTCACCGTTTATCAGTTTGCATTCAATACCTGGCAATGGAAGTCCCACACAACCGGGGCGGATGTCTGTTGGACGTGTAAAGCAGATAATAGGAGCTGTTTCTGTCATGCCATATCCCTCCAGCACATCCAACCCCAAGGTTTTAAGTCCCTCTCCGATTTCCTTGCTAAGCGCAGCGCCTCCGCTTACAAAATACTTGATGTGGCCTCCCATTTTCCTTCGGATACTTCCGAAAACAATTCGGGATAACGTTCTACTGCGGAAGAAGGCACACATACGGAAGAGGAATGCCGTTACAGCATTGGAATCAATCTTCTTCTTTATTCCGCCATATAACATCTGCCATAACCGTGGAACACCGATAACAATTGCAACCTTGCCACGGCAGAGCGTATCCATGAGATCAGGAGCAGTCAGACTGGGACAGATGGCAACGCCACCGCCGTTCCAGAACGGAGCAACCACGCTTCCCATAAGAGGCAGTACATGATGCAGGGGCAACAGAATCATGGTCCGGCTGGTACTGGTAAAGATTCTTACGTCCTGCGAAACACCCTTTATGTTTGCCATCAGGTTCTGGTAACTGAGCATTACACCTTTTGGGCTTCCTGTCGTTCCAGATGTATAGATGATAAGAGCCACCTTTTGGTTGTAGGGAACATCCAGTTCCCCCCAAGGCAGGCAATCCGGTAGTTTGCGGTTAACATCCGGCTCTATCTTCATGCTCTCTTCGATAATATGGAAGGGAATATCCAATCCCGTTTGAACCAGTGCCTGTTCTACAACAGGAGCGTTGTGTTGTGACGTCCAGATACAATGAGGAGTACAGTCGCGCAGAATATAACATAAATCCGATACGGTGCTGCTTGCATCAACGGGAACAGCTATTCCACCTTGTTGCCAGATACTGAAGAATGCATATATCCATCCTTCACTATTTTCACTGAAAACAATAACGCGCTTGTCATTACCTGATGGCGTGAGCTCAGAAAAAACATCAATATACTGCAACGCTTTGGCAAAGGTTACCTGACGTTCCCCTGCAATAATTGCAATCTTCTCCAAGTTTTTTGAAGTTACTCCCTTCTGCATAGCACTTTCACTCTGTTATATGTGTTTACCAAAGACAAAATTACAACAAAAACGCCAACAAGCAAGAAAAAGAACTTATATTCTGGATATTTTCTCTAATTTATAAAAAAAAAGCATGGATAAAATAATTATTAGATGAAAAATATGTAACTTTGTGTTATGATTTAAAACCTTATATTAATATTCATCGTATGAAGAAGATATTCGTGTCTATACTAACGTGTTTGTTGATGGTGGCTTGTGGAAGCAAAGAGAAAGAAAATGCAAACAATGACAAGCCGCAGAAAACGGTACTGATTTTATTCTATTCCCAAACCGGTGCTACTGCATCTGTTGCCAACCAGATAAAATCATGCATGGATGCAGATGTCGAGGAGATTATCTGCGAGAATCCTTATGCAGGAAATTTCGAGGAGACAATAGAGCGTTGCAAGAAAGAGCGCGAGAAAGGTGAGATTCCTGCCATAAAACCCATTAAGTCCAAAGTTCAGGAATACGACATCATCTTTTTGGGCTATCCTATCTGGTTTGGCACCTATGCCTCTCCCATTGCTTCATTGCTTGATAAGGTGAACTTGACGGGCAAAATGATTGTACCTTTCTGTACTTTCGGAAGCGGAGGACTGGAAAGCAGTATTGAAGACCTGAAAACGCAACTGCCCAATTCTATTATTATGGATGGTTTCGGGATTCGCAATGCACGACTGAAGTATCTGACGGAAGAGCTTGACGACTTCCTTAAACGTAACGGTTATATGCAGGGAAAAGTTGAGGAACAGACAGACTTCAAGGTACAGGACGAATTGTCGGAGTCAGACAAGGAAGTCTTCCACCAGGCTTGCGATAACTACCCGTTCCCTTTAGGAACCCCCTCTTCTGTATCTAAACGTTATACAAGCAAGGGTACGGAATTCCGGTTCATAACACGCAACTCCCCCGATGACGTCTCTGCTAAATCAACCGTTTATGTTGAACTCCGCAACGAAAAGGACGCAAAGGCAGAGTTTACCAAAGTTGTCAGGTAACAACAATCACAAGGATAACATTTTTTTTAAGGTAATAAGATGAAGTACGGATTTGACAACGAGAAATATATTCGCATCCAAAGCGAACATATTAAGGAGCGCATAGCTCAGTTTAAGGGTAAACTGTATCTTGAACTGGGCGGCAAGCTCTTTGACGACCACCATGCCAGCCGCGTGCTGCCAGGTTTCCAGCCCGACTCTAAGCTGCGGATGTTACAGAAACTGGCAGATTCTGCAGAAATAGTGATAGTTATCAGCGCCATCGATATCGAGAAGAACAAGATACGGCAGGACCTGGGTATCACTTACGACGAGGATGTGCTACGTCTCCGTAATGAATTCCAAAACCGGGGATTCCTTGTCAACAACGTTGTTATAACGCACTATAACGGACAGAGCTCTGCCGACCAGTATCGCCGCCGTCTGGAGAGTATGGGCATAAAGGCTTATTACCATTATACCATAGAGGGCTATCCCCATAACGTTGACCTTATCGACAGCGACGAAGGGTTTGGAAAGGATGATTACGTAGAGACAACTCAACCGCTGGTCATTGTTACAGCTCCCGGTCCCGGCAGTGGTAAGATGGCAGTCTGCCTTTCTCAGCTTTACAACGAGCATAAGCGCGGAGTAGAGGCAGGTTATGCCAAGTTCGAGACGTTCCCTGTTTGGAACCTCCCGCTGAAACATCCCATTAACATCGCATACGAAGCTGCGACGGCCGACCTTAACGATGTTAACATGATAGACCCCTTCCACATGGAAGCGTATGAAAAGGTGGCCATCAACTATAACCGTGACGTGGAGATATTCCCCGTTCTGAATGCTATCTTCGACGGCATCTATGGCAAGTGTCCTTACAAGAGCCCTACCGATATGGGAGTTAATATGGTAGGCTTCTGCATCTCTGACGATGAGATTTGTCAGGAAACATCCCGTCAGGAGATTGTCCGTCGCTACTATACAGCTCTCAACAAACTGGCTCTTGGTGCTTGTAACGAGAGCGAGGTTACCAAACTGAAGCTCCTCTTCAAGCAGGCTAAGATTGATACAGACTACCGCAAATGTACAGTCGCAGCCAAGGCTCGTCTTGAAGAAAGCGGTGTTCCCTGCAGCGCTATCGAGTTAGAAGACGGACATATCATTACTGCCAGCAGTTCACCTCTTTTGGGTACTTGTGCCTCGCTGCTGCTCAATGCAACGAAACACCTTGCAGGTATCAACCATGCAGTGAAACTTATTTCGCAAGACCTGATAGAGCCTATACAGAAGACCAAGACCGAATATCTGGGTGGTCACAATCCCCGCCTGCATACCGACGAGGTGCTGGTTGCCCTTTCTGTTCTTAGTCAGAATGATGCCAACTGCCGCCGGGCACTGGCCATGTTACCGCTGCTCAAAGGTTGTCAGGCACATTCCACCGTTATGATCAGCGAAGTTGACCAGAAGATATTCAAGAAACTGGGCATTGGACTTACCTGCGACCCGGTTCAAAAGGATTTTTTATAGATAATAGGATGCTGAGGGCCCTGAATATTCAGAGAACTCAAGGAAATCTGAGTATTCCGAACACTCAGATTACTTAGATAATTCACATATTAAGGAAAGATAACAACCAATGAAGAAGTTTTTTATTCTGCTTTTTTCTGTTTTGATGGGAGATAGCATTTATGCACAATGTGTTATTAAGGCAGAACTGAAGGATGTTACAGGTGATACTGCTTTTATACAGATTGTAAAACCCGACTTTACCGGCATCGAAAAGACAGAGACAATCAAGGTAAAGAAAGGTAAGTTTACCATTCAGTACACCGACAGCAAGATGCGCCTGGCTATGTGCAATGTTAAAACCAAGGATGGCGATAAGCGCTTCAGCATCTATCTGGTACCCGGAGAGAACGGCACCGTTAAAGGAACGACAGAGAAGAATCAATGGGATGGTTCACAATTCTATCAGGACTATAAGGAGCTGGAAGCACAGACAGACCCCATTCAGGAGAAAATGTATGAAGTTGGCTACTCATATCACAGCCAGGTGGAGGCAGGTGCCAATGCAGACTCACTACAGAAGATTATTGATCCCATCTATGAGGGCCTTAAGGAGCAACTGAATACTGCCAAGGAGAACTTCATTAATACACACCCCAACAGCGGTGCATGTATTACCATCCTAATGGGAATGAAAGACCCCGAAAAAGCCTTGCAAGCAATGAGCGGTGTGGCAGCAGACAGCAAATATTCTTATTTCGTAGATTACGCAAAAGCCGACATTGAACGCAAGAAGATTCGTGAGGCTGCACGTAAAAAGGTCGAGGATGGCAAAATGGCTCCCGATTTTACACTGAAAAGCATCGACGGAACCGACCTCTCCCTCTCCTCTCTTCGCGGTAAGTACCTGATTCTTGACTTCTGGGGCTCATGGTGTATATGGTGTATAAAGGGATTCCCTGAAATGAAGAAATATTATGAGAAGTATGGGGATCGTCTTGAAATTCTGGGCGTGGACTGCAGCGATACAGAAGAAAAGTGGAAAGACGCTGTTGCCAAGCACGAACTCAAGTGGAAGCATGTCTATAATCCCAAAGACTCCAAGGTTCCGGAGATGTACGCCATCACAGGTTTCCCCACAAAAATTGTCATTGATCCCGAGGGTAAGATTGTGAAAACCGTTGTAGGCGAAAATCCTGCCTTCTACGAGTTCCTTGACGAATTGTTTAAATAAACCCCATATATATATAATAATGTATAGAGCGATATTGGCTTGCACCCTCATGCTGTCATCCCTTGCTCTTAAGGCAGAGGACTACAGCATAACATCGCCCGACGGACATCTTAGGGCTACCGTTCATCTTGTGGACGGAAAACTCAGCTACACGGTAAACAGAGATAGTAGAACCATTGTCAATGAGTCACCGCTGGGATTGAAATTAGCCACAGCAGATCTGACCGAAGAACTGGAACTGGTAAGCATTGACTCTGCAGTTGTTGATGATTCCTACACCCTTCCGGTGGGTAAACGCAGTCATTACAGAGATAATTGTCACACGCTTTCTGTCCTGACGAAAAAGGGCACATGGAGACAGGAGGTACTGTTCCGCGTTTACGACGACGGCTTTGCGTTCCGATACGTGATGCCCAAGTACGGACACACGAGTGCTTATCTCACAGGCGAAGCAAGCCGCATCCGTGTAGCCAATATCTCCAGCACGACGGCCTGCCAGTTCCTGGGCAATACGGGCGGAAACGACCCTAACTACCCCTACGAAGGTCTTTATACGAGATACACCAACTGGCAGACACTCGTTGAAACTGGTGACGGCCGATACAACTCCCCCACTCTCGTCTATAACGGCAAAGACTATCTGCTCATTTCCGAAGCGGACTGCCGAAGTTTTTTCTGCACCTCACTGACGAAGGCCGAAGAGCAGAAGGGAGAGTTCTCGTATAGTTGGACGGGTGCTACAAAGGACTATGCCGAGGAGAAGACATACCGCATATCCTGCCCGTTGCCGTTCTATACTCCATGGAGAATGGTTGTGTGCGGAGACATCAAGACTATCTTCGAGACCACAATGGCCGAGAATCTATGTCCGCCAACCACAATGAAAGACTTGAGCTGGATTAAGCCGGGGGTTGCTGCCTGGTACTGGGGCGGTTCGGACGGTAACAAGAGCGAAATAAGAGAGGCTTACGGAGGAATTCACGAAGGCGAATGGGCACACTGCGAATTGGCTGCGGATATGGGGTGGTCATACTATCTTATCGATGCTGGGTGGAGTTCGTCATGGTTCCCAACCTTTACGAATGACGCAAAAGAGAAAGGCGTGAATTGCCTGCTTTGGCAGACCGCCACCCTCAGCAGCAACCAGTCCTTTTCGAACGAAAATATGGACGCAACCTTAAAGAAGTATCAAGGCTGGGGCTTCAAAGGTGTCAAGGTCGATTTCTGGGAAGACGACTCAAGAGAGACAATGGAGCGAATGGAGAACCTCTACAAGGCAGCGGCAAAGTACAAGATGCTGGTCAACCTGCACGGTTGCACCCGTCCGTCCGGTCTGCGCCGCACCTATCCCCACATCATGACACAAGAGGGAATATACGGCGGTGAGCAGCAGTTTTGGCACGCAAAGAAGAACACAACACAGCATCACCTCGACGTACTCTTTACACGCAATGTGGTGGGGGCAATGGATTTCACTCCTGGCGATTTCGCCACCTGGCGGGGCAGTCTGCTGACACAAAGAAGCCAGGGACATCACTTGGCACTTACAACACTCTTCGAGAGCGGTATCGTACATATCGCTGAAGCACCCCAGAACCTGCAATATTTCCTTGGCCGCGACATCATGAAGCGTCTGCCGGCAGCATGGGATGAAAGTCTGCTCCTTGAAGGTAACCCAACGGCATACGCCACAGTCGCCCGACGCAAAGGATCCGACTGGTGGATATCAGGCATCAGCGTAAATGAGCGCACTTGCCGTGTAAAGTTGGACTTTTTGGAAGAAGGCAAAACCTACACAGCCTATATCTACCGAGACGGTTCGTGCCGCACCGACCTCAAATTCGAGAAGAAACAGGTAAAGAAAGGTAACTCACTCAGCATCAAGGAACTAAGCGAAGGCGGATTCCTGATACAGGTATCACCTCTTGGCAATCTGGAGGTACCGCTGGAACGTACCACCTACGAGGCAGAAGCTTCCAACAACACCCTTTCCGGCAGCGCAAAACGCAAGACATACGATGCACTCCATGCATCGGGAGGCAGCTTCGTAGGCGACCTGGGAAATGGTGGAAAAATCCAGTTCAACCGTATCAAGGCCGACCGTACCGGCAAATACCTGCTCACCATCTACTACATCTCAAAAGATACACGTCCAGCCAAGCTCCTCGTCAACGGTGAGCAGGTGGGCGATACCATCTTCTTCCAGAGCAACGGCGACTGCACCAGTTCATGGAACCCCGAGGGGATGGGCTGGAAGATGATTCCCGTCACCCTGCAGGCAGGTTCTGCCAACACCATTACCATCCAGGCCTATGATGACCTGTGGGCACCTAACTTTGACCGCATCACCATCCATCCCATTCTTACAGAGGAGGAGATAACGGGCATCCGGGAAATCCCCGACCATAAATCCTATGAGTCCTATAAAAACCAGCCCTACAGCATAGACGGCCTAATACTGCCAAACACCCCTACTAAAGGCATATATATAATTAATGGGAAGAAGCGCATCGCCTCTTCCCATTAATTTCAATGAAAGGTTAAAAGATTAAACAATATGCGAATAAGTAACGAAGACACTATCCTGTCGGCCAGTTATTATTAATGACCAATGTCTAAAGTCTAAAGTCTAGAGCCTAAAGCCTAAAGTCTTTTTACTTCGTTCTTCCCGTATATTCATTCAGTCTGTCTGAATCAATAGTCTGTGAGAAGAATTTCTCTGCTGCCTTGTCAACAGCCTTGTTCCAAGGTTGTCCGCCATTAATCTGAACAACCCAAAGCCTCAATTGCTTTTTGTGCCAGTTCACGTTGCAGTTGGTACCCCATGCACCACCGTGTCCGAACCATTCATTCTCACCGTCCTTAACGGGAGCGTTCAGTCCCAGCGAATAACCGCCCAGATTGGCAGGACGTGTCGATTCTGCCAGAATGCTTTTTACCGTCTCCTCCTTCAGAATCCGTACACCATTGTCACCCATACCCAGGTTCATCAGCATCTTATAGAACTTCAGCTGATCCTGTGCCGTCGTCCACAGTCCGGCACCGGCAGAAGCAAATACATGTCCGTCGTTATAAGGTCGCTGTTCCCACTCGTTCTCCAAACGGTACTTTGCAGGCTGACCGTCCTTCACGTCGTACATCTCAATCTGCGTCTTCAACTGCTTGTCAGTGGGCCAGAACCAGGTGCTCTTCATACCCAGGGGATCCAGCACTTCCTTCTTCAGATACGTTTCCCACTTCATACCAGTCACCACTTCTACAACAGCAGCACCTATATCAATACCCGTATTGGAATAGGTAGTCTTTGTACCAGGCTCAAACAAAAGAGGCGAGCCAGCAGCGATACTGGCAACCTGACGCAGGGGAGCACCGCCAGACCATCCGCCGCCACGTACATCCCTGCGCTTGGCACTGCATTCAAAGGGGAACCCGCCTGTATGGTTCAGCACCATGCGTACTGTCAATACGTTCTTTGCCTTGTGAAGGGTCTTCACCCCATCCTTGTCACTGTCCTGCACCCACAGCTCCTTAAACTCAGGCAGATACTTAGACACAGGATCGTCCAACGAGATTTTCCCCTGCTCTACCAACTTGGCAATGGTAACGCCGCAGAAGCCCTTGGTCTGAGAGCACTGCATAAATACATTATCCAGCCTTATGGGGCGCTTTTTCTCTACATCAGCATAGCCGATACAACATGTCTCCTGTACACCGTCCTTATAGAAAATGCAAATAGCACCGGGCAGTTCGCCCCGATCCACATAGGGTTGTAATGCCTCACGGGCATAGTTCGTCTTGGAATCCTTTACCTCGGTTTTGGCAGTGCCTACAAGGCAAAAGGCTACTGCCAGAAATAAAAACAGTTGTCTCATAGTGTTTGTTATTATATTAGTTTTATGGTACAAAGTTACAAGTAAGAAAGCACAATACAAAATAAAACAACTTTTATTTTTATTGAAGAGCGAAAATAAGTTCGGCCATTTATCGCAATGTAAAGATTTTTTATTGTCACATAAACTTACCCTCTTTTATTTTATCAGCAGCCTGCGTTTTGCGCAACAGTAGTTCTTCAATTGCGCACTCACGTCATTTATTTTCAAATCTGTGAGTTCCCTGCTGCACCTGGATAGTCTCTTTGGGCAGACAGATTGTGGCCATACTGCCTACAGGGACGCGCACTTCCAACGAGCGGAGCTGCCCTTCGCTGCTGATGACGCGCGATGAAAGCAGTCCCTGCGGCGTATGCTGGGCATAGAATACCGTATCAACACCCCCGGCAGGCACTGGCCGCACCTCGAAATGACGATAGCCAGCACCTTCGGTCGTTACATTGACACCTGCCAATCTGCGTGCCAGCCACGTGAGGCCTCCGCCAAACATGGGATGATTGTGCGACCACTGGCCACTCCATGTCTCCCAAGTAACTGTGGCTCCTTGCTCAATCCAATGTCCGTAGCTGGGGTAGTCCGTCTTTAGCATAGCTGTTGTAGCTACGTCGTGAAGCCCGTTGTCCGTCAGAGTCTCGAAGAAGAACTTAGTTGTGACGAAACCCGTATTGATGTGTCCGCCGTGTGTCTCCATTATTTCGCGGCGCAATGTCTCAACTACAGCAGCCTTTCGTTCCTTGGGCACACCCATGTATAGCGCTAAGATATTTGGACCGAAGTCGCCGTAGCTGGCCTGTTCTGCATTATAGAACTTGCGGTGGAAAGCTTCCCATGTGCGCTGTGCAATAGCCTCGTATTCCTGCATTCCCGTTTTATCTCCAAGCACTTGTGCAGCCAGAGCCGTATTCCTGGCACATAGCCAGAGATAGAAGGTGTGTACCTTCTCGTCGGCAGGCATTTCGTAGGGCGGCACCCAGTCACCAAGGTTGAGCCAGTAGCAAGGCTCACCCGTCTCGTAATTCTTTTTCTGTTGGAACATTGTTCCCTCGGGCGTGAGCCAAGTAAGCATGTGACGCAACTGACCTCGCATAGGCTCGTAGCAGAGACGGAGCTGCTGCAAATCGCCATAATGCAAATAGTATTCCCAGGGAATCACATTCATGGCTGCGCCCCAGGCTACTCCTCCGCCGCAAGTAGGTTGCCAGGGAGCACCGTTGGGTACATAGCCACTCTCGGGATTCTGAGCATCGCGCATGTCGCGCAGCCACTTCTGGTAGAACGCCGCAGCATCGAAATTCAGCATCACCATTGCAGAAGCTATCTGTCCGTCGCCCGTATAGGGCAGACGTTCACGATGCGGGCAGTCGCTGGCAATGCAGCCGTGCATGTTGTCCAGCTGCGAGCGTTGCCAGATGGCATTGATGCGATTGAGCAAAGGGTGACTGCAATGGAACTCGGCAGAGATCGGGACATCGGTATTCACAGCTTCCGCCTGGATCTGCTGAGGCGTAAGGTTGCTGAGCCCGCGCACTTTTACCTGCGAGAAAACGTACCAGGTGAAGCGCGGTGCATAAGTTTCGCCCGCGTCCGTACCTTTGCAATAATACTCCTGTTTGCCAAGCGGCGACTCGCAGACATATTCAACCTGCACCTTCTGACCCGCCTTTCCTTGAATGTCTTTCAACCGCACCCATCCCGCTATTTCCTTTTCGAAAGTCACCACGAAGGCACTGTCCTGCTCCTCAAGGCTGAGGGGCTGCAGTATCTCTGTAATGCGGTCTGTGGGCGAAGTGTGAGCCGTCAGCTTTCCCACAGGCAGAACAGCCTTATATGCAGAATGCCAGTCCTTTTCATCGCAGTCAGCCTCTGCCCATTTGGGCGTTTCCTGTCGAGCATCATAGACTTCACCGTCATAAACACCGGTCAGGGTTATGGCCGAGGGACGGGTAAGCCAAGTCTCATCAGTACAGATGCGCTCCTGTGTTCCATCCTCGTATGTTACTTCAAGCTGACATAGCAGACAGGGCTCTCCGAAAGCACCTACATGATAACTGGTGGAGCGGTAGAAGCCGTCGCCCAATATGGCTCCAATCGCATTGCGCCCGTTTTGCAGCAACTGGGTTACATCATAGGAGAGGTAGAGCACTCGGTACGCTGTGAAGTTGTTCTCCAGAGCAATGCCGCCTTTGTCCAGTCCTTCGCGGGTAGTATAATTGGTGAAGTTTGGAATCAACTGGTCCTCCCCAACCCTTTTGCCGTTCACGTAAAGCTCAAAGTAGCCGCCAGCAGTAACATACGCCTTGGCTTTCTTCACCTTTTGTTTCAGCATAAATGCCTTTCGGAAGAGCGGAGCACCCTGTTCCTGATGAGCCGTAATCCACTTGGCACGCCACTCTTCTGGCTTCAGCAACCCCATGCCCCAGTGTCCTACATTGCTCCATTTGGAACGCTTTCCCTTCTTATCCCAAGTCCGGACCATCCAGTAGCAGTCCTGTCCGGAAGTTAACTTGCAGCCACCATAAGGGACCAACACACTCTGGTCGCTGGGTACGCGTCCGCTATCCCACAAGTCATAGTCGCCCTGACCCAGTTTTTCCTCCGAAGAAGCCACAACTATCTGGTAAGCCGTCTGCCGCTGTCCCTTCACACGTTCATTCATAGGTTCATTCACCCAAGATAGTCGTGGCTGAAGCACATCCACAACACAGGGATTCATACAATGTTCCACTCGCAAAGAACCAACACACAGTTGCGCCTGTACCCCTACTGGCAGGACAATCAACAGAAGAAAGAGAACTCTGTTCACATTCATTGACTTAATACGTATTTCCTTCTGCAAAGATAAGAAATTCATGTCTATAAATGCACCTCATCAGCTTTTTCTTTTTTGTTAAGCAACTTACTTTTATGTATTATCTTCCCAATTCCAGAACTGCTTCAGCTCGTTTGTGATGTCATTCCAGTCATCAATGGTGAATGTGCCTTCGCCCATCATCATGATGCACATCTCAGGTTCTTCTATAGTTCCTCTGTAATTCCTGAAACTAGAGATGTATTAGAGGAAAACTGGAGAGAAAATGGGGGAAAATAAGAGAAAAAATATGACACCTCAGTGATATTTATGGGCAGGCATTCGTGTCTGCCCCTTTTCTTTTTCTGATATTGTAATGGATTCTTCTTTTTGTGTTCAATCCTCAATGGCCAATGCTCGGCAAATAGCAGAATGTGCCCCAGAAGCCTTCTGGAGGGGGGTGTTTGCAAGCCTGGCTTTTGCAACGTGCAAGATTGGCTTTTGCAGCCTGCAAAACTGGCTTTTGAAAAGCGCAGGAATAATGCTTGCTTCAAGTATCAATATCGTTTGCTCTATAAACCAACGGGGAATGCCGCAAAATGTAAAGATTTTTGATTATCGCTGAAATCCGTTGTCCTTTATCTTTAACAACCACCCGTATTTTGCGCAACAGTAGTTCCACAATTGCGCAACAGTAGTTCCGCAAAATTTCCTCTACTGTTCCGCAAATTGGGCAAGCCTTCAGCAAAAAGAGCGCTCCCAAGGGAAACAAAATAATATCCATGCAAATGTACTTATTTTATCCATTTTCTTTGCGCAAACGGAAATATTCGAGGCACAAAACTTTTTTTACACGCTCTGCTTTCTAAGAACATCCCGTAATGAGCGGGAAGATTTTTATAAGTTATTGCCTTTATACAAAAATAAATGCAGATTTCTTTGGCAAAACCCAAAAACATCATACCTTTGTAAACAAAACATCTATTTCACATGAGTACAACAGCATTACAGAGTGTTTGGGAGATGCTTCTTAGCTATGACCTTTCTGCAGCCAACAAACGCTGGCTCGCCGATCATTTGTATGAGCAGGCAAAGATGGAAGAAGCCCAACCTTATACCATTGAGGAGCTCAATGCACGTATAGATTGTGCAGAAGCAGACATTGCAGAGGGACGTATCCTATCCCGCGCAGAAGCATCAAAGCGTATGCAAAATTATTTGAACAAGTAACTTTAGTTCCTGTTCTATGGAAATCATCTGGGCAGAGGAGGCTTTTCGTGCTTGGCAAGACACCATAGACTATATCGTCAAGGAGTTTGGTGTTCGGGCAGCAGAAAAGTTTTACAAGAAGACAGAAGAGTGGCAGGATGTCCTTAGCTCATCACCAATGGTTGGCAAAATAGAACCCTTGTTGAATAATCGAAGCCGGTCGTACAGAAGCATTGTGATAACAAAACAGAACAAGTTAATATACTATATAGAAGACGAGACCATTTTCATAGTTGATTTCTGGGACACTCGTCGTGAACCATTACAACAAGCAGACAAATTAAAATAGTTGTAACAAAACAAAAAAGAACTATAACATAGAAACATTAGTTTATGGCAAATTAAATGGGACAAAGTATGAAAGGAAATGTCCTGATATGTTGATTGATGACAACTATTATGAGTATGAGGGTTTTGTAAAACCATGGAACATCAAAAAGGTAAGCCGGATGTTTTCTCATGGTCTTAAACAATCAGACAGACTAATCATTAACAACACGAAAGGATGTTCTGACAGGTATTTACGTCGACAAATTGCAGATAGATTGAACATCAACATGCCCATCAAAGAAGTATGGACTTACGAAAAAGGATGCAAGCGTCTTATTTTTAAAGAAGGAAAGTTTTATAAAGACAACAGGGAGGTGTGACCTCCCTGCGATGCAACGTACCGTAGTACACGCTAACTTCCTTAGAAACTGTTGCAAAAATATACCTTTATATTATATTCACCAAATTTTTGGGCATTTTTCTTTGTGTGAATAAGATTATTCACTACTTTTGCAATGTGAAGCCTGCATTTTGCTGTTTTTGCTTATACAATAGCAGCGAATGTTGAGGCGGCTGGCAGCGGCTGGCACACATCTTAACGAAAAATAAACGAAGCGTTATGCTCGTCTTGCGCTCTGAAACCTAGGAAATTTCAAGTACAGCAAGAGAACATGATGGCTTCCATGCGTAAGCGTGGACTACCAGCCACATCTCTTGTACAAGGTTTTCCTAGGACCCCAGAGTGGAGAAGTGGATACAGTTCCACGCTTCATACATATAAATAGGTCTTCTTTGGGACTGAGAGGCCATGAAAACAAAATTTATTGAAACTATGAAGAGAGTTTGTCTTTTATTATTAACCATGATTTCATTGCCGTCTGTTATTCTTGCAGATGAAATTGTACAAAAAAATCTAACGATCATGCTTGGGGCTTCTGTCACGATTAATCCATATTATGATGCATTAGACCCCAATTACTGCCATGCCTATTCATATCAAGTAAATGGCAGTTACTATACTGTTAGCAGCGAGGATGTTAGTGTGGCTTATGCTGCAATGACAACTGGGGGTTCTACTATTGATTATTATATATTCACATTAACCCCTTCAAAGACGGGTTTTTATAGCTTCAGCACGCAGTTATGTTGGTATGAAAATCGAATGTATGGAACTTCAGGGCAGATAACTGTGACGTATTTAATAAATGTGGTTGATGTGAAAAGTATATCCATTCCATCCTCTATTTCTCTATGTCTTGATGATACTTACACTTTCCTTCCCGCTATTACGGATGTAGGGGCGACCACAACATTCACGTGGCTCAGCAGCAATACATCTGTTGCCACCATTGATTCTAATGGAACTATATGTGCCACAGGTCTTGGCACAACAATTATCACTTGCACAGCCCATAATGGTGTTTATGCTCAATGCGAGGTAACGGTTAACCCTGTAATGGTGAGTGGCATAACTCTCAATGAGATAGAAGCCGATTTGACGGTTGGCGAGAGGTTGCAGCTTGAGGCGATGGTTGTACCGGAGAATACTACGGACAAGAGTGTGACGTGGAGCAGTACAAATGAGGCTGTAGCTGTAGTAAGTGAGAGCGGAATGGTGACTGCTGTTGGTTCTGGCACCTGTCAGATTAAGGCAACAGCAAACGACGGAAGCGGAAAGACTGCCTCATGCTTGCTAACAGTAGAAAAAAACAACAAACTGACTGTGACAGACATGACACAGTGTAGTGGAGGACGTGGAGTGTTGAACGTTTTGCTGTCTGACGAGGAAACCATCATGGGCTTCCAGTTCGACCTGCAACTGCCTGCTGGCGTGAATGTTGCCGAAAACGAAGGAAAGTTGCTGGCTCAACTGACAGGCAATGCCGTGAATACCCACAGCATTTCGTCAACCAAAATAAGCGAAGGACTGTATCGTTTCATCGTAACACCGCAGGGAAGCCGTGCTATCAGTAATACCAGTGGTGACGGCATGACTATCACCATTGATGTAGCTGACGATTTGGCTGTAGGTACATACGACATGACCATTAAAGACATTGAGATGACTGTTAGGAAAGCAGGTAACGTCTATGAGGATATTCATCCGAAGAACAGTACTGCTACATTGACGGTAACAGAAGCTATGATGGGCGATGTGAATGGTGACGGACGTGTAAGTGTGACTGATGTCATCAGTATGAACAGCTTCATTCTGGAGGAGGAGCCTGCACAATTTATCCGAAAAGTGGCGGACCTGAACGGGGATGGAAAGATAACCATTACGGATATGGTGCAAGTGATAGACATTATTCTTGGCAGATAACAATAAACAATATATGATTATGAAAAAAAACATTTTTCTTTTGCTTGCAGCCAGTCTGCTCGGCATGGGGCATTCTATGGCTGACAACGTTTTGGTTGTGAAAGATGTGGATGTACCTCAGGGTGGACAAGGCACAATAGAGATTGGCTGTGAATTCGATACGGAATATACGGCTTTCGAATTGCAGTTGTCACTTCCTGACGGCTTTTCACTGTTAACAGACGAAGAAGGTTACCCTGTTATAGAAAAAGCCTTCAGTACCAATCACATACTGACGGGTAATCTGTTGTCGTCGAATGGGAACTATAAGTTTACCTGCCGTTCAATGGACAACATATCCATATCCACTAGTGGGGCTTTATTCAGGGTGACAGTACAGGCAGATGCAAGTCTGGCTCTTGGAACAAGCCTTACAGCTAGTATAACAACTTGTGAATTTACACGTACGGCAGACTCTGAAGGTGAAAGTTTGGCAGACACTGAATTTTCTATTCATATTACAGAATCCAGAACTATTCTTGACGAGAATTCCACACAGATGCCCGTTGCAGAAAACGGTGCAAAAGTCCGTGTAAAGCGTACCGTCAATGCAGATGTGTGGAGCACCATCTGCCTGCCCTTCGCTATGACGGAAGCACAGACAAAGGAAGCCTTCGGCAATGATGTACAACTGGCAGACTTCACAGGCTATCAGGCAACGGAAGATGATGATGAAAACGTTGTAGGAATAACGGTAAGCTTTGAGCCTGTGAATGCTATAGAAGCCAACCATCCGTATATCATCAAAGTGTCCTCGCCTCTAACGGAATTTACCGTAGATGACGTAGATATCAACCCCGAGGAGGAGCCAACAAAGGCGGCCGTTAAGCGTACTAAGAAACAGTGGAGTGAGATGATAGGTACGTATGTGGCAGAGAAAACCATTGAAGACCAGATGCTGTTCCTGAACGGAGGCTGTTTCTGGTACTCAACAGGTAAGACCAAGATGAAAGGCTATCGTGCTTACTTTGATTTCTACGATGTGCTGACAGATGTGGAGGGAGCCGATGTAAGAATATTCCTTGACTTCGACGGAGAGGAAACAGGTATCAGAGAAATCCTAACCTCTGATACACAAAGAGCTATATTTGACTTAAGCGGACGTAAGGTTGTAAAACCACAGCTACACGGAGTCTATATTATTAACGGTAAAAAAATAATGAAGTAAGATGAAGAAGACATACATACAGCCTTGCATGGAGGAGATGCAGGCGCAGGTAACTCAGATACTGGCAGGCAGTGTGACAGGAGTTGGCGGCATAGAATATGGCGGCATAGACGATGACGGAAGCCTTGACCCGGAAGTAAAGGAAGATCGCTGGGATATGTGGAACAACGAATAATGACTCATTGATATTTAGAGGCAGGCATTTGTGTCTGTCCCTTTTCTTTTGCTCAAAAGTTTGGCAAAGGGGTTCCCATAATGAATGAGACATTTTAGTATTAACCAATAAATAAATGAACAAAATGAAAAAGTTATTTCTTTCTTTGGTTGCCCTGACAATAGCAACCATGAGTTATGCACAAAGCAATTTGGTGGCAACTCTCACCCATGGTGACGAACTTATAATGTTCTACGGAGCCTATACCCTACGCGATGCACACAACGCAGCGGAAAACGGCGACATCATCAACCTCTCCAGCGGAACCTTTCAGGCTGTGGACATCACGAAAGCACTGACCATACGCGGCGCAGGAGCAGATGGTGACAATATCACTTACATTGTTAACGGATTTAGTATCAATATCCCGACAGACATCACCAAGCGACTGAGCTTCGAGGGAGTTCGCCTCTCAAACACAACAACGGTCAAAGGCACACTCACCAACCCCACCTTCCTGAAAACCATCATTGATAAAATAAGCATCAGCTATTTATTCAGAGTATCATGAAACCTAGGAAATTTCATTGAAGTAGTGCTCTCGAGTAAGTCAGCCGATGCCCGTGCGAAAAGCGCGGGCATGACTTATATCTAGCACTACAGGTACATTCCTAGGACCTCATGATACAAGAGAAAAGTCAAGCCAGCGCTTCTTTTGTGTCCCGGGGGTTCCTTGTATTTGTACCTGTAAGCAATCCTGAAGATATAGTCTGATAGTTATTGGGAGAACATAACCATCAACATAATTAAAAACATCAAACACATGAAAAAGATTACATCCATTTTTTTGTAGCATGTTTCTGTTCTGTCACGACAACTTGGGCAGATGCGGGGATTAACGAGACGATTTTCCCCGATGAGAACTTCCGTAACCGGATACTCAGCTGGTCGTATGGTCCTGACGATATACTATCGGAAGAGCGGATTGAAATCCAGAGCTTAAAGGGTACAGAGTACTTCACCGCACTGCGATATCTAAGCGGCCACCGGGTTGGGAATAACAGTTAAAGCCAGGAATCTATATTTTTAACGGCAAGAAAGTTGCTTACATACCTGAATTATGGCAAATACATTAAACTTAAATATCAACAACAATGAAAAGACTAAAAACAATTCTCCTTGCCCTTGTGGCAAGCGTGTGTTCGCTCACAGCGTGGGCAGAGAGAACGGCTCCAGTTATTCATATGAAGCCATCTGCGACTTTTGAGTTAGACAAAGAATATTACTTGTACAATGTTGGATCTGGCCTCTTCCTTAACAAGTCAGATAACAACCCGACGGCAATGATGTATGGCGAAAAAGTGACCATCCATCAAGTGAGCGCTGGCTTACAAATTATTTATGCCCGCGATTCACGTTTGTTTTTTGCCGAAAGCACAACAACAAGAACCGAAACGAGCGGGAATTCATGGTATGATTGCTTCTCGATAACAGCCGTTGATTCTGTTGAAAATGGCTATGTTATTCAAAAGGTTCAAAAGAACGCCACATACAATGCTAATGAATATATTGGCTATGACGGTGCAAATGATAAACGTATCAAACCCAACATGACCGATGGCAATATCGTATGGCAATTTGTTGATGCTGAACTCGTGGAGAAAGAAATGTCTCGTGGGCTTCTTTATTTGACAATGGAACAGAATTCTATCTACGATTTTGCTTTTGATGAATTTGACGCAATTTGTAATAACGAAAACAGTACGACGGAAGAGCTAAATGCTGCTATAGAGCAAATAAACAATGGAGTGACATTGTCAAATGCAATATCAAAACATTCGTTGCATGACAGCCCTATTTTCTTTGTTGGCGATGGCTGGCGTGAATTTTCGGGTACAATCCGAAAAAACGCAGGTGCAGGAAACACTATGGAATTAAAAGGATTTGTTAATGTTAGCAAGACATCTACAATTCTCTATAATTTATTTAATGTTGATAGTTCTGCCAAATATAGTTCTCAGACCTATATAGATGGCGTACTTGTTAGAACGTTAGATAAAAACCAATTATTAGACACATATAATGGTGGATATCGTGATTTTCTTTCTGTCGGCAAGCATGAAATAGTTTGGAAATTCACTGCAACCGCTTCTTACGATTTACAGTTTGGAACGGTTGGTGTAATATCAACGCCCGAAATATCCGTAAATCTGCTTGAACCAGGAAGTCTGGGTTCAGAGATTCTATACAATGTTGACAATATCAAAGACGTGCGGAATCTAAAGATTAAAGGAAAGATGAACTCTGAAGATTGGGAAAAAATTAAAATGATGCAAGACCTATTTATCTTGGATTTAGGTGAAGCTGAGATTACGGATATACCTGATAACTTTACATGGGAATACTATAAGGAAGGAAACTATACATACGAACGTCGTGCTTCTTTTGCGGATGATTTGTATCGTATCATACTACCACCAACACTAACGTACATAGGTGAAAGTGCCTTCCGCAAATCTCTGGCTGATATAGAGATACCTGTATCAGTAGCAACCATTGGGCGGTATGCATTTTCTGCAAGTCGGGCAAAAAAAGCTAATCTTGCAAATGTAAAGAATGTCCCGGGAAATGCATTCAACAATTGCTATCTTTTAGAAGAACTGACTCTTTCGGAACAGATAAATACAATAGGAGGTTTTGCTTTTGATGCATGCTATAGCTTAAAGCCACAAAAAATTACATTTCCAAACACTTTAACCTCTATATACAATAGTGCTTTTAGAGATTGCTCAACGCTCAATTTCCGTTTCCCTGACAAATACCTTGAAATTTCTAGAGAAGCTTTTCAAAATACTGGCATTGACTCTCTTATTTTGCACCAAACATATTCTTCTATAAATGATTCCTGGTCACCTTTCCGTGATTTACAAAAACTGACCTATGCAGAATTCCCTACAGAGGTAAATTCACTTAATTTTTATACCCTATTACGTGATTGTCCAAATCTGTCAAAAGTTGTACTTAAATCACCTACGAAAGTTAATATAAGCGAAGCCAACCTGGGTATAGGTTCACTGACCATTTCTGTACCTTCTCATCTTGTGAATACCTATAAATTAGATAACTATTGGTATAATGCCAAAGCAATTGAGCCTTTTGACTACAGTAGTATAGAAAACATTATACTTCGTGACAACTTGACACTTAGCCACGAACGCTTTGGTGGACAGCCAAGTATCTGGATGGAATATAATACCTACTTGAAAGTAAATGGAGATAAGGAACAGAAGTTCCAAGACATCAGTGTAGCTTGTGATTATCCGAACAATCGTTACTCTCAAATACTCAGTAATTGCCCCCAACTGGTAGGTTATGGAGATAACATTGTGCGTTACCATTCTGCTGCGAAGAAATGGTATTTCATTTCACTGCCCTTCGACCTAAAAATCTCCAACATCTATAATAATTACGACGCACAATATGCTATCCGTTATTATGATGGCGCTGGTCGTGCCACGAACGGTAATAGTGGCAACTGGAAGAACTATACTTCATCTGATGTTATTCCAGCAGGAACGGGCTTTATCCTCCAGACAAATATAGATGTTTGGAGTTACTTCCCTGGTGTAGATAATGAAAATAAATATGTTAATACGATAGGTGTCACAGAATTTAGCAAGACACTTGACATAAACCCCAGTGTGACAGCTGGCAATAAAGGTTGGAACCTTGTGGGTAATCCCTACCAGTGCTACTACAACAACCACTGCCTGAACTTCACAGGCCCTATCACCGTCTGGAATCCCAACAATAAAACCTACACAGCTTACTCGCTGACAGACGATGATTATGCCATCCGACCAAATGAAGCATTCTTTGTACAATGCCCGAACGAGGAATATAACACTATCAGTTTCCCTCTGCAGGGTCGTCAGTTGACAGCAGAGATTGAAAGTCAGAATGCAGTGAAGGCATGGGCTCCTGAGGCAACTAATCGTCAGATTATTAACCTCAGCGTCAGCAATGATGAAATGACAGACCATACCCGCGTGGTGCTGAACGACAAAGCAAGCTTGACGTATGAAACTACGTGTGATGCCAGCAAATTTATGAGTATGGACAACATGGTACCACAGATTTACACGCTGGATGATATGGGTACAATGTATGCCATTAACGAACGTCCTATTGCAGAAGGTTCGGTAAATCTTGGTTTCTATGCCGGTCAAACTGGTGACTATACTATATCAGTAACCCGTTGTGATGCAGAACATGTGTTTATAACAGACAACGTTACGGGCAAAACGACAGAAATCACAAACGATGCATACAGTTTCTCTGCCAAGGCAGGCACAGACAACAAGCGTTTCGCCCTGAGCTTTGTTTCAAACGACGCAACGGCCATTGAAACCATTGAACATTCACCATTGAATATTGAACATTCTGTCTATGACCTTAGCGGTCGCAAAGTAAATGCTCAGTCAAAGAATGGCATCTACATTGTCCGTCAAGGTAAAAAGGTCAATAAAGTTGTTGTACATTAATAATAATGTTAATATATGGAAAGGATAAGATTTCTATTTATAGCAGTGGCGTATCTTACGGGACACGTCACTGCCCAAGCGCAAGGCGACTTTAATCCGCCTTCGCCGGATGAACCTGGGGCACCTACCATATATTCAAGGATAGTGTTACTGAAAAATATTAGCGATGCCGGAAGTGTATCGGGAGAAGGAAGGTATGTTGTGGGCAACACGGTGAAAGTTTATGCGTATGTTAATTCCAACTATTCCTTTCGGAACTGGACAGACACAAAAGGTAATGTGCTAAGCAGCTCTTCATCGTTTGGATTTCTGAATACAGAAAACACCGATACGCTGATAGCCAACTATACTTTTACGCCAGGAAGTCCAAGTGAACCGAGCGAACCCAGTACTACGTTGTACTACCGCCTTGGGTTGAAATCCACACAAGGATGCTCCGTGAGTGGTGCCGGTAGGTATCTGGCAGGTAAAAATATTTCTGTGTATGCATCTGTGGAAAGTGGGTATAGTTTTCTTTGTTGGACGAACCTCAAGGGCGAAACCGTTTCTACAAGTGCTTCGTTTAGCTATACGATGCCTGTTGACGGTGACACGCTGACGGCCAATTGCGTCTTCAATCCAGATTCACCAGCAGAGCCAACAGATCCTGTTCTGAAACACAATGTTACAGCTACATGTTCAGATGGAGGTTATTATAGTGGCAATACAGGACGATATCTGGAAGGAACCTCCAACACACTGTATGCATACGCCAACGATGGCTATGAATTTGTGGGATGGTACCTGAATGGCGAGCTATATACTAATCTGAGTTCATTCAGTTACACCATTGGCAAAGAGAACCTGAACTTCTATGCAAAGTTCGTATTCAATCCAAGTTCGCCAAATGAACCTGCCATGCCTGCTCTCTCACAGTATTCATACTATCTGATGACTGTGAACGGAATACCTGGCGATATAGTAAAATACAGCATCAACCTTGTGAATACGGAAGTTGTGAAGGATATGAATATCCGCCTGACCTTCCCCGTAGGAATGGAGATTGATCCAACAGACTATGTGCTAAGCACTAATGCTGTGGGGTACAATGTTACTATTTCCGAGGCTATGGATACAATCTCCGTCATAGAAGAGGGCGCACGCCTGTGGGACTTTACATTGATAGGAGGTGAAACCACTCCTGCCACTCAGGCACTATTGACCTTTAATGTGAAGATTCCTGAGGATATGCCTACTGGCGACAAGCATCAGATAAAAATAAACCAGATATCCATGACGATGGCAGATGATACGGCTGTTACCGCTCATACCCGTAATGGTCGCATAGGTGTCTATAAACTTGGTGATGCCAATGGAGATGATAAAATAAATATCATGGACGTAGTGGGTGCCGTAAGTCTTATGAACGGATCGGAAGATGAAGATTTGATACCAGAAGTGACAAATACTAACGGTGACGAGAATATTAATATAATGGATGTGGTAGGAATTATAGAAATAATGAACAATAATGATACAAAAAATGAAGAAAATGATTAAATGTAGAAACATTATTCTTTTGCTTACAATGTTAGGTTTTACAGGAAACATGCGGGCAGAAGATGTAGTTCAAGTTAAGCCCTTTACAACAACAGCAGGCATCAGCATTGATGATGAGGAAACATTCTCAATGGAAATGGTTAACACTAACGCGTACACAGCGCTTGAATTCCGGCTCTTTCTTCCGGAAGGAATGGCTTTGGATATGGATTATCCCTTTGACATGAATGCTGATCGATTTCCTGGAATGTTCAAGAAAGGAGTATTTTTCCCAAATCATGATTACGATATCACCAATCCAACTCCCGGCCAATATTATGTAAAAATATACAACACGTCATTGGAGACAATAGGCGGGACAGAGGGCGAAATACTTTCATTCTACTATCAGACCGCTGCTGATATGAAGCCAGGCATCTATCCTATCAGGGTGACAGGAACTGTACTTGCTATAGACAGCCACAACGGTGTGGAACCTGCGTCATCTGTTTCTTTCGTGACTATTACTGATGCGGAAGGTAATATACCAGCAAATGCACTTTTAGACTTGGGCAATGATGAGATACCTTCTTTCGTTGCATCGGAACTACCCGATAAGAATGTCATCATTAACGGGGTCTGCAATAATCTGGTTCTGACAGATGGTGCTGACTTCTGTGCAAATACAGCCTTTACCACTATGCAGGCATCATTCGTTACAAACGTTAGTACCTACAGGACGGTGACAATTCCTTTTGAAGCTGCTGTACCAGAAGGCTTCACAGCATCAAATGCTGTTTCTGTTACTGGCACAACCATAAATCTTGAAAGTACTACCTCTATCAGTGCCAACAGGCCCGTTTTGATAGAAGGTAAAGGTCAGCTCGTACTTACGTCATCGGATGCTGCTATAGCAGCTACCAACGAGGCAGAACTTAGCAATGGCCTGCTATGCGGAACCTACAAAACAACTCCTGCAACGGAAGGTTCATACGTACTGCAAAATCAGAATGGTGTAACAGGCTTTTATCATGTGGAAGGTGTACAACCAACAATAGGTGCTTTCCGTGCATACTTGAATGTGTCTGATTCAGACGTTAAGATGTACACATTTTGTGATGAGAATGCAACAGGAATCAGCCTCCCTTCAACTTTCTCCGAGGGAGAAAAAACTCCTATTTACAATCTGGTAGGCCAACAGATAACGAAGCCCATAAAAGGGATATATATCAAGAACAGAAAGAAATTCCTCTTCTAATTCTTAACTTTTATTTAGATTTAACAATGAAAAAATATTATATCAAACCAATCATTGAGATTCTTGAAGCAGAATGCGTAGAAATAATAGCGGTTTCTATTATAGAAGGTGCTGAAGCAGATGACTCAGAGGTTCTGAGCAAAGAAAATAATCAGTGGCTAATCTGGGAAGAAGAGAATTAACTATCACCCTTTTTTCCTGCTGAGGCACCTCGATTCATCTGTCGGGGTGCCTCACTGTTTTTTGAAAAAACTGAATGATGTGCAAGCTATATGATCCATATTTGAGACATCCTTCAGTGACAAAGGCAAACCACCGTGCTGGGTCGCCCTCGCGTTCCAACTGGTCACCCTTCCATCAGCCACTTCCACACTGGCACCACGGGTATTCCATCTTCCGTACCCTCTTCATCATAAGTAATCAGCAGGCACTTCCAGTCCTTATGCGCCTTGGCATACTTCACCAGTGGCGGCACCTCCCTATTGTAAGCGGTCTCCTCCTTGATGCTATACGATACCTGAATGGCCAGCTTCTCGTCAGGTACAATGAAGTCTATCTCCTTCTCCGCGTTCAGGAAAAACACATTCTTTTTGCCAAACCGCCTACACAGTTCCACCGCCACCATGTTCTCCAGTAGCGAAGTCTCTGAATTCATCAAGAACAGGTTCAGCAAGCCGTTGTCGATAAAGTAGTACTTCTTCTGTGTCTCCTTCTCTGTCAATTTTCCTACCTCGTTCTCCATGGGCAGTATCAGCCAACTGTCAGCGGCATAATCCACATAGTCTATCGTAGTAGGCACACTGATGGGTGATCCTGTTGCCACTATCACGTTCTTTAGCCTGTTATACGACAACGGCTGCTTCACGCTCTCCGCCATCTTCTTGATTAGGATGTTCAACACCCTGTCGTTCTTAATGTTGTTTCGTGCACAGATGTCACCCAGATAGATTTTCTGATACAAGCTCGACAGCATGGCTCGCTTATTCTTAAACGAAAGGATCTCCGGCAGACCACCGTAATAGAAGTATTCGTTCAGATGTCGCTTTACCTCGCTTCTCTGAATCGTGTCATACTCCCAATGCTCTTTCAGCTCTACCTGCTGCGCTGCCAGATACTCTTTGAATGAATATGGGTACACATCATAGATAAAGAACCGTCCACCCAGCGTAGTTGCCACCTCCTTGCTCAGCATTTTCGCATTGCTGCCCGTCACATAGACCCTATATTTCGCATCAGTCAACCTCCGCACAAACTTATCCCAGTGAGGAATGTTCTGCACCTCATCCAGAAATACCACGGGTTTCTTGCCATACAGTTCCAGATGAGCCTCCAAAAGACTGTTGAAGTCCTGCGTCTGAAATTCCGCCAGACGTTCATCCTCAAAATCGACAAACAGAATCTCATCCCATCCTTTTCCTGCAGCCTGAAGTTGACGAACACGCTGATATAGCAGGTACGATTTACCCGCATGTCTCACGCCAACTATCACATAGTTGCCGTTCTCTTCAAAGTCTATGGGACGGGGCACAATCACCGCCTCATCCACCTCGCGCTGCTTACTAATCAGGCACTGTTTGATGACATCTTTACTGATACTCATATAAATTATATTTAATAAGAATCATGTAGTTTTATTAAGTTCAGTTTACAAATTTAGGCATTTTCTATAAAACAAGATTAATAAACCCAGAATTTTTGCAACATTTTCACTTTTTTTTATCACAAACCATTATTTTTACCCCAAAGTGAAATCTCACCAGGTTATTCTTGATAAAACATTGGTGCATCTTTTTTATTTTTGAATCTAAGGTTGCCATTCAATTAGAACATTACCCAAATGTTCTTGCTTGAGGCACCTTGATTCATCCGTCGGGGCGCCTCACTGTTTTGGGGGGCTTACTTTTTCAAAAGCAAGTCCGCAATGCTTGTTTATCGGCACTGCGGACACATTTTTGCGGGTTATATATATAGGTACTTAGGGCGATTCGCTTACCCCAGATACTTCTTCTTCCAGTCTGTGAAGTACTGAGGTTCCTCTATCATTAGATTGCCTTGCGGATCGATGAATAGCTGAGTGGTACTGCCTTCACAACACAGGACACCGTCGCTCTGACGAAAGATCTGGTATTTGAAATCGAGTCTGGCCCCGGGCTTACGGACGTATGTGGTATGAATCTCTGCCACATCGTTCATACCCAGGGGTGCCAAGTGCCTGACATGCACATCATAGACAGGAGCAGGGATGTTGGCAGCAAGCATTACCTCATATCCTATACCGGGGTAATGACGGCCGAATGACTCACGACCGTCCTCGAAATACTTAACGTAGTTACCGTGCCATACACGCAGCATGGCATCCATCTCGCTGAACTTGACGCGAATCTGGCATACGTCCGTTAATTCCTTTTTCATTATTATTATTCACTCTCCCAAAAAGAGTGACGGAGGGGTTTTATTTGTTCTTTATACGTTTGGTAATGGTCTGACCATTGGCAACACCCGTTACATCAACATACAGACATGTAAGGGAATCACCCTTCATCTGAGCAAACATCTTGGTAAGCTGCATCTCCTGTCCATCCATGGTAACAAGGGCAATCCACTTACCGTTACGCTTACAGATACGGATGGGAAGCTTCTTATAAGGAGAAAGGTGTATGGTAACCTCGTTATCCTTCTTGATATCCACCTTATAGCCAAAAGCAAAAGTGAACTGCAGGAAGGAGAGCTCTTTCTTTACACCACCCTCTTCCACTCTAATCCAATAGGCGTTAACAGGTTCTTTAATGTTCAGCTTTCCATTCTTCAGATTCACATCGTAACAGATATAATTACGATTGGTGCTTCGTTCGAACTGGAAGAGCCTACCCTCTGGCACCGTAGCCTGGCACAATGAAAGAATGAAGAATGAAAGAATGAAAAAAACGTTTATCCTTTTCATATATCTGTATATATAATATATAAATTAGGTATAAAGCCCTCCGTTAATGGAGATTACATTTCCAGTAACATAACCTGCCATCGGAGAAACCAGGAAGGCTACAGCCTCGGCAACCTCTTCGGGCTGACCAAAACGCCCGGCAGGGATGGTTTTCTTGAGGCTTGCCTCGTCAAGTCCCTCAACCATATCAGTCTTGATAAAGCCTGGAGCTAAAGCATTTACAGTTACGTTCTTCTTGGCAACCTCCTGAGCCAGTGCCTTGGTAGCAGCAATGATGCCACCCTTGGCAGCCGAATAGTTGGTCTGTCCGGGCAAACCCTTAATGCCGCTGACACTGGCCATATTGATAATACGGCCAAACTTATGGAACTGCATAGCGGGCAGAAGCGGTTGGGTTACATTGAAGAAACCCTGTAAAGTAATATCAATAACACGGGTGTAATCCTCGAAAGTCATGAGAGCCATTACGCCATCGCGACGGATTCCGGCATTGTTGACGCAAACCTCGATGTATTCATCCTCGTGAGCCTCCTGCCATGCTTGAATGGTTGCGGTAGCCTTCTCGCGGTCGGCTACATCAAAGCACCACAGTTCACCGTCGGTACCTGCCTCGCGAACCAGACGAAGCGTTTCCTCGGCAGCTGCCGTATTACCTGCGTAATTAATAAGAATATTATATCCCATCTGAGCCAGACGGACTGCAATAGCGCGTCCCAAACCACGACTGGCACCTGTTACTAATGCGTATTTCATATTTAGTGAAAAATGAAAAGTGAAAAATGTAAATTAGAAGCTTGCCTCGAAATAGAAGCGGAAGCCCCACTTCTGCGTATTGGGTCCTATGTAAGTGAAGCGATGCGTATATTCGAAGCTAAGGAACTTAAAGATGTTATGAATTCCTACAGCAGCCTCGATGTATGGCTTCCAGCTGTTCATAGGACCGGTATTGGGCTCGTAGCGGTATAAACCATTCCAAGCTCGCCATTTACCAGGGAAGCGGTAAAGCAAATCATCATCAATATTCTCAGGAAGCATAGCATTGTTCTTGCTGGAAAGATAACCCCACATGCAGTTAAGAGCCAGTGACTCGCGCCACTTTAGCTTCTTGAGGAAAGGAATACGATTGAAAATCTTGCCGTTGAGGTCCCAACGCCACATAGTGGTTACAGCACGGTCATGCAAGAATTCCATGTTGCCAACCAGATTGAAGGTATTACGGCTACGGATGAAGCTTAGGTTAGCCTCGGGAATGACAAGCAATGGGAAAGGAACCTTGTTCCACTGGAAAGAGGCGTGAACACTACCGTCAACACTACCCCACGAATTCAGCCAGAATCGTTTACTGAATGTAAACTCGGTCAGGTTGTAGTTATAGTCGCCACCCAGGAATCCTTTTATACCTACGGTATGCTGTATGCCATACTTGGGAGCCTCAAGGTTAGAAAGATAACGCTTGGTACGTGTGTTCAGGACCTTAAGACCCGGCTGATATGAAACACCGAAACTGAACTCAGTATAGACAATGGTGTTGGATTGCACATTCGGCACATCTTCAAGAGAAATGGCACCGATATCATTATTCCACTGCTTGTTGGTAAGGAAATAAAGGTCACCGGCTCCTCTGTTCCATTCACGATTGAAATGTCCGTTCAAGGCCAATCCGTTCTCGTACTCGAAAAGTGCAGCAAAACGGAAACGCTCGAAGTAGCTCTGCAAATGGGTCTTCTGCCAGGCAATTGACATGAAGGTATTATCCTTGTCGTACTGCAGGAACTTATCCGAAGGACTCTGGATGTCACGTGTATAGCTAAAGGTGAGGTCGCGGCGGGGATATGCAATAATATCCTTTTCCTTTTCAACAAAAGAGTATGCTATCTTACCCTCGCCTTTGAACTTCTTATCCTTGAAACCATATTTACCCCATCCGCTGAAGAACCAGTGCTTGTTCAGGGCTCCTGTGGTTTGAGCACCAAGACGCAAACGGAATCCCTCGGCCCAGTTACTACCAAAGGTAGAGAAGAAGGGACCTATGTCAATCTTACTGGGACGATTCGGGTCTGCGCTCGTCTCGAGGTAGTTGTCCAAGAATATCTTCATGACATAAAGAACCGCGCGTACTGCAGGACGGTCTGTAAACTTGCGTTTCAAGTCATTGATATGCATTTGTCCGTGTGTAAGCGTATCAGGCCTATACTCTGCCCAGAAATCCTCGCTTCTATGCTTTGCACCCTTCTCAACCTTCTCGTCACCAAGGAAATTAACTAATTCATCCGGGAAAGGCTCGTTGCTGATATTGGTGTAGCGGGCGTAATGCTCGATGTGTAATTTCTTTATCTTCTCGGTAAGCATCGCCTGCATAATCATGCGGTTACTGGTACAGAACTGCTGTCCCGAAGGCAGGCTCTCGAATTCCTGATCCAAAGTAAGGTGTTTGACAAAGTTCACACTGTTGTCCATAGGCATACCCATACGGGCACGCTTCACACGCCAAGTACTATCGGCAATGATGTACAAGTCACCGTTCCATCCAAAGTCCTGCTTGTTGGCTGGCTGGAAATTAATGACGAAACATGAGTCGCCATCACACTCCACGGTATCCTTAATGGCATAATGATAGAAACGGATAGCAGCGGCACCACCGATAGGACTGATAAAGTTATGCTGGAAGATTACGGTCTGATCCTTGTAGATGTCAACATCAACCAAATTCGTCTTAATCTTAGACTCGACGAATTCCGTAGCCTGCAAAAGGTCCAACAAACTCTCCTTATGCTCACCCAGGACAATACTTTTGCGCCTGTCCCCGTCCTTACGAAAATACTCCTTAGTGATACGCTCCTCGAAACTGATGGGAAGAATCATCTTACCCGTTGCAGGACAATATTCGGCAAATTCGACATTAAGGTTAACCTTCTTAAAGTTCTCCTCATCTAACGTAGTAGTATCCACATCGTTAAGAGCCATCGTTGTGCTTATGTACCTATCGTAACTTGCATATTCTGCATCATGGATATCCGCACTTTTGCGGGCAGCTATAACCTTCTGCATCATTTCAACTGCGGGATTGCCTTTACGTACATATTTCTTCTTCTCTGCCTTGACGGTAACAGTTTCTATGTCCTTAGCGTTCATTGAAAGCGTAACATTCAAGGTTCGCGCCTTCTTTACCACAACCTCAACATTCTTATAGCCGAAATAGTAGAACACCAATGTTCCAGGACGGAACCGGATTTTATAGTTACCGTTAGCATCGGTAAGAACCTTTCCTGTAGGCCTATCCTTATACCAGACTTGTACGCCCTCCAATGGTTCATTATCTAATGCATCAAAGACTTTTCCTGTAATCATCTGAGCAATAGACGGAATGGCAAAAACCATCATGAGCATAAAAAGTAAAATCTGACGTTTCATATATCTTCTTTAATCTATAATTTCTTTTGTTGTGTACATTGCGGTCATAGTAACACCGTGCAGGCCATGAAGCATAAGGCTCTGACCGGTAAGCAGTAAATTGGGGATGCTTGTGCGAGGTGACAAAACCGTTAAAAGCGGAGCCGCTGAATCCTTTCGTATTCCATAGGCACTGCCGTCTGGCGAAAGGTTGTAATCGAGATACGTGAGCGGCGTACTGGTATGTATCTCCTGTATATGCTCGTGCAAGTTGGGCAGGAAACGCTCCGCAACAGCTATGCATTGCTGTGCCCTCTGTGCCTTGAACTGCAGGTATTCTTCTCCACGATGCATACATCTGGTATCCTTCCATGCAGCACATTCCTTTATATTCATAGGCGTAAGGATGTCTATCTGGCGTGCAAATGCCGATCCGTCCTCAGGAACACGACAGCTCACCATATAACCTTGTCCGTCCCATGCTTCAAGTCCGTCATACAGGAACTCGTTATAGTTAAAATAAGGCACTTTATCAGGCTTCAGCAACAACTGAACGGTAAACATGCCATTCGTATTTTCTAAATTATCAATCCTACGGCGATATACCTTCTTCAGCAACTGGCTTTCCTTAACAAGAGAAAGTGTCACTGATGGATGGGCATCGCTTATAAAATAGCGCGCCTCGTAAGTCTCGCCATTTTTACATACAGCTCTCCGTAGGAGACCTTCTTCTTCGACCAACTCCTCTACCTCAGCATCACAAATAATCTCTCCGCCCTGATTGGCAAGGTTCTCTGTCAGTTTATGAACAAGAAGGTTCCCATCGCCCTTCAGCCTCCAACTACTTTGTATAAAGGGGGCATTCCCGTGCACATAAGTAAAGAGAGGCAATGTGTCTCGTCTTAGTTCCATCTTTAAACAGGCACCACTCAAGACATTCAGCAACAAGGGATTGGGAACAATATCGCTGAGGTATTTGTAAGCATTTGTCTTTTGCATCCAGACCTCGTCGGTACATTGCAGAAGGGAAACATAACGAAGCAGACTTTCCCTGTCTTCAGGAAAGTCCTTCGCAAGTGTTTCAACAAAATTATCAAGGCCCTCGGCAAACCGAAACTCACGGTCACCTATCATAATGCGGTCAAAACCGTCGGCATCCAGTCTTTGCCAAGGCAGTGACAATAAGCCTAATTCTTGGAACTTATCATGCAAAGGCTGCCCTTCTGCCAAGCCGCCTACATAATGAAGTCCGGTATCGTACATCATAGCACCACGGCGATAGCTCTGCAAACAACCTCCAGGCTGATGCTGACGCTCCAGAACGAGCACTTTCTGCCCTTTCTTACTGAGCAGATTGGCACAAACCAAGCCACCCAAACCGCTTCCTATGATTATAACGTCATACAACTTCGCCCTTGAAGGTCATATATTGCCTGTTCTCGTCCGAGATACTGGCAACTATTGTATAGCTTCCGTCTGCCTCTTTCACTTCTAACAGCACATCCACCTCCGGACAAACCGTTGGAGTGGCTATTGCTGTGAGCTGGCATTGCTTGATTGACGAGATGCGTAACTCCTTGCCAACAAGTAAAGAGGCGCACTCCTTGATAGTCTGGATATTACAAACACCAGGACAAACAGGATTACCTGGGAAATGCCCTTCATACACGTTGCAGTCTGGCAGGATAGCCAAACGGTAAACGGCTTTTCCTTCATTTTCCTTGCGCGCGCGTAAAACCTTGTAATATTTATTCTCCAGCAACATAGATTTTCATTTGTGTGGTGGCAATAGTCTCTTCGCCAGAAACTGTCTCACCACTGATGATAGTAACACCACCTACAGTGGGACCCATTGTAATGGTGGTAACTAATGTTTCGCCTTTACATGGCCTACGATTCAACCTAAAACGTTTCACCTCGCCAATATAACCTACCGGTGGTTCTGTTGCACCGGCCTGCATAGCACTATAGCCGGCAAAAGCAGAAGCCGCCTGTGCAATATGTTCTATTACACCTGGTTCTGCTATCGCACCGTCAGACTCAAGGAAGAAATTATCTTCCCTGATGGTAAGACTGCAGCGTGCCACATCGTCATGAGCCTCAAGCAACTCGTCAACCATCATGATTGGCGAGCGCTGAGGTATGAGATTCTTGATATCTGTCATTACGTCAGATTAGGCCATGTGGCTTTCAATGTAATCATACAGATTACCAAAAGTCTTCACATTGGGCAGGTCCTCTGCTGGAATCTTAACCTTAAAGGTGTACTGTACAACAGCTACCAGGTCAACAAGACTCAGGCTGTCGAGATGCAGGGTCTGATAAATAGGGGCGTCTTCTACAATTTCTTCCTCGTTTACATCAAACTCGTCTGTCAATGTCTCGATTGTCTTCTCAATGATTTCTTCTCTTGTCATGATCTTAAATAGTTATTTGTAAAAATAAATGTGAAATATTCTCGCTTATATATTATCCTTTGAAATCTTTTACTATGAGTGTGCTATTTGTTCCGCCAAAGCCGAAGCTATTACTCAGGAACATATCAAAGCCTGTTTCTATAGTCTGTGGAATAACATTTACGCATGCCGTCTCCTCATCTGGATTCTCAAAGTTCAGGCTACCGGCAATAAAGCCGTTCTTCATCATCAGCACAGAGTAGATACACTCGCTAGCACCTGCCATCCACATTTCGTGTCCTGTCTGACTCTTAGTACTGGTAACAGGTACCTTGTAGTCGCCAAAGCACTGTGCAATTGCCATTGCTTCACGACCATCACCTGCATGGGTACTGGTAGCGTGAGCATTAACGTAACCTATCATGCGGGGGTCTATGCCTCCATTCTTGAGCGCCAACTCCAAAGAACGGGCTGGACCTGCCACGTTAGGTGTAGAGATATGGTCACCATTACCGCTGAAGCCCCACCCTACTATCTCGGCAATGATGGGAGCACCGCGCTTAACAGCATGTTCGTAACTTTCCAGAATCAGCGTTGCAGCGCCACCACCGGGAACCAAACCGTCACGGTCACGGTCGAAAGGACGGCAAGCCTTAGTAGGCTCGTCCTCACGTGTCGAGAATGCCTGAATACCGTCAAAACTGGCAACGCAATACATATTTGCCTCCTGGGCACCACCGCATATTACGCAATCCTGCAACCCTTCCTTAATAAGCAGGTAAGCATTACCAATAGCCAGTGAACTGGAAGCACATGCTGCAGAAGAGGTAAGGTTGATACCGCGCAATTTGAACAGGCAAGCCAAATTCATGGTTACAGTACTATTCATACTCTGGAAGATGGCGCCACTGCCGCAGGCAGCAGTATCCTTGAACTCGCGGAACTTGTCCAAAGCTATCATGGTACTCTCTGCAACAGAGTCGTTACCATAGATAATACCCACCTCGTGAGCATCCAGGAAATCCTGATCTATCTTTGCATTCTCAAGTGCCTGTAAAGTTGCCACATAAGCATACTGAGCCTCTTCCGGCATAAACTGACGAACGTTACGCGCTAAAAGTTTCTTGATTTCTACAGCTGGAACATCTGCACACAAAGCGGAACGGAATCCCGCATCCTTTCTTTCCTGGCTGAAGATGATACCACTCTTTCCCTGGTACAGAGCATCACGTACATCGTCCAATGTCTGACCCAGACAAGACCAAATGCCCATACCTGTTATTACTACTCTATTCATTTTCTTAATTTTATTCTTCTGTTTGTTGTCTTTCTATAGTTTTAATCCAACACCTTCTGCGTTTTTGTATTTTAGGGTTTAAAGGTTTCCATTGCGACAGTTCCTTTACGTTATCCTCTAGTTGGGGACCTGTCTCGGCATATTTGAAACCCTTGCGATTATATATAGGAATCAAGTCGTCAAACACCAATGCATTCACGCCCAAGCCCTGCATGTCAGGACGCACAGCAATAAGCATCATGTTGACGGTATCCTCGCTCTTGAAGAAGAGGGTCTTCAGAAAGTGTATCCATCCTGTCGGGAACAGTTTGCCCTTTGACTTACGAAGAGTATGCGATAGACTTCCTGTTGTAACCGCGGCACATACCATCTCCCCCTTTTCGTTCTCCACCGTTGTTATGAGGTCCGGATCCAAAATGGGAATATATTTCTTTATCAGGTCTGACACCATTTCTCTTGTCAGGTCGCTATATCCAAAGATAGGCGCGTAAGCCTCATTCATTAACTGAAACACACGCTGTCCCTGTTCGCCCAAGATTTCCTTACGGTTTATTTTTCTTACCCTCAACCCGAACATCTCTTTTGCCAAATTTGCGACACGCGCATATTTGGCAGGGACTTCCTTCGGTATTTCCACCCGCACCTGCAACCAATCCACTTCTTTCTGGTAACCCAGTTGTTGCATGTGCTGAGGATAATACGGAGGATTGTAAATATCTATCATGCTGCCCATGAGATCGAAATCCTCAATCAACATGCCTTCTTTGTCAAAATCGATAATTCCCATAGGCCCCTGAATCTGCGTCATTCCGCGTTCTGCGCCCCATTGTTCAACAGCTTTTAAGAGGGCATCAGAAATGGCCAGGTCATCCTCGAACTCAATAAGTCCAAAGCGAACACACTTTTTCTTCCATCGTTCGTTGGCATTCCTGTTGATAATTCCAGCAATACGGCCTACAACCTTGTCATCTTGGTAAGCCAGAAAAGCCTGAATGTCGGCATATTTGAGGGCAGTATTTTTCTTAGGATTAAACATGTCACGGATATCGCTATCCAAATCGGGGACATAAAACTGGCTGCCAGCATAGAGTCTTTCCGGCAATTGAACAAAAGCATTCATCTGCCTGGAATTTTCTACCTTAACAACCTTTATTTCTCCCATAATAATCCAAACTTTAAAGTTCCTTTAAACCTGATTACTTTCAAATCGTTTGCAAAGGTACAACAAATTATCGGATTATCAACTATTTTAGCAAGCTAAATTACGAAAAAAAAACAAATGTTATCATTCTCTAATAAATGGGGCGCTCTTTATTCCACGATGTACAGAACGGCATCTGAAAGCATCAACTTATTATCCACACACCGGACAACCTGCCCCAGGTGATTGTACACAACAGCTTTTGGGGGGATTTTATAGGAATAGTTCATTGCCTGATATGGAGACCATATTGCACGCACAACATGTTTGTCTGGTGTTACCCATTGAACGCGAAAAATATTGTCATTGCACCTTAATATCGGTCGGGTACTCCCATCGGGGCAAAACCTTGTAAGGGTACGATAGGCTTGCATTGATGGCTTGTCGGTGAAATCGGCATGAATAAGTCCGAAACAGTCCTCTGGCTCACTCACATCCGCCTCTCTCGAACGGAAGTTATACCAGAACACCCTGTCGATTCCATAAGCAAAGGACAGCAGGTAGATTCTGGCTATTCGCCGCGCCTGTTCTGCCTCCTTGTCAGGGATGGGATGGCAGTACATTCTAGTCTGAAAAACAATATTGCCAGTCAGGTCGTCTGAGTTTAACTTATAAATCCCTGCGACAGCCCCTTTTATACGTTCAGTACCAGCAGATATCAAGGTTATTAAAGAGTCTCCCGGATGCAGCGCTTCCGCACTTAGATAACGTCCGGGATGAGCAGCATTGATAGGCCATTCGTATTCAAAATCGGCATCAGCGCAACGATCCGTAAAAGGAGGGACATCGCCCAAAGACTCTTGGGTAATTGGGTCGAAGCGATTATTCAGGGGAGACATATGCAGGATAGGATAAAGCTTGGTGCGCAGCACATGTCTTTCAAACCAAGCCTTTGAAGGCAAGGAGGAATTATAATAGAACGGCATTCCCTGTGCCAGCACTATGGTGCCGCCTCTTTTTACGTAATCAACCAACAATGGGAAATAATCAAGCGGGAAATACTCATCGGTAGTTGCTATCAACACAGGAACACGCGAAGGATTCAAACCCCTTAAATGGTGAAAATCAACAGATATCACTTTTCTTGCCTTTGGCTTCAGGTACAGCGCCACCTGCGCATCATTAAGGGTCCTATACCCTGTTACCCTATCCTGCAGATAGCCAACTGTAATCTGTTGCTCATAGATACCTATGCGCTTGAGGGCAGCCGGCAAGAGGTCAGTGTAAAAACCTTCCGATGTCTCTTTTTCTTCACTCGTACTCATACCGCATTCTGTCAGCCAGACATGCTTTCGGAAATCGTAATGCTCCATCAGCCTTGCAATTTTCTCAAAGCACGGAATCAATTCTTCGGGACTGAAATATGAGTGAAAATTCATTACATCATAGTAGTCTTGAGCACCCAGCTTACATAGTTCCTCAAAAAAGTTACTTTGCATCTCTGCCAAACCGCTGAGCACCACCTGATTCTGAGGACTTCTGTCTTTTAAACGTTCATATACCACTTTTAGGCTCTTCACATATTTCTCTGGCAGATTCCTTATTCCTTTCATCAGGTTCACTTCATTGAGCAGTTCCCAGTATCTGATTCTGCCATTAAATCGAAATGCAAGCGTATCTACATATATATGATAGTCTGAGTCGTCCCAGGGATGTTTATCAAGCCATGTCAGGATACCCAGCAACTGAATTTCCCTATTATCGGCGCTGTTCAGTACATCCTCAAAGACGTTAGGAGCAAAATCTGTAGGGCTACCGAAAGCGGTTCCGAAATCCAAGTCGGAACGTATCCACCCCACGCCAGTCTCTTGCAGTATATCCATCTCACGGTCACGTATCTCGTAATCCCACCCTTTACGGGTTACATGCGTACAGATGCCATACGGGTTCTGTAATGTCTGTGTACAAGGAAAAAGCACTTGCCCGGCCATTTCTGCCTGGAAAAACCAAATCATTATTATGGCAATCAGTGCCCTCATCCTATGAATCAGCTATTAATGTAATATATTTGCCAGCATCCTAAACACCGATATCCAGGGCTGCACAGCTATCTGATAGCCTAAGTTGTTCAGATGCAAGCCGTCTGCTGTTACTGCGGGTAAATTCTCATCCGTAATACCAGACAAACGGTTCTGATCAACAAAATACATATTGGTATTCAAGGCAGCTATCGTCAGCAGAGCCAACTCATAATCAGCAAGAGTACATCCTGCGGTGTTTTTGCTCGTGCTGGTATAATTGCCATTGTTCCTGGGCAGTGCATTTGCAAAAACAATGATAACATCATCCCCACTCAGTTGCTTAATCTTGTCAAAGAGCTGACGTGCTGCTCCATAAAAGGTGGTAGGTCCTGTTGCATTTCTGTAATCGTCCAGTGTTCCCAAGGCAATATTACGCTTGAAGTCGTTGGTGATGAAATCAATCGTCCAGATAGCATTCTTTACGGAAGGCCATCCATTATTACTGTTTGTTGCCGTTATAGCCACACTGCTTGCATCCGATGCCGACTGCGCTCCCAACGAGAAACCACTGTATCCACCATTGGGACCAGGCGAAACGGAGCTTTCGAATTCGAAGACTTCCTTTAACAACGTCTGGTATCCTCTTCCCTTGAAACTACCCGAGAAGGGGGTAATGAAAGAGCCCGAGTTCGCGTATTTAACCGTATAGTTGTCGTTCCTCCAGATGCTGTGACCCAGGAATACCACATTCCTGCCGATCTTAACCTTCTTCTGTTGCGCTACGACAGTTCCTTCCCCGCCTCCTTCTGTAAAAGTCACACTATCTATCTGGTTCGTGGCGTAAACAGTCTTGCTGCCGTCATTGGTATTCACTACCATATTATAGTTCCCGTCCGCTTGAGCATAAATGGCAAGCACGGGAATTGTTGTCAGCAAAAGAAAAAACTTTTTCATCGCGTTCTGTAATTTCTTATATGCAAAAGTAACGTTTTTATCACAAACGCCCAAACTTCTTGTACAAATTTAACTGTTCCTTCTTCTATTTGGATATTCTTCCGTTACATTTTCGCCTTCCAATAAAAATTAGCATCCCACTATCTTGCTATTTCCACGAAAAAACAATACTTTTGTTGCCAATTTAGATGGAATTTATACATTATAATAATAATGAAGCACAACATTATAACTTTCACGCTGTCCACCATAGCGATATTTTTCTGCTTACCGACAATGGCTATACGCAACCTAAGTACCGACCAGGAAATCACCAACCTGTTGCAGAACCCCGACTTTGGGCACGAGTTTCAAGGCTGGACGCTTACACAGCAGGGCGGTAGCATTACTGTTCAGGAGAAAACCGATGGCACTTTCGAGGTACAGTCACAGGGTTGTGAGTTCACACTGGAGCAGACTGTCACCGGCCTGCCCGATGGTATCTATGAACTTGAGATTGACGGTTACTATGCTGCCGAGGCAATGCCTCAGAGTATGTTACATGGCAGTATGATATACATGAATGACATGAAGAATGTATTCATCTCATCCCACGAATACATGCTATTACCCGAATATCCCACAAACAAAGTAATCGCAAGATCTCAAGATGGAGAACTGAACATTAAGATTGTCGGAAGAAACCTTGCGTCCTCCACTGATCTTACATTATTCAGCAACTTACATTTGTTCTATCGAGGGCAAGATGTTATCGAAGCACATAGTGCATGTTCAAGTTTACACACAGATATGCAATTCATCCTTGAGACGGCTTTCAAATGCCATAGCACTAACATCGAAGACTATATACAGCATCCCTCATGCAACTACTCGTTAATGAGAAACGTGGGTCTAGAAGCGTATGATACTACAGTTAACTGGAATAAGATAATAGAAACCCTGAAATATTACGGTGAACTTCTTGAGGACGTCTGCAATAGTCGTGCAGCATACATCAAACTGATGAGAAATACTTTGCAGACAGAGAACACAGCCAACCTGCTTATTGCCAACAACATACTTACAGAAAAGCAATACAATGCCGCCATACAGGTACTAAATACGGCAATAGAGGGATATACAAAGGGAAGTTTCTCAAATAAAGATGTAGAAAACAAACTGAAGGAGATTGCCTCTCTGGACGGTCTTCCAAAGTTCATCGACAATGTCATGCAGATTAGCACGCCTAACGATCTCTGCAGTTTCTCTCTGCTTGTCAATGAAGGTCTGCGTACCCTTGACGCACAACTCACGGCAAACATTGACATGACCAAAATCAACAACTTCCAGCCCATAGGCCTTTATTCCGATAGCGATGCCGAACATGCCGACTTCTATTCATGCAGTTATGGCGGAACATTCAACGGACAGGGGTTCGAAGTTCGCAATCTTATCCTCCAGACGTCTTTCGAGGGCGGACTGTTTGGCCGTTGTTACAGAGCACAGATTAACAACCTGGGAATCGTTAACGTATCCGTTACGGGAACAGGGGCGCAGACCTGCGGCACTTTAGCGGGAACACTCATGCAGACACGGGTTGACAACTGCTATGTGGCAGGAACCATCCAAGTCAGTACAACTGGCAAGATGTCAGCGCAGTTTGCTGGCGAAGGTGCTTGGAACACCTGTTTCAATAACTGCTATACCTTCGGCGATGATTTTACCAATGTCACAGCAGCCGAACTGAACAACTGCTATTGGGGCAGCATAGCTACCAACGCAGCCCGGTCTGGCGAGTTATGCTATAATCTGAATAATGGAGAGACTATCGACCCCATCTATTTCCAGACCTTAGGAAAAGATGCATACCCTGTACTCCTGTCCGACCATGAAATAGTACGCCGTTCCTCAGAAGGCAACTATTATAATGGAGAAGACGAGGATGCCGTTATCTCTGTTGACAATAGTCAATGTACTAAGGTCAATGATCAGTCAGTTTACGACCTTAGCGGGCGTCGTCTCAGCCAAAAGCCCCGGAAAGGTCTTTACATTCAAGGCGGAAAGATTCGTCAGTAAATGGAGTATATTCCTATAACCGATGCACTTATCTCCGGATGGCTGAAGAAAAGAGATCCTTTCAGTCATAAAGGCAATTACGGCAGGGCTTCGCTCGTTGCCGGAAGCGTTGGTATGATTGGTGCGGCACTTCTCTCGGCCCGTGCCTGTATGCGCAGCGGGGTTGGATTGCTTACCGTCCATGTACCGGAATGCGGATACGCCGTTATGCAAATGGGGATTCCTGAAGCCAAATGTATTGCCGACGAGCATTATACACACCACACCAACATAGAGATTCCCCTGTGGACCGACGTTGCGGGTATAGGGCCAGGCATAGGTCAGCATACGCAGACACAGTGGGCCTTACACCGTATGATTCTGAATTACCCGGAAATCCCTATGGTATTCGATGCCGATGCATTGAACATTCTTTCCCAAAACCCGCAATGGCTTGCCATGCTCCCCAAAGGTAGCATTATAACGCCACACCCCGGAGAGATGCAGCGCTTGGGTACCGATCCGGCAGAGATGACTGTACAATATCAATTGGTTGTTGTACTGAAGGGTCATCACACCCGCATCTATGTTCCCAAGGACGGAATCGCACAGGTTTACGAGAACACACTGCACGGTAATGCCGGTATGGCGGTAGGAGGTTCAGGCGATGTACTTACGGGTATTATCCTGGCTTTGATGGCACAGCATTATACGGCAGAAGAAGCGGCTGTAATTGGTGTATGGATTCACGCTCTTGCTGCCGACCTTGCACTTGCCGACGGCAACAGCGAAGAATCGCTGCTGCCCTCAGATATCATCTCACATTTGGGAGCTGCTTTCAATGCTTCCCGCATATAACAGAAAGCCAATACCGGTGAATACTTGTGTCTTCTGTCAATTCCGGATGGAACGAGCAGACCAGCATATTTTGCTGACAAGCCGCAATTACATGACCGTCTAAAACCGAAAGCACCTCTACCCCATTGCCGTTGCGTTCTATGTATGGTGCCCGAATAAAGACCATTGGAACCTCACCTATACCTTTTATATTATATATAGTCTGGAAACTTCCCAACTGACGGCCATAGGCATTCCTTTTCACTGTGATATCCATACACCCCAAATGCTTGTCGTCCAGCAGAATCATGCCGGCACAGGTGCCCAGGACAGGCAACCCGTCCCTGATGGCCTTGCGGACGGGCTCCATTAGAGCCTCATCCTTCATTATCTTCATCATGGCCGTACTCTCACCGCCAGGCAGGATAAGGCCATCCATCGGCTGTTGCCAGTCATTCAAGTTACGGACAAGCACACTCATCACACCCAGCCGTTCCAGCATCTGTCTGTGTTCCTCAAATGCCCCTTGCAGGGCCAGAATTCCTATTTTCAATTTTCAATTACCATTTATCCGTTTTCCATTATAAATTATTTCCCTCTCTCCGCCATTAGCAATTCTATCTCCTGCTCATTGATGCCAACCATTGCTTCGCCCAAATCCTCGCTCAGTTCTGCCAATATCTTAGGATTGTTATAGTTGGTAACGGCCTTCACTATTGCCTGAGCACGCTTAGCTGGATTACCACTCTTAAAGATACCGCTACCCACAAACACCCCCTCGGCTCCCAACTGCATCATCAGAGCAGCATCGGCAGGCGTTGCCACTCCACCGGCAGCAAAGTTAACCACGGGCAGCTTGCCGTTAGTATGCACATACTTTACCAAATCGTAGGGCACACGCAGTTGCTTGGCTGCTTCATAAAGTTCATCCTCGCTTATGCCAGCCAACCGGCGAATCTCGCTCTGCATCATACGCATGTGGCGCACAGCCTGAATAATATCGCCCGTGCCCGGTTCTCCTTTTGTCCTAATCATGGTGGCACCTTCGCTGATACGCCGCAAAGCCTCGCCCAAATCCTTGGCCCCGCAGACAAAAGGCACTCTGAACTTGCGTTTGTCTATGTGATATATATCGTCGGCAGGAGACAGCACCTCACTTTCGTCAATGTAATCTATCTCTATGGCCTCCAGTATCTGCGCCTCGGCAAAATGACCTATACGGCACTTTGCCATTACAGGAATGGTTACGGCTTCCTGAATGCCGCGAATCATCTTTGGGTCACTCATACGACTTACTCCGCCAGCTGCACGGATGTCGGCAGGAATACGCTCCAATGCCATTACAGCACAGGCACCAGCCTCTTCGGCTATGCGCGCCTGCTCAGGAGTTGTTACGTCCATTATCACTCCACCCTTTAGCATCTGAGCCAGGTTGCGGTTCAACTGTGTTCTGTCTTCCATAAATTTTATTGCCTATCCCCCGACTCTTCCCTTGTAAGGACGGGAGATTTTATTGTTAGTAATTTTAATATAGAGCCCCTCCCCCTACAAAGGGAGGAAAGAAGGGTTTTTTTTCGTCTGCAAAGGTACAATCAAGTACCTCACAGCAGAAACAAAACTTCCCAAACAGTAAAACATTCCATACAAAGAAGAAATGTTGCAGAAAACGGAACACTTATTTGGGCAAACAGCGTTTTTGCTGTACCTTTGCAACAAAGAAAGTCAGAATACATGAAATCGGTACTTTGCATAAACGGTTCAGACAGCATGGGCTATGCCGGCATTCAGGCCGACGTGCGTACCATTAAGGATTTGGGCTGCTATGCCGTAACGGCAGTAACGGCAGTAACCATACAGAACTCCACGGGCATTACCAGTATTCACCAACTGCCAACAGATCTAGTGGTCGGACAGGTGAAAGCCATTTACGAGGAGATAAGGCCAAACTCCGTGAAGGTGGGAATGATGGACAATTCCGAAACCATCCGTGCCGTCAGTCGGGAGATTATGGGCTGTCCCCATGTCGTCTGTTCGCCCGTTATATTGGCTTCTCACGGAGGTTTGCTCATGTCCAACGATTCTCTTTTGGCATACCGGCAGCACCTGTTCCCCGTCTGCAAACTCCTTATTATAAAATGTACAGATGCCGAGATACTGTTGGGGCAACGCATCTGCACGGATGCAGACATGACAGCCGCAGCAGCCCATCTTCACGAAATGGGACCCCTATGGGTACTGCTACGAGGAGGAACATTTGCCAAGGGACGTATCAATGCTCTTCTTTCCGGTCCTGACTGTCAGAAATTCTTCTCTTCCATAAATATAGAGGGATGGCAGCGCCATGGTGTAGGTGGAACACTTTCTACGGCTATCGCGGCACGTTTGGCTCAGGATAACAATGTACCCGCTGCTGTCGGCAATGCCCACAATTACATACACAGTCAGGTGGTGTATGCCTCATCGCAGCCAAAATCTTTGCAGCCCCACAACCTCTATAATCAGTTTATGACGCTACTCTCGCAGCATTACAAGACAGCGCATGACGTTGCCTACTATGCCGCACAGCTTACCATCTCCACACGTTATCTGTCACAGATAGTAAACACTGTATGTGGTCGGTCTCCCAAGCAGGTTATAGACGAATATCTCCTTCAGGAGTGCGAGCAGTTGCTTTCCACCACCTCCCTGACCATCCAGCAGATTTCCCAGCAGTTGGGATTTACCTCCCAGATAGCCTTTGCCAAATTCTTCAAAGCAAAGAAAGGACTTGCACCAACAGCCTATCGCGAGGGAAGGTACCTTCCTTAAAGTTCCTTCAACAGTTCACGTACGGCAGCTTCCAGCTGCAGGTCGCTTCCTTTGACAACAGTCTCGGGGCGGTTCAGTATATAGATGTCCGGCTCCAACTGCGTATTTTCCAGATAAGATCCGTCGGGCAGCTGATAGCCGATAACAGGGACGCCAAATACCAGTGAAGGGTCTTGCAGTGTCTCCCAGTTTACGGAACTCATGGTACCGGGAACGGGAGCACCCACCAGTTTACCTAACTTCTGATGGCTATAGACCCAGGGCGTTCCGTGTGCATTGCTGTAGTTGCTTTCGCACTGTAGCATAATGCTGGGATGGTTGTAGCGCCGACTGGGCATATCGCAAACCTCTCTGCCGCGAATAACCTGTGTAAAGTACTTCTTGCCCGAGAACAGAATCTCTATATCCTCATGCAGACGACCACCTCCGTTGTAGCGGGTGTCAATAACGATTCCCTCCTTCAGGTTGTATTTGCCTAAAATGTCGGAATATACATCGCGGAAGCTGGCATCATTCATGCCCTCTATATGCACATATCCCAAACGGCCGTTGGACAGTCGCTCCACTTCGGCGGCACGGCTCTTTATCCAACGCTTGTACAACAGATCCGACTGTTCAGAGCGGCTGATAGGCAATACCACCTCATCCCATGTACCGGCACTTCCCTTCAGGCTTACCAGCGTCTTTTTGCCCTTGCATTGGTTCAGCAACTGAGACAGGTCTGTGTCCTTGTTTACTGGTTCTCCGTTGATGGCGGTTATTACGTCTCCCGCCTTTACCTTGCTGTTGGCACGACAGAACGGGCCGTCTTCCAGCACGGCGGTAATCTTCATGCCGTCTGTAGCTTCCGTCAAATCATACAGCAGTCCCAACTGGGCAGTAGCATCGCCCTTGGCAGAATGGCTGTACCTGCCTCCTGTATGACTCACGTTCAGTTCACCAAGAAGCTCGCTCAGCATCTCTGCATAATCATAGTTATTGGAAATATGCGGCAGGAAGCGGGCATAATTCTGTACCATCATATCCCAGTCGCACCCGTTATAATCTGTGCGGAATATCTTCTTGTTGATTTGCTTGGCCACGTGACGCAACATATATTCGCGCTCGGCGGCAAGGTCCAGTTTCATCTGGGCACTGTAGGAAATAGCAGTCGTCTTGTCACCCTTCTCAATCTTCTTCATGCTGCTTCCCAACGAGTACAGGTTGCCGTCCTTGTCCATCTGCAGAATACCGCTTCCGCCCTTGCTCAGCAGTTTGGTCTCATGCTTGCGCAGATCCATTTTCCACAGGTCGGGCGAGCCTTCAAAGGCCGAGAAATAATATAGGCTTTCACCGTCCTTGCTCACGATGGCATCGCCCAGACGACTGCTGTTGGGTGTCAGCCTGACAATGCGGTCCTCCAGTCCCTCAAACTCTATCTCCAACGTTTTGGTAGAATCGGCATCTGCCTTCTTCTCTTTTTCGTCTTTGTTTTTGTTTTTATTTTCGTCTTTATCTTTGTTTTCGTTTTCGTTCTTGTTATCGTTCTTCTTCCCGTTTTTCTTCTCCAACTCCTTTAGAAGAGCATAGTCTTCAGCGGAAAGGCGGTAACGGTCGTAGGCATCCTGAGTTAGGAAGGCCAGGAACACATCCATCTGACTTCCCCATGAGGCGTGGCTGCGCATACCGTAGCGCTCGCTCTCAAACAGAATCGCCTTGCCGTCCATCACCCACCGGGGTCTTCCGCTCATATAGCCGCTCTGCGTGATGGCATGAATCTCACCGCTCTCGGCACTTACAATACCCTGGTCTGTATAAGGGTCACGCTTATTGGCTATATAACTCAGTACGAACCACTTGCCATCGGGACTCCACTCAAAGTCAAATCCCCCGTCTTGGTCGTACCACTTACTGCCGTCGGTCACCTGCGTAACCTTTTTGGTCTTCAAATCCACCACTTTCAGTTTTATGCGGTCCTCTATAAAGGCCAGCTTCTTGCCGTCAGGACTGTACTTGGGGCTTCTGCGCTCCACCTGCGAGAAGTCAGGCTTCCCCTCCAGTTTCAGCGCGGGCAGTTCTGGGAACACACTCTCTTCCTTTATCAGCGTAGCGTTGGCGAAGTTCAGGTCTTCATCGCGCACAATGCTTGCCGTATAGAGCTGCCAGTTGCCGTTGCGCTCAGAGGCATAGACAATGGTTCTGCCGTCAGGAGCGAAATCCACATCGGCTTCAGCGCCTGCCGTTTGCGAGATTCTGCGTGTAGTTGTATATTCCGTGCTGGTAACAAACACTTCGCCACGAACCACAAAGGCAATCTGCTTGCCGTCTTTGCTCACTACCGGCTGGCGGGCTCCACTTGAGTAGCTGAGGTCTGCAACAGCCGGTTCATCGTCGCGGGTCAGCGACACGTTCAGCTTCTTGGCCTTCTCGCCGCTCTTCTGCGTATAGATCTCTCCATTATAGGTATAGCAGAGCAAGCCGTTCTTGGCAATGCTCAGGAATCGTATGGGATGAGTCTTAAAACTGGTAACAGCTTTAGGGGCAGCAGCTTTAGTGGCTCCTGCCTGAGCTTCACAGCTATAGACATTCATACTGCCGCCATCGCGTTCGCTCAGGAAGTAAAGCGTCTTGCCGTCGGCACTTACCACCGGATTACGGTCCTCGCCTGCATGCTCCGTCACATTGGTGTGCTGCTGGCTGGCAGCATCGTAGAACCAGACATCGCGTGTAATAGAAGAGGTATGGTGCTTACGCCATTCATCTTCGTAGCCCTTGCGGTCCTGATAGAAGAAGCTCTTGCCGTCAGGGGCAAAGCTGATCATCTCGGCCGGGGAAGCCAGAACCTGCAACGTACGTCCGCCTTTCACAGGCACCTTATACAGTTCGGGTAAACGGCTGGAGGGGAACATTACGCTCTCGGCAGGGTCTTGAATAACAGCGCCAAAGAATATCCATTTGCCATCGGGCGAGAAAGCCTGAGGTACTTCAGCCACACTGTTATAGGTAAGACGCGTTGCCGAGCCTCCTTCAGCGGACATCACAAAAATGTCCGGATTCCCATGCCTGTCGCTGGCAAAGGCAATCTGCTGGCCGTCAGCACTCCATACGGGCGAACATTCATAGCTGTCCTGCGTGGTCAGCTGAACTGCCGTCCCGCCCTCGGCCGCTACTTTATATATATCACCTTTGTAGCAAAAAAGAACCTGCGAGCCGTCAGGACTAACCATAACATCCCTAAGCCACAGCGGTGTAATGGCCTGGCTGGCCCTCACCTCTTGTACGGAACAAGCAAAAACTGCCATCACGGCAGCAGTTATAAGACTTGTCCTTTTTAACTCCCATGAGCGTAGCAAATTAAATTCCATTTATACTTCCAATTTAACTTCTGAAACTTCTGTTATTTAAGATTTTGCTGCAAAAATATATAATTTCAGAAACACAACAAAGCCATTTGCCAACTTTTAATGCAAAAGATGGGGACGCTTTCATATTTTATTTGTATTTTTGTCGCGTAGAATTTCTGAAAAGATGAAAACAATTTACAATTGGACACGACTCAACTGGCGCATTCTGTTACTATTATTAATGTTCAATAGTCAATGCTCCATGTTCAATGGACTGATGGCGTGGGCTGACGACATCAGTGAACAGCAGGCACGGCAGATAGCAGCACAAGCCATATCGGGCTTCCACGGACCGGAAGGCAAAGGAGCCAAGGCTGCAAAGCAAGTACAACCCACGCTGGCATATACCATGCAACAGGAAGGGCAGAAGGCCGAACTCTATGTATTCAACTGCAGTGCCGAGGGTAACGACGGCTTTGTGGTTGTTGCAGGTGATGACCGTGTGACGAGTCCTGTCATCGGCTACAGCGAGAAGGGACATTTCTGCTACGATGAAGCTCCCTGCAATCTGAAAGCTCTCCTCTCACAATATTCCCGGGAAATCAGCTACCTCCGTTCACATCCCGAGATTGGCGCACATGCTGTTAGACGTACCGAGGGAATCGGTAACGTGGTGGTGGGTCCGTTGGTCAAGACACAGTGGGATCAAGGTCAGCCCTATAATGATATGTGCCCCAAAATTAATCCGGATTTGGACCAGCACACACTCACTGGCTGTGGTGCAACGGCTCTGACTCAGGTCATGGCATATTGGAAATATCCCTATAAAGGCAGAGGAAAAGTAAGTTATTACTGGAATCCTACGCCAACTTCCCAGTTCGACCACAGTGCTGATTTCAACAATTCTGTCTATGACTGGGACAATATGCTCAACACTTATTCCGGCGGTTATACGGAGGAGCAGGTAAATGCCGTGGCGCAACTGATGAGCGATGCCGGTGCAGCGTTAAAAACCGCGTATGGTTATAATTCGATTATTGGCAGCAGCTCCGGATTCGGTGCCATGGCCCCTGCCTTGGTAAAATACTTCGACTATAATCCCGATTCGCTATATACAGCATATAGAAGTATGGCAGTATCAGAGGAAGGAAAGGACGGCTTCAACGAGCGTATCAAAAAGGAACTCGACAAGAAACGTCCCTGCATATTGGCTACAACTATTCATTTCCTGGTTGTTGACGGTTACACTGATGAAGACTATTTTCATGTAAACGTAGGATGGGGCGGTGAAAGTGACGGCTATTACAAGCTGACAACTGTCCCTACTGAGTCTGCATATTGGATTGACCAACAATATCTTATGGGAATTTGCCCAAGTTATAGTTTCAAACAGGGAGAGAACTATTATTATACAGCCGACGATGTTGCGGTGCTGTCTTTCTCAGAGGCTCAGGGGAACTACGAAATTCCCACTTCTGTAGAGAAGGACGGAAAGACCTACCCCATTACATCGGTGGCAAATATGGCATTCTACGAGAATGAAGACGTGAAAGAAGTCACTGTTCCGTCCTCCGTAACCCGTATCGGTTACAAGACTTTTTATAACAGTTCTCTTACCAACGTAAGCCTTCCTTCAACACTGACGGAAATGGGAGAATATGCCTTTGCCAGAAGCAGCCTGACCGAAATTGAGGTGCCCGCTTCCATAGAGCGTGTGCCCGACTATGCCTTCTACCGCTGCGACAAACTGAGCAGCGCAACCATCTTCAGCAAGGAGGTTGGCGTTATGTCTTTTGCCCGTTGCAACAAGCCGGAGGTATATTTCTACGGTGAATCGTTGGACGACGGAGCATTTTACTACAACGGCTTGTCGTATATCAATCTGGGTAAGGTAAAGCACATCGGCAACGACTGCATGAGCCATAGCGGACTTGACGACATTTCGCTGGACAACATAGAGACAATGGGATGGAACCCGGGACTGGTAAAACCGGGCGGCACCATCTACATCGGCAAGAATGCCCCCCTTCAGTCGCTCCGATACACGGCACCCCTATTGCACCAGACAAATATTGTTGTTGACGGGAACAACCCCAACTTCGTGAGTATTAACAACGCCGTCTATAGCAAGGACCTGAAGACGCTTATACACTTCGGGCAGAAGGATAACCGCATTTCAGAAGGCAGCGGCATCTATGAATACCGCACGGAACTGGCTATCCCGGAGAGCGTGGAACGCATCAATGACTTTGCCATAAATGTTCAGCATATCCGGAAGCTCACCATCCCGTCCTCAGTAAAGGAGATAGGCGTAAATAACTTCACTGACGGAGTGGAGATATATAACTATGCCACAACGCCGCAGACAATAGGGCTATTGGACGAGAGTTACTTTGAGGGCTGTACCATGAAGGATGACCTGATAGACGTTGGAGCCCAGAGCTATGGCATCACGGAGCTGGAGCTGGAAAGACTGCTTACCACAACGAACACGGGTACGCTGCATGTCCCTGCCGGCTGCAAGGAGGCATACGCATCGGCTGCAGTGTGGAAGAATTTCGCAACAATCGTAGATGACCTTCCCGCCCCCGGCGGCAGCACCGGCGAAGCATCCGCAAACGGTGTTCGCATCGTTGCTAACGTGCAGAAGCTATTAGTCTATCCGCCTACGATGTATGCCTACGAGTTCCTGTTCAGCAGCCACCCCACCCTGACATACGAGCGTGGTGACTACTCAGCAATCAATGCTGTCATCACCAGCGACGACATCGATATCTATACCGGCGACCTGTTCTACAAGGACGGACAGGTAAAGATTACCAACATGTCACTGCAAAAGATGGAATTCCTGTATGACCAGGATCCCGACGGCATAGATACAGTGCAGAAAGACGGCATCCCTACCGTACGCTTTACCGTGAACGGCAACAGCATCTATGTCAGCGGATTGACAGCCGGCGACAGTGTGAGCCTGTTCACTACCGATGGCAAGACAGTGGCAACAGACAAGGCCAATACAGAGGGTTTTGCAAAGATTGGTCTGCCAAAGGGCAAGACAACCTATATTCTGAGAGCAGGCGAAACCTCCTTTAAATTAAGAATAAAGAAATAAGCATTAACTATGAAAGCAAGAAGATATATTTTAATATGTATGCTGGCAATCTGCAGCAGCATATATGCCAAGCGTTACCAGATGGACATAGAACTTATGGACGGCCGCACCGTGAGCTACGCAATGGAGCAGGTACAGGATGTCATCTATGACAATGGCATGACAGTCATTTACCTGCGCGGCGAGCAGACCGTCACAATGGTGATATATAAGAACGAAGACATCAAGGAAATTAAATGGTCAGAGAGCAAATGAGAAAGCAACTAATCCTCCTATTCATGCTGCTCATGCATGTTGTTACAGGCACATGGGCACAGACCGAAACCTCGGCCTTCTACATCTACCAGAACGACGGACATTTTGACGGCTTCTTCTACGACGAGGTAAAAAAGATTTCCTACTCTAAGACAGATACCGCCGGTGTTGAGTATGATATCTTTGTAACGCAAGTGATAGAGACAGCAGACTCCACCTACCGTATCATGCTTTCGGCCATCGACTCGGTAGGTTTCGTACAGCCCGAAATCAAGTACAACCCCAGACTACGGTTGGTAAAGGAAGACCAACTGTTCACGAAGCTCATCAGCCACGATGCCGAATACGGGCAGTTGGTTTTTGCCAACAGCACACCTGCGGCCCTGATGCCGAAAGTGGGCGACGTATTTGCCTCTTTCGACATTGAAAACGGATGGAGCGGCAAGGTGACAGCCGTCAGCAAGAATGCCGACGGAAGCATTGCCGTTACCTGTAGCCCAATCAGTGAAATCACAGACATCTTTGAGCGGTTTGTAATGCTGGAGCAGTATGACCACGACCGCAACGGACAAATGGTACGCCGCCGTGTAGCAGGACACCCCGAGCTTACCATTGGACGATACCCCGGACGCCGTGCCTCGGAAGGAACGTGGGAGGGCGACCTTTTCAACTTCTCGGTTTCCGGGCACATCCCCCTTTATTCCAAGGATGACCTGAGCATAACCATAGACCCCTCCATAGAGGGCAAGCTGCATATCAAGACTGCATGGAACCTATCGTTCTGGGGCGACAAAGCCATCAACATTTTAGCAAAGCTTGACTTCGGCGTGGGTATCGGCTTCACAGTGGATGGGCAGATTACAGACTTCTTCCCCGGTGGCGTGGGAGGACTGATGGGTGGAGTCCCCGTACCGGCCACCTGCCCACTAATCTACCTCGATGTGTCTCCCGATGCCTTTATCCGTGGCGATGCACATGTCAAGTTCTCTGCACAGTCGCCCAGGCTGAAAGGAGGAATGTGGACAAAACTGGAAATCATGAACTGGTGGCCCAGCATGGATACCGGCTTCGGATCACCTGACGGAGCTACTGATTTTCAAGCGGTTGACACAGGAAGCGCAGGGGTTTCGTTAGAACTGAGCGGCTATGTACAGGGCGGTATGCTGTTCTGTATGGACTTCAAGAGCCTGCCTGTACTGGAAAAACTTTTTTCTGCTGACCTTGGCGGATTCTGGTATGTAGGTCCGAAGCTGTCCGGCTCCGTTGCGCTTGACCTGACCACCATGCCATGGGAAGACGAAGCCACCTACACGCTAATGAAGAACACCAAACTCTCGCTTCACATGTTGGATGCCGACTTCGAAGTAACAGGTAAAGTGAAGACGGCTTTCAGCGGAACCAAGAGGCTTACATTGCTTGACGGCGGTATAAACGTATTCCCGCCCGCTGACGCAGCCGTAGTACCGGAATTTGGCGACTGCAAGGAGTCTGTGGAAGAACGCTTCTTCTACAAGAGAGACCTGCCCGCATGGAGCTCTGCACCCGACGAGTTAAATGCCACCAAGCAGCAGTGCCGTGTATTTACATTCGAACCTTCGGGCTTCGTAATGTTCCCTGTATATTCGGGGACTGCCCTCTACAAGAAGAACGATGCAGGCGAATATGTACTTGTCGAGAAACAGAACTTCAACCAGATGTACTATCATCTCCACCTGTTGATGGGACAGGAACTTCCCCAAGAACAGCTTACCAAGTTCATAATGTGGGACAACGATGCCATTGCCCAGTACGACGACGGAGACTACAAGGTATGCCCTATAGTTACGGTAATGGGAAAAGAATTTGTTGCCAGCCCCGCCTATGAATTCAAGGTTGGCGGCAATGACGGCGGTAAGATTCTGATGTCTCCGAACTTTGTACATGTAGATTTCAAGATTGGAGGCTATGGTGCCTTTGCCGATGGGGAATACACGCAGAACAACGAGCCTGCAGAAACCGACGGTATCTATTACGAGGATTGGTATCAAGACATAGAACGGGCCATGCAGAACAATAATGCTGGAATGAAGCCAAACGAGGCAGGTAATATCAACTTCAACGGGAACGGAATTTCCATGTCCGGCACATACGATAAAGACGATAACCAGGGCAGCGGAACATTTACACTGAAGACGGAAACCACAAACGAAGTGATGACCGTTGAACAGGTAAAGGAAGCCTTCTCTTCAATGAGTGGATATACAGGTTTCCTCAGCAAAAATGGCGGGAAGAATAATCTGATGATGAACGGCAAGATAACGCATGAAGCAGAAGGAACGTTCACCGTCAAAAAGTCAGGCGGCAAGTATGTCTTTACCTTCGCAGGAAAAGGCACCTACAAGCTGGATGCCACAGCCTTTAACGAGATTAGGAATCCGCATTTCCTGCCCATCTTTGATTTAACGTATCCCGACCCCATCGAGGTATATACCACCAAGATTCAGCAGAACGGAAACATGAAGATGGACTATCAGGTGGAAGTGAAGTAGTAAAATATTTTTCCTTTAGTGTCCAATCCTCAACGGACAATGCTCGGCAAATAACAGAATGTGCTCCAGAAGCCTTCTGGAGAGGGGTGTTTGCAAGCCTGGCTTTTGCAACTTGCAAGATTGGCTTTTGCAAAGCGTAAGAATAATGCTTGCTTCAAGCATTAATATCGCTTGCTTTCCAAACTAATGGGGAATGCCGCAAAATGTAAAGATTTTTGATTGTCGCTGAAATCCGTTGTCCTTTATCTTTAACAACCACCCGTATTTTGCGCAACAGTAGTTCTACAATTGCGCAACAGTAGTTCCGCAAAATTTCCTCTACTGTTCCGCAAATTGGGCTCTATAAAAGACAAATCACAGAAAATGACAAAAGACGTTGCTAAGCACAGACTTTTGTCAAGTTTTCCTACTGTTTCTTTTAATAAAACACTCTTGTTCGGCAGAATAAATCAACTATTCCGCGCTTTCTTAACTGTTTTTTGGAGCCCCATTTTAGGCTGCAGAATGCGACCTAAACTTTGCATTTTGTCCTTCCAAAATCTGTTTTTCTTTCAAATTTTTGGTAAGTTTCGTACTTAATTGTATATTTGCAACGTAATCTGCTCATTTTGGCTATGATGCACATTGTGATGTGCGGAGCTGAGGGGGTAGATCACATCTTAACGAAAAATAAACGAAGCGTTATGCTCGTCTTGCTGATGGAAACGTGAGAAATTTCTATTAGATGCAAGATTAGTGATAATGGTTCGCGCTTATGGCGTGGACTGGGTACTGCATCTACATCTAAGGGTAATTCTCACGACCTCCATCAGAAGAAGTGGTATATCAGTTCCACGCTTCATACATAATTAAGGGTCTTCTTTGGGACTGAGAGACAACGGAAGATAAACCATGAGGATTAAAAACTTTCTTATTGCGCTACTTGTACAACTCATTTCTTTCAACACCTTTGCCTACAATGCTTATATTAATGGAATTTACTACAATTTCTCTGGGAGTACAGCAACGGTGACTTACAAAAACACAAATTTTAATAGTTACTCAGGTTCTGTCGTTATACCAGAATCTGTCACCTATAGTGGTAAGATTTATACAGTGACGAGCATCGGAGAAGACGCCTTCACAGACTGCAACGGCCTGACTTCTGTCACCATCCCTATCAGTGTGACCAGCATTGGCGAATATGCATTCTATTGTTGCACTGGTCTGACCTCTGTTACCATACCCAATAGTGTGAAGAGCATAAAAAGGTGTGCCTTCGTTGATTGCAGTGGCCTGACCTCTGTTACTATCCCCAATAGTGTGACCAGCATTGGCGAACAGGCCTTCTATTGGTGCCGTGGCCTGACCTCTGTTACCATCGGCAACAGTGTGAAAAGCATTGACTCCGAAGCCTTCTCTTTTTGCAATAACCTGACCTCTGTGACTTTGGAAAGCGATGCTATAGTTTCTGCATCACGGACATCTGGCACATCATTTGAAAATATATTCGGAGAACAGGTAAATGAATATGTGATTGGAAATTCTGTGACCAGCATCGGCGATTATGCGTTCTGTAATTGCACTGGTCTGACCTCTGTTACCATTTCCAATAGTGTGACGAGCATCAAAAGTTGTGCCTTCGTTGATTGCAGTGGCCTGACTTCTGTTACCATCCCCTCAAATGTGACAAGCATCTACAACAATGCCTTCCATGGTTGTATTTAGAGACCTCTAAACAACAATAAACAATGAAAAACATATAGAGATAAATCTCTGTATATCAACTACTTTTAGATTTTAACACTTCAGACTTGCTTTTTGGTGGTTCTCAAAAATCCGCTTACCTTTGCAACGCATTTCTACCGCGGAGAATTTTGAGGGCTTTTATTGGCGCAGGTGTGATTTTCGGTTTTAATAGGTTTAACGTAAATTCTTTCTTTAGTGCCGCCTTGTCGGCAAATACGAACGGCTTTTCATTCATCCTTGCCGTCACGTCGGCAATCTCGTTTGAGCGTTCATTCTTCCTTGCCGCTCTGTCGGCAAATGCAAACGGCTTTTCATTCATCCTTGCCGCCACGTCGGTACGCCAATTTTATCTTGAAAGTTCGCTTGCCGACCCGTCGGCAACCTTGTCTGTGAACCATTTCCTTCTTGCCGACCCATCGTCAACCTTCTCGGAGCATCCGTTTTCCCTTGCCGTCTCGTCGGCAACAGACTTTTTGTCCTCGTTTGCCCTTGCCGACCCATCGGCAAGCCAACTTTCGCCGTCATTTCCCCTTGCCGACGCATCGGCAAGCGGCTTCGTCAGTCAATCTGAGTGCGAAGTTAGCAAATAATCCTCAATTTCAGCCCCATTTCATCCAGATTTTTACAAAATCACCTCCATTTGAAACCAATTTTAGCAGTTTTTACACCTTCGCGGCCGCAGTTTGAAGACTTTTTTGTAATTTTGCAACGCATTCCGCAAAGAGTGCAAGACATATTGCTCGATAGTCTCACAATCACCACGTGAAAAGAGCAAACTCCTATTATTGGGACTGCAACCCATACGGGCGCAGCTTTCCCATATATAGGAGTGGCTTGTGGTGAGCCGTGAGACGTATGGCGAAAGTCTGCGCCTCATAAATTAAAAACCAGATAGCATTATTATGAGAATTCATTTGTCAATATTAGCCTTGTGTATAAGTTTTAGTGTTTATGCACAACAAAATCTTAATGCATTACTTTCAACGTATTCCAGCAATATAAAAGTTTGCAATGCACCACATGCAAATAGTTGTATTTACAAAACATATTCTATGAGAGCAACAAAATCGGGGACTTCACTAACAATTGAATACGATTTTGAAGATATTACGAGCAATAAGATTGTGATTGATCTTAAATCTGCATCATTCTATACTGGTTGGTGGTCACAGACATCAGGTAAATGGGAGCAATATGGTGACAAGAAAGTTCTTACAATAAAAGATGATAATGGAATTGATTTATTTACGAGAGGATTAAGGAATTACAATCAGGGAACCAAACAAAACCTAATAAGTTCAATATGTTTTGATTTGGGGACAATTCCTGTTGCCAATAGAGTCCTTACAGAATTGTTGGGTTTGCAAAACGGTTTGAAAGAAAAAGATCCTTGGCTATTGCCTGTACCAGAGCCAGCCCATACAGTTGAACAACCTCAAAATAGGAATACACAACAAACTTCAAAGTCAACTCGTACCAAGAGGGCGACTTTACCAAAGAAACAAGAACCAAGAAAATCAAAATCTGGTCGATATGGAGAATAAAATAAAATTATTTGCTGTTCTATTTATTGCCATCCTTAACTTCACAGCATGTTTTAATAATGAGCGAAGTAAGGATTCTTTGAGCGTTACATTCAGAAATGATTCTATCTTTATTTCTACAGAATCTTCCAAACAACAACACTTGTCTATTTTTGTGTTAAATGACAATGTATCGAAAGATGAAAGCATTCAGGACAAATATGTTTTAGATTTGTTGTCATATATAAAGAAGAATTCTTCGGATAAATTAAGTCTTGCGCTTTACGCTACAAAACACAATAATTCCATACCTGTTAGAGTAAGAGTAGAAGAGCGCATAGATACTATTATTAATTTTAAGGTTAATCCATTGCTTGAGACATTTTCGACTGCGACTATTAAAGGCGTTTGTGCTCCTTTAGTTGCAAGTTCATCTAATCCTGATGATATAACAAACATCAAGCGTTGGCTTTTCAGAAAGAACGAGCATCTGTCTGACTCCCTCTTAAGCAATATGGTTGGAATTGTACGTGAACTCAACCGAACAAGCTATAGTGAATATATAACAAATGTAAAAATTCCCGTATTGAAATCATTTTCGGGAGTTCAGTATTCTATCACGTCTGATATGAAAGCTGATAATTACGTTTTGTATGCCTGCTCCTCTCAACAGGAAATTAAGGAATTTGTTGAAGAAATTGTATCTAATGATTTTGAACTAACAGAGGCATCAATTAATCGCCCTCTTCGCTGTTATAGGAAAACAAATTCGGATGGTTATAAATGTATAACATTGATTGGCATTAACAATGATTGGTCTTATCAGCAGCAGCCATTAGGGCTTGTTGCGATTGACAATACTGTATTTGGTAACCAAGGATCTAACAATTCGTCTATGGTTTTTAAAAATAACATTAGAGTTAATTTACCTTCAAACAAACCTACAATATTTGGAGATGCTAATATTCGTATAACACATTCTGCAGGTAATGGCATTGCTTGTAATGTGACTTTTCTCACTACATTTAGTGGCGATATTAAATCCATATCAATAAGGCGCACACGCGAGTTATGCTATCATGATATGCTGGGGTATGATAGAGAGACTCCTGGTCCGAAGGATTTTGTTGTTTATACGAATAAAGAATCATCACCCCACACATTTAATGTAAAACTTCATTTGGAGGATGGTGACAACTTTGTACCATATATTATAGAAGACTATCATGGAAATAAACATGAGGGGAAAATATCTTATAGGGCATCTTTTGAACGTTCAAACACACCTCAAATAAACATTGATAACAACATTGACATATACAACTAAATGGATATAAAGACAGAACTAACTAATGGATTAAATTTTGAATATCCCCCAGTCCTTTATAAATACAGAGATTGGGATAATCCTTATCATAAAGGAGTATTAACAAATAATTCCCTATACATGGCTTCACCAAGAAGCTTTGAAGACATAAAGGATTGCAATGTTCCAGAGAGGTTTCCGAAGAAACAAAAACTGTATAGATTCTTTCTTGAAAAATCAAAGAAAGATAATCCTGCTTGGCCGAGGAAAGCACATCGTCAATTCGCTACTTATTGGAGCATACATTCACCATTGGCAAATCCACAAAGGATGAAAAGCATATTAGAGCATTTTAATGAAGACTTCAATAATCGTTTTGGGGTATTAAGTATGACCGCAAATAGTGAGAATGATGAAATGTGGAACAAATATGCCAATGACCACAAAGGCTTTTGCGTTGGATATGACACCGATACATTATTTAAATATGTAGGTGGTGGAGGTGCAGTTCAATATACCAATAAACTGCCGACAATAGATTTTGAGAAGGATAATTTTGAAACAAAGCATGTCAAAAATATCTTTTATAAAGAAAAGAAATGGGCATTCGAAGATGAATATCGTCTTCATACTATGTGGCCACAAACTGCAACAGTTGAACAACGGAATATCAAACTGCCAGATGAATGTATCGTTGAGATAATTTTGGGGAAGTTTATGTCAAAGGAAAGTAAAGATGAAATCAAGAAGATAGCAAAAGAGAAATACCCCAAGGCAAAAATTATCGAACGCACTTAAAAAAATTAGCCGCTCATAATGGGCGGTTTTTTTATGCCTTTTCGGAACTTGTCGACATTCGTATCATGGTGAATCAGCAAGCCCCAAAAACTGGACACCATTCATGAATACCTTCTATACATCATGTCCCCTTTTGTCTATGAGGAAGACATGGACGAGTTCTGTACAGACCTGTTAAGATTCGCCATGGATCACAACTATCGTCCTGAAGTTGAATGGAAGAGATACAAGACCAAGCTGAGCAGCTTCGATGTCCGTCATCTGGTATGGAGCATTGCCATAAGGTTGGGACTTGGTAAAGGCAAGGTTTACAGCAACGATGATTGCGCCTGTTATATCAAGCGTCGTTTTGCTTCATTATGCGTAACAGCCAGTGGAGAGCCATTGTCGCATAGCACACTCAGGAACCTGACAGTCACATCCAACAGTGACCAGATACATTGTGACATTCAGGGGGCAGACGGACTGTTATTCCATATTCCTTCACAACTGGGCGTAGAGAAAGACTGAAGATAATCTTTCTCACCTCTCCTATATCAATACATAGACATCACATATTGGAGCCACATCAGAAACCAAACATTGGTGTGGACCTGATGTGCCTATACCCTTTTGCGCTGAAATCTTGCCCCCCAAAACAGCCGTAATCCCAATTGTCATTCATTATACCTACATGTTCAATGTTGTCAAAATGACGCTTCAAAATCTCGTTTTATCCACGAATAACAGCCAAAAAGAAG
>JAGCPD010000073.1 GCA_017645305.1 Bacteroidaceae bacterium | reverse complement strand
TCGCACGGAGGCTCAGAAAGTGGCTATGCGTGAACTGCTGGAGCGTCTGCACAGCGAGTTTCCAAAGGCTATCATCGCTGGTCACAATGTGTTCGATCCTATGAAGGCTTGTCCGTGCTTCAACGCCATGCGTGAGTATGCAGACTTGCAGCCGAAATAGCGAGAAGCGGTTAGCGGTTAGGGGTTAGCGGTTAGCATTCTAGACTTTAGGCGCTAGGCGTTAGACTTTAGGAATGAGAAACGGTTAGGGGGTCGCATCCATACTGTCTTTGAATTGCCTTTGTGTCAACAGTATGTCTCTGCTTACGGGGCGACGTTTGGGCAATTCGTGGCAAATAATTTCTTTCCATAACACACTGTTTCAGCAAATTCTTTCTTTCAAAAGAAAATTTTATATCGTTTTTCTTTCCCTGTAGAGAAATATTCTGTACCTTTGCTTCCGCAAATAAGATTAAAACGACAAAGATATGGATGCATTATTCAGAGCTTACAACCGACGCATAGAAGAGACCCAGACCAATTACCTCCGTTATATATACGGCAACATCGACTGGGAAGAACGGCTTATCGGCATCAAGGGAGCCAAAGGGGTAGGTAAGACCACTCTGCTTCTCCAGCACATTAAGCTCGCATTCCCTAACCGTTCACATGCCTTCTACGTTTCTCTTGATAACATTTGGTTTAGTTCCCATACACTCTCAGAACTGGTAGAATATCTCTACACCCATGGTGTCACTCATCTGTTCCTTGACGAAGTTCATAAATATCCGACATGGATACGGGAACTAAAGAACATCTATGACGATTATCCCCTGTTGCACATCGTCTTCACGGGGTCTTCACTGCTCGAAATTGACCATGCCGAAGGCGACCTCTCCCGCAGATTACGCATCTATACGCTTCACGGACTATCATTCCGTGAATATCTTGACATCAATGACATTGCTCATCTTCCAGCCCTTTCCATGGAGGTAATTCTTTACAACCACATGCAGCAGGCATCTTCTATCACATCAAAAGTCAAGGTCATCCCACATTTTGAGAAATATATTCGGACTGGCTACTATCCCTTCTTCCTCGAAACTGGTTCGGAGGAGAGTTATTTCGAACGCCTGCAGCAAGTCGTCTCCACTGTCATCGAAAACGATATTCCTGCCGTTGAGAAGATTGAGTACGAAACCCTACAGAAAGCCAAGCGTCTGTTGATGACACTTGCACAATCGGCACCGTTCACACCCAACATAGCCAATTTATGCGCCTTGCTATCCACAACCCGCAACCAACTCATCCACCTGCTTTCCCTCCTTGAACGTGCAGCCCTCATCCGACAACTTCATGCCGGCAACAAAGGACTCAAAGCGTTAGGCAAACCAGACAAAATACTCTTCGACAACACCAATCTGATGTACGCCCTCGGTACTACTACCGATGCAGGTACCGCTCGTGAGTCTTTCTTCTCTTCCATGATGTCGTTCAACCACACGATTCAATATGCCAAGCAAGGCGACTTGCAAGTGGATGGCAGGCATATTTTTGAGGTTGGAGGCAAGGGGAAAGGCTTTACCCAAATTGCCGACCTACCCGACAGTTACGTTGTGGCAGACGGTATCGAGATAGGCTTTGGCAATAAGATTCCCCTTTGGCTGTTCGGTTTCGTCTATTAACTTTTCACAACGAATCAAAAGTCGTTTGTCACACAGAACCGACGCATAAGCGAGAGGAGAGCCAAACTTGTTCGAGCTATCCCAGGATTAGCGGTTAGGGGTTAGCGGTTAGGGGTTAGGAGTGGCGACTTTTACGACGACTTTCTTTACTGCGAGGGGGGCTGCTACGCTGAGCTGGGGCATGTGGCCGTCCTGGGGAAAGAGGATGGCAAAGTAGCCGTTGCCTATGAGCAACTCCTGCGGCTGGACATCTGACTGCTCGTAGAATGCGGCATCTATGTCCTCGCTATAGGGTTTTGTCTCTTTCAGGTACTCCAACGGCAGGCAGGCAACCTTTTCGGAGCCACTGATGAGATACTGAATATCTATGTACTGGCAATGGGCTTCGTAGCCATTCTCATTCTGTGGCTTGGTGGTGTATTCTGAAACTATTGCCTTTACACGGGGAGAAAGCTCGTGTACACCATTCTCAGTGGCAGGAGTAGCATGAAGCAGGAACTCCAAACCTATACGGATATCATCGGAGAGACTTGCGTAGGTCTCGTAATTGGAAATCTTGTCGTAAACCATATATCTTTATTTTTTTGTTTGTAAAGATACAGCATTTTTCTTTCATGGATGAAATTTTAACTGCCATTAACATCTTTTGCGCGTTTACGCTTGCTGTGGAGGTTGCAGGCAAGGGACACGAGGCGGCGAAGGGATTCTGAGGCACATTCGGGATGCTGCCGGACACACTGCTTTCCTGCAGTACGGTAATCGGCATCGCGAGTGGCTATATACAAGGAGATGTTCAGCCAGGCTTCTGTGTCTGGCGGAAAAGCAATGCCACTGTTGAGGTGCTCACGAACGTTCCGGACAAGTGCCTTGACACTTTCCCTGTCGAAACGAAGGGTGGCGCAGATGAGCATCAGCGCCTGAAAGCGTGCTGACAGGAAAGCATCGTTGATCGCGACATAGCTGTACAGAAAGGTGTGATTGAGCGTAACCGCATCCTGCTGACAGGTCTCGTCGGTCTCAGTATGCTTGACACGACGTTCGAAGATATCTGTCAGAAGCCGCTCCTTATCCTGGACAAAGAGTGTGCCGATGATATCATCCGGTACGTTTTCGGCCTGTATGTCCTCGAGCGTAAGGTCGGACAGTTTCAACTCTTTCATGCCGTTGAACATCGGGATGCCGAGCTTCAGGAAAATACCATCGGACGTATGCTTTACCTCGATGATTCTTGCCGTCTGCCCCCTGAAACTGCCTTCCTTCCGTACCTTCACCTTGACATCCGGGCCAAGGTCGGGCACAGGAAGGCCAATACTGAAGCGGATGCGCAATTCGCTGAAGACGGCAATCAGGTTGTTCTTCTCTTCCTCTGTGATAATGACTTCCCGCCATTGCCGGTCACGATAATGACGAAGCCTGCCTCGCATGGCGTGGTTCCACTCACTGTCCATGAGTAGGACTATCTGCCGCTGGGTGGCATGGAGGAAAGCAAAATCATGAAAGTCCTCACGAAGATTGTTGGCTTCTTCTACCCTATCAGCCTCTTTCCTATTCTCCTTTTCTGACAGACGAGATAAGAAACAGAAGGGAATAAAGTACTCCAGCAGCGGGAGATCATCCTGCCGCAGAAGGCTTCGTCTGACATTCTCGCGCTGTAGCTGCAGGTCTAACAGTTGCGGATTTGGATGCAACATCACATACCATCGGAATGTCTTGTTGTCCAGCTGGCTATAGTCGCGATTCTTTTTTATGTTGTCCTCTTTTTCTCCCATTAGCATCGTCTTAAACACTAATCCGTAAGTGCATATCCCGTCCTTTACGGTACAGTCATCCTGTCCGTCATTTTTTGTTTCATGTGGTGCATGTGCCAACTTTGCTGCCCGCAGGCATCATCGTCTTTGCGCAATCTGGATTGGCCTTGGAAGCCGCTCCTCGGACAAGCACAAGCCCCTGTCTTTTGCTCTCTTCATCATAAGAGCATGTCCGAAAATGCTCATTAGTCGGGATAATGGGCAAATTTGTATATGTTGCTGATTTTTAAAGAATAGCAGATGAGCGTCTTTTCAGAAAAACGCTAATTCTTAGACTATTTGCAAATATGCTGATGGATGTGCTTTATATGGAAAGTGTTTATTATGCTCAAAGAAAAGCAATAAAAATCACTGTGATATAGTTTTTTTTGTAAAAATGTTAGTTTGTTTTAATTATTGTTTGTATTTTTGCAGCAAGAATTTGCTCATTATCCCGACTAATAGGCATTACCTGAAAATTGACTGGAGGATACGTTTATTTGCCTCGTCAATTTTACTGCTTTCGAACGATTTAAGATAGGTACGCGTGGTTTTCTCGGAGGTATGTCCCATACGTTCACAGATATAAGCCACAGGCATATTGTGGTGATAGACTGTCGTGGCCCATGAATGCCGAGGGATATAGGTGGTCAGGCTGATACCTGCCCCAAGCAGGGACGACAACATCCGCAGTTTGTGGTTATACTTCCGGAGGGCCTTGACATATTGGTGGTAGGCATCGGTTGTCGATAACGAACGGATGACGGGAAACAGGTAATGTCCACCGTCGGTGGCGTAGCGGTTAATAAAACTATGCATCTCGGGAAGTATCTCCATCTCGATATACCGACCTGTCTTATGGCGCTCATAACACAGGAATCCGCCACGGAGGTTGCCATGTGTGAGATAGGCAAAATCTACGAAGGGCAGTCCGCAGGCAAAGAAACAGAAGATGAAGGTGTCACGGGCAAAGGTGAGATCATCGAGTGTCTTCCGGAATGTCTTCTTCCCCGGATCTTTGCCCATAGCTATCAACCCTGCCCTAATATCAAGGGAGCGCAGCTGCCTGATTAACTCCGGCGAGGCTGCACGCTTGCGGGTGGATGACGGCCTTGTGAGCATATTGGCAAAGGGATGTCCGGACAGCGGAACAGAGAGCAGTCCACAACGGATTGCCTGATTGTAGGTGGCACGCAGGTTGCGCATGTGACAGGCTGTTGTATTCCTGCTTCTGCCCGCGCTGAGCATCCAGTCCTGATAACCTGCCAACAGTTCACCACTTACCTTGTGCAAGGAAACATCCTTGCATCCACGATGTGCCAAATAAGCTGCAAAGCTGCGACTGGTATTACGATAGTTTCCGGCTGTCCCCGGCCGGTTCTCTTTCTGCCGGAGGTCTATCACCTCGTCCATAAACGTCAAGAACTTGCCGGTTCCTGTTGCCATGTTCATACCTTTGTTCTTGTCGTCTTTCTTTCCAAAATCATTTTTCATGTTATATTTGTAAGGGGTTAGCGGTTAGCGGTTTAGACTTTAGGCGTTAGACTTTAGACTTTAGTAACGATAACGAAAACCGTTTTAGACTTTAGACGCTAGACTTTAGACGCTAGCTATGAGGAGCGGGGGAAGGGGAAGGGGACAAAAAAGGCAGGTTATTTGAAGTAACCTGCCTTTAAATCCGTAGTATCTCTTATCCTACCTTAAGTATTTCTTTCCGTTCTTTATGTAAACTCCCTTCTTTAATCCATTGAACGATGAGGATTGAGAATTGAGTTTGCGGCCAGAGAGGTCATAAACAGCTCCCTTGCTCCCTGAGAGGGTTGGGGTGAGACTTTCAATTGCCGTTGCTTCGGACAGGAGCTGTACCTCTACGGGGTTGCTCCACTTGCTACGGCTCGTGTCGTTCAAAGCACATACGCTGTAGGTGTATTTACGCTTGTTAGAGAGATTAGTGAACACATAAGAGGTATCCTCCGTCTCCACGATGCAGCTCTCAGTGTTCTTCCTGCTGATGACACTGGCCTCAAGCTGCTCCTCTGTAAGAACACCGTCATAGGCACACATCTCAGAGATGTAGCAACGACCTTCGCAATAAAGACCCCACCAGAACTCACTGCTTTCCGGAGTAATGGTAGCCATGTACTGGGTAGGCTCGGTGTAAAGCTCCACCTCACCTATTATGTCAGGTTCATCATCCTCGCCATAAATAAGATACAAGGGCTGGCTGTCTGTTTTGTACTTGCGGGCGGTAAAGACAATGGTTACGCTCCCTGTCTGTGTGGTGAGCCAAGGAGTGTAAATAATACCTGCACTTTTGTTGCTGCCCATCTTAACCTCGTTCCCAGGCGTAGTAAAGAGCGTGCTCCCCTCCCAGCCTGGCATGCTGGTATAGTCGTCCATCTTTGAGCCGACATCCGATGAGCCGTCAACAGACAGTCCGTTGTTGAACTTACTGAAGTCCTCTTCCAGCAAGGTCACCTCCTCCAGACTGTACTCCTGAGCTTCCAGATCCTCGGCTGTCAGCATCACCTTGTAGCTGGTAGCACCCTCTACAGCATCCCAACGGGCTGTAAAGCCATCGGACTTCACCTCGGCAGGCTCCAAAACCACGGGTATGTCCATAGGAATACCACCGTTGAACATGAAGCTAATCCGGCCATCAACATCCTCTATCTCCTCTAAGGGCTTTCCCATCAGCTTGCGGCCGTCTGTATTCTCCGTGTAGAGAGTGGCAGCAGGATTAGAAGTGTCTGAAAGTTCTGTTTTACCCGTTATGCCCGGCCATGTATCTCCATCGTTGGTGATATGGGACAATACGCCGTCAGCCGGAACCAGTGTCATGCGCTGAATATCCGAACTGTTCACACCGTTATTCGTCCACACACTGGAGTCGAAATAGACATGCAGCACGAGCATACCCTTGGCAGGATCACAAGCACCAAATCCCTCACCCTGACGGTTCTCCAACAGATAATACTCGTTGCGGTTATTATCATTATATATAATGTATGCCTCGGGAGTCTGGTACAGCGTTTTCATGTCTGATACCACACAGGGCTCGTTCAGCACCTGGGGTGTCAGCCATCCGCAGTACATACGCTCGTAGCTGGTATAGGGAGTAGGACAATTGCCCCTGTTGTTGCCGGAATACGAACCATAGTCCATCAAATCCCACATATCCATACCGTAACGTCCTCCGCCGAGAGATGTGTCATAGAAGTCGGGCAGGCACATACAATGGCTGAACTCATGACATGCCGTACCGATTCCGGCAGGCGTGTTGCCTGTTTTGCCATCCAATTCGGAGGTAACGGCATACGTATCGACAGTAATGCCATTAAAGGTCACAGGACCATCGCCATCGCCATACTGAGCCTCTTCGGCAAGTGTGCATTCATGAGGCCAGATGGTATTTTCGGAAGCACCTGCATGTTCGCCATAGCCGGCATAGACAAGGAATACCTGATCTACCAGTCCGTCGTTATCCCAGTCGTACTTGCTGAAATCAGCCCCCATCTGAGCCACCAAGGTACATGCTTCTGCCACCATTTTGCCCGGATAAAGGTCGTTCCCGTCAGAATCGTTCTTTCCATAGTAGCTATAGGACTTGCTAACGGTAACGGGTCCATAAACATCAAAGGTGAGGTTAAACTGACCGTAGCTGCACTCAAAGAAATAATCGTGTACACTACCGACGTTTCCTTGCTCCCTGAAGGCTATCTCATTAAAGAACCTGTCGTAGAAGTCCTGTCCATGCGCTGAGTTCAGGCTCTTGTCAGAGAAGTTCACCAAGATTACTAGTCCCTTCTTATCACCGCTTACAGGGTTCTGCTCAGCACCCCATTGGGCACGGCGACGAAAGCTGTTCCCCCGCGTTGTACCGGGCTGCAGGTTCATACCACGTGCCTCGGCACGTTCCATGCGATGCTTGTTGCGGCGGGCCAGACGTTCTTTCCACCGGGCTTCCAGTTGGGTACGGTCACTCCTAACAAACATGCCCTCTGCATTACAGGTATAGGCAATGTTATCAGCATCCAGGTAAAAGTGCATATTCTCATCACCCACCAGCGTTACCTGTTTCTGTGTTCCGTCAGCCAGTGTGATGGTTCTTTGTACGCGCTTTGCAGGTACTGCCATTGCTGTCACTGATGTTATCAGCAGACAAACTGCCAAAAATAGTCTCATTATTTTCATATTTTTTCCATATTTTAGATTTGAGGGTGCAAAGATAGTGGAAATCGCTCGGATAAAAAATAAATTCCAGTTTTATTTTGTTCTACCCCTGACTTTTCGTAACTTTAGCTACCGCTGAACTTACTGGCACTCGGAATTGAAAAGAAAAAATAAGCTTTTTTTTTCGCACTTCTCTCGTTTTTTCGTAACATTGCGATAAAACCGCGAACTTACTCCGTCTCGGCAAAAAAAAGAATGATTTCTTTTGTTCTGCTCTCAACTTTTCGTAACTTTGGCTATCGCCGAACTTACTGGCACTCGGAATTGAAAAGAAAAATAGGCTTTTTCTTTCGCACTTCTCTCGTTTTTTCGTAACTTTGTCCCCCGATAATGAGTGAATGTACGGACATATATACCATTGCTGCCCAGCGTCTCACGGAGTACATGAAGGGCAAGAACATACGCAAGACACCCGAGCGATTCGAGATTTTGCGTATCGTCTGCCAAACACCGGGTATCTTCAGCATAGACGAACTGCACGAGATTATGGAGCAGAAAGCCAAGTTCCAGGTTAGCCGCGTTACCCTCTTTAACACCATGAAACTGCTGGAGGATGCCAAGCTGATTATCAAACACACCCTGGCCCGCGCCGCCCATTACGAATGCTGCATCAACCCGCACCCTCTGGTATGTATGGTATGCCAGAAATGCGGAATGGTCCGCAAACTGGAAAGCAGCAAAATAGAGAACTGGCTGAGCGAACAGAAGTGCAAGCAGTTCATCATTACGCAGCCGGTGCTGTATTTTCACGGTCTGTGCCGCAGCTGTATGGTGAAGAGCAGCATTAAGAAAAGGTCAAGAGTGAAAAGTGAAAAGTGAAGAGTGAAAAGTGAAAGAGTGAAAAGTGATAAATGATAAATAAGATAAAATGAAAAAAGGAAAAGTAGATGCCCTGCTGGGAATTGTTTTCGGAGACGAAGGTAAAGGTAAGGTTGTGGATTGTTTCACACCCCGATACGATGTCGTAGCGCGTTTTGCCGGCGGACCCAATGCCGGTCACACCATCATATTCGAAGGCAAGAAATTCGTTCTCAGAAGCATTCCCTCCGGAATCTTCGATGAGGGAAAACTAAACATCATTGGTAACGGATGTGTCATCGCCCCCGACCTCTTCATGCAAGAGGCACAGGAGCTGGAGGCTGCCGGTTACGACCTTAAAAGCCGCCTGCACATCAGCAAGCGTGCCCATCTGATTCTGCCCACCCACCGCGTGCTGGACCGTGCATACGAGGCTGCAAAGGGGAAGAACAAGGTTGGGACAACAGGAAAGGGCATAGGCCCTACATACAGCGAGAAGGCCAGTCGTACCGGTCTGCGTGTAGGAGACATCCTGGCCGACTTCCAGCAGAAGTACGCTACCCTGAAAGCCCGTCACATGCAAGTTCTGCAGGATCTGCACTACACCGACTTTGACATTACAGAAGAGGAGAAGCTTTGGATGCAGGGCATTGAGTATATGCGTGAATTCCAACTTACCGATACCGAGATAGAACTGGGAAAGGCACTGGCAGAAGGCAAGAACGTTCTGGCAGAAGGGGCACAAGGCACCATGCTGGACATAGACCACGGCACCTACCCCTTTGTCTCGAGCAGCAACACCGTTAGTGGTGGCGTTTGCACAGGATTAGGTGTAGCTCCCAATAGTATCGGCGAAGTATTCGGCATTTTTAAGGCTTACAGCACCCGCGTTGGCTCGGGTCCCTTCCCTGTGGAGCTTTTCGACGAGACTGGCGACAAGATTCGCGAGATTGGGCATGAATACGGTGCTGTAACGGGTCGTAACCGTCGTTGCGGCTGGCTGGACTTGGTGGCACTCAAATACGCCATCATGATAAACGGTGTAACACAGCTTATTATGATGAAGAGCGATGTACTGGACACCTTCGACACTATCCGCGTTTGCGTAGCCTATCAGAAGGACGGTGTTACTACCACTGATATGCCATACGATACCGAGGGTTGGCAGGCTGTCTATGAGGATCTGCCAGGTTGGAAGACCGACCTTACCCAGATGACTTCAGAGGCTCAGTTCCCCCAGCAACTAAAAGACTACATCACTTATATTGAGAAGGCTACCTCCACGCCTATCACCATCGTCAGCGTAGGGCCTGACCGTGCACAGACGATTGAGAGAATGGCGTTAGACTTTAGACTTTAGGCGTTAGACTTTAGTAACGAGAACGGGTTAGCGGTTAGTGGTTAGTAAAGGAAGGAGGGGTCGGCCCCTAAGCGGATAGCCGTTTGTGCATCCTGTTTAGCCTGCTTCTTCTTTTTCATGGCCTTATAAAGCTGGGAGCGGGAAACATAGCAATCAGGATTTTCCGGTTCCAGTTCGATGGCATGATTCATATCGACAAGTGCCAGCTCGTACTGCTTACGACTCAGGAACATACCGCCACGAACCAAGTAAAGGGAAGCGTGACGGGGAAAGAGATGCACCAGGGCATCCATCTGTTCCATAGCCTCGCGTGGACGACGGTCCTTGTCATTAAGGATAGCCAGTCCCAGACGGGCTTTCTCGTTCATTGGCTCCAGTTTTATCAAACGGTCATAGTCAACACGTGCCCGTTTATAATCGCGCCGCTGGCTATAAAGCCATGCACGGAAAAAGAGTGCCTCCGTCTGGTTAGGCTCCAGGTTCAGCGCCTCTGTGTAATCTGCCAGGGCACGGTCATGATTGTCAAGTCGCATATAGAGCGAGGCACGGCACAAGAGCAGACTTACCGTAGTGGATGAGATATTGAGCCCCTGTGCGTATGATTCCAGAGCCCGCTGATGTTCGCCCCTGCGCTCCTGAATGGAACCGATGTACTGAAACAGGAGGGCATTGGATTTTATCAAAGGATCAACCTCCAAAGCCTCACGGAAAGTAGCCTCGGCCTGTAAAAGGCTGTCAGCCTGCATCTGTTCCAATCCCCGCTTTACCAACTGCTGGTACCGCTGTGCATTGGCACAGAAACACCAACAAAGTAAAGGCAGGCATAAGAAAAGTTTCTTCACTATTTGTTCTTGATATAGTCAACAATCCACTGACCAACTTCCTTGGTTCCGTACTTGGCACCGCCCTCGACCTGAATCTCCGGCGTGCGGACATTCTGGTCCAAAGAAGCATTCACAGCCTCGCGGATAAGAGCACCCTCGGCTTTCAGTCCAAAATACTCATACAGCATGGCCACGCTAAGAATCTGAGCCAACGGATTGGCAATGTTCAAGCCCTTGCCCTGAGGCCATGAACCGTGGATGGGTTCAAAGACGGGAGTATGCTCACCCGTGGAAGCACTGGGCAGCAAACCCATGGAACCCGTGATGCAAGAGCCCTCGTCAGTAAGGATATCACCGAATGTGTTCTCCGTTACCATCACGTCAAAGAACCTGGGTTCCTGAATCATACGCATGGCGGCATTATCGACATACATGAAATCAGTCTGCACATCGGGATACTCGCCCATCATTTCCTGAGCTACCTTACGCCACAGACGGCTGCTTGCCAAGACATTGGCCTTGTCAACAACGGTAAGGTGCTTGCGGCGCTGACGTGCATACTGGTAAGCCACACGCAGGATGCGCTCAACCTCGGGACGACTGTAGAAATTGGTATCGTAAGCCTCATCGGTACCCTCTTTCTTCTCACCGAAATACATACCGCCCGTAAGTTCACGGATGCAGATAAAATCAGCACCACGCACCAGTTCGTCCTTAAGAGGGGACTTATGTACCAGACAATCGAACGTCTCTACGGGACGGATATTGGCATAAAGGCCCAATTTCTTGCGCATAGCCAAAAGCCCCTGCTCGGGACGTACCTTGGCTGTGGGGTTGTTATCGAACTTAGGGTCACCGACACTGGCAAAAAGCACAGCATCAGCCTCCATACAAGTCTGGAAAGTCTCTTCGGGGAAAGGATCACCAACCTCATCGATGGCATGGGCACCACAAAGAGCCTCCTTATAGGATACCTCGTGTCCGAACTTCTCGGCTATGGCACTTGTTACAGCCACGCCTTGTTCCATAATCTCTGGTCCGATGCCGTCACCGGCCAGTACTGCAATTTTAAGTTTCATATATGAGTTTGTGAGTTATTGTGTTTGTGATTTTATCAGTTGTTGAGTTTGGGCATTTCGTCCTCTATAAGGTTGAGCATCTTGATGGTTGCCTTGATGGCCGCTTCTGTCTGGTCGGGATCAAGGGCACGGGTACGGAAAGTCCTGTCGTTCCAGACCCACGAGATGGTGGTCTGCACCAAGGCATCCGTACGTCCGCCAGGCGGAATACTAACCTGATAATTATCGAGCCAGGGGAACTGACGATTCAAACGGTCGCGATAGATATGGCGGCAGGCTCGTACAAAAGCATCGTACATACCGTCTCCCATGGCCGACTCCTCATAGACCTCTCCGCCCACCTCCAGCTTCACGCTGGCCATGGGCTTAAGGCCGTAAGCCGTAGAAACCATATAGCTCTTCAGTTTAACCTTGTCATCCGGAGCCGTATGTTTCAGCACGTCACTTACAATATACGGAAGGTCTTCCTGAGTAACAAGCTGCTTCCTGTCGCCCAACTCTATGATACGGTCTGTAACACGGCGTGTCTGTTCAGGTGTAAGCTCAAGACCCAGCTCCTCGAGGTTCTTCAGGATATTTGCCTTTCCTGAGTTCTTGCCCAAGGCGTATTCACGCTTACGACCGAAACGCTCAGGAATCAAATCATTACAATAAAGGCTGTGCTTCTTATCGCCATCGGCATGAACACCCGCCACCTGAGTGAACACACTCTCGCCAATGATGGGCTTGTTGGGAGGAACGGCAATACCCGATATGCTCTCCACCATACGGCTGGCCTTGTTAAGCTTTTCCTCCACCAATCCGGTACGTCCGTGAAAATGGTCCTTCAGGATAGCCTGAACACTACTGAGAGGCGCATTACCCGCACGTTCACCCAGTCCGTTCACGGAAGTGTGTATTCCCTTGCAACCATTGGTAACGGCAGCCAGTACATTGCTGGCAGCCATATCATAGTCGTTATGCGCATGAAAATCAAAGTGCAACTCAGGGTAACGTTCCACCATCTGCGAAACATACTGAGACGTAAGAATAGGATTCAGGATACCCAGCGTATCCGGCAGCATAAAGCGCTTCACGCCTGCAGAGCGCAAGGCATCTACAAAATCGAAAACATACTGAGGACTGTCCTTCATACCGTTTGACCAATCCTCAAGGTACAGATTCACGTTTAAGCCTTGCTCCCGGGCATACTGTATGGTCTGGCTGATATCTGCCACATGTTCCTGAAGGGTCTTGTGCAACTGATACTTGCAATGACGCTCAGAACCCTTGCAGAGGAGGTTCATGTTCTTGCAGCCTACATTCTTTATCCAGTCAACGGAAGTATGGCCGTCTATGAAACCCAAGACCTCTATCTGCTCTAACATGCCAGCCTGTCTGGCCCAGCGGCAAATCATGGTTACAGCATCCTTCTCCCCCTCGCTTACACGGGCACTGGCCACCTCTACCCTATCTACACAGAGTTCCTGCAACAGCATACGGACAATAAGCAGTTTCTCGTGAGGCACAAAGCTCACCCCACTGGTCTGCTCGCCGTCGCGCAGCGTGGTGTCCATTATCTCGATGTACGGAGAATCCTTCATTCTTAATCCTTATTCCCTAATTCATAACTAACGATTTTGTCCGTATTGGCCAAAAGGAAGTCAATATCATCGTATGCATTCAACAGGCAGTACTTCTTGTAAGCATTGATTTCGAAATGCTCTACGCTGCCAGTCTTCTCGTTCTTTACCGTCTGGTTGGGAACATCCACGGTGACAAGTGTATTGCTATCCTCAGCAATGCTCCTGAAAAGTTCCAGTTGGAACTCACGGCTGACAACAACAGGCAGCACAAAGCAGTTGAGCAGGTTGTTGCGGTGAATATCGGCAAAGGAGTTGCTGATAACCACCCTTACGCCATAGCCGGCAATAGCCCAGGCAGCATGTTCGCGACTGGAACCAGAACCCCAGTTCTGGCCACCCACTATGATCTCGTGAACACCCTTGCGGGGTTCCTCTGAGAACTCGGGCCTGTTCATCACAAAGTCCTGTACAGGCTGATTGTTGGCATCGTAACGGAGATCGTGCATAAACGCCTCGCCATAGAACTTAGGATCACGGGTGGTGAAAGCAAGATAACGTGCCGGAATGATGTTATCCGTATTATTGTTGTCAATCTCGATGGGAATACAAGTTGACTGTATGATGTCGAATTTCTGTTTCATAATTGTGACCCCCCATCCCCCTTAGGGGGAGAAAAAGGAGTGTGTTTGATTATTATTATTAAATGAGTATTCTAATTAAGAGGGTTCCCCTTAAAGGGGGTTAGAGGGTCTGGGGATTAGTTATTACACCAGTGATGGCTGAAGCTGCCACTACAAGGGGGCTGGCCAATATGGTGCGGGCACCAGGTCCCTGACGACCGACAAAGTTGCGGTTGCTGGTGCTGATGCTGAGCTTGCCGGCAGGAACCTTGTCGGGATTCATAGCCAGACAGGCGGAGCAACTGGGCAGACGCAATTCAAAGCCTGCCTCTTCCAGAATCTTATCGATACCCTCGTCAATAATCTGCTGACGAACCAGCCAGCTACCGGGAACCAGCCAAGCTACCACGCTGTCAGCCTTCTTCTTACCCTTTACCACACTGGCAAAAGCACGGAAATCCTCTATACGCCCATTGGTACAAGCACCCAGGAAGCAATAGTCAACAGGTGTGCCCTCTAACTTCTGACCGGGCTGGAACTGCATATAATCCAACATGGACAGGAACTGAGGACGATCTGCCTCGGGAATGCTCTCCAAAGTGGGAATGCACTCGTCTATGGCAATGCCGGCACCGGGATTGGTTCCGTATGTGATGCGGGGAACAATATCCTCGGCACGGTACGTCACCTCCTTGTCAAAGACGGCATCATCATCGCTGCGCAATTTCTTCCACTCCTCAACGGCACGGTCCCATGCCTCACCCTTAGGAGCATATTCGCGTCCCTTCAGGTAAGCAAAGGTTGTCTCGTCAGGGGCAATAAGACCGGCACGAGACCCCATCTCAATAGAAAGGTTAGAGAGCGTCAGACGTCCTTCCATACTCATATTACGGATAGCACTTCCGGCATATTCTACAGCATAGCCTGTAGCACCGCTGGTGGTCATCTGGGCCATGATGTAAAGGGCAACGTCCTTGGCTGTAACGCCCGGCTGGAGTTCGCCCTCGATGTTGATGCGCATGGTCTTGGGCTTGCTCTGCAGAATGCACTGTGAAGCCAGCACCTGAGCAACCTCGCTGGTACCGATACCCATGGCTATTGCACCTACGGCACCGTGTGTACTGGTGTGGGAGTCGCCGCATACAATGGTCATACCGGGCAGGGAAAGTCCCTTCTCGGGGCCTACCACATGAATAATGCCGTTGTCCTTTGTACCCATAGCGAAATGGGTGATGCCAAACTCGGCACAGTTCTTTGCCAGCGTCTCAACCTGCTTACGTCCTACAGGGTCACTAATACACTCCTGCTGGTCGCTGGGAGTATTATGGTCAGGCATGGCATACACATGGTCAGGGCGGAACACCTTAATGCCCTTGTCCCTTAATGTGTCAAAAGCCTGCGGGCTGGTCACCTCGTGGGCATACAAACGGTCTATGTAAAGTTGTGTGGGGCCGTCCTCCACTTTCTGAACAACGTGTGCGTCCCAGATTTTATCAAAGAGGGTTAACCCCCTATCCCCCTTTAGGGGGAACCTTGAATTACCATTGGATTCTGACATACTTATAATTGTAAATTGCTTTTAACTTTATTAATTACATTATCAATATCATATAATACCTGCTCGTTTGTAAAACGTAAAACCCTGTAGCCCAACTTCTCAAGCATTTGAGTTCTCACTTCATCGTCGCATAACTGTATAGGTTCTGAATGATAACCTCCATCTACCTCTATTATTAACTTGCAATCGGGACATAAGAAATCCACAATAAATTGTCCTATAATATATTGGAATAGGAACTTATGACCTAAGTTGTTCGCTCTTACATAATCTCTTAGTATTGATTCCGCTTCTGTAGGTTTAGACCTCATCTCCTTTGCCCAAACTTTCAGTTGGGCGTAGTATGCAGGGTCTGCATTTTGATAGGCAAAGTGGTTGTAGGACCCCCCATCCCCCTTTAGGGGGAGTTTTTTATTGGTGTGTTGTTTATCCGCTGTCATATTGCATCTTTTTATTCCCCTTGAAGGGGTTAGAGATCTTGGCTTCTGCTTTTATTCTCCCCCTAAAGGGGTTAGAGGTCTTGCCTTCTGCTTTTATTCTCCCCCTAAAGGGGGTTGGGGGGTCTATCTAAACTTGTTAATACAGTCAATATATGCCTCTACGCTGGCGGTTACGATATCAGTATTGGCACCAAAGCCATAGTACAGGTGACCGTCGTACTCCACCTGCATGTGCACCTTACCCATATCATCAGAACCCTTGCTGATGGCCTGAATAGTAAACTCCTTCAGTACCATCTTGCGCTTAATGATACACTTCAGCGCATTGATGGCAGCATCTACAGGACCGTTTCCGGATGCGGCAGCCTCGAACTTCTCGTTGGCAATAATCAGGCCTATGCTGGCAACACTCTTCACACCCTTGCCGGTAGTAACCTGAAGGTAATCGAGCTTGACATTGTGAGAAGCACTCCTGTCGGCTCCTGCCAATACCAGGATATCATCGTCCGTAACCTCTTTCTTCTTATCGGCAAGTGCCAAGAAGTCCTGATAAACCTTATCCAGACGTTCACCGTCAATCTCCACACCATTCACGCTCAGACGATGCTTCAGGGCCGCACGTCCGCTACGGGCTGTCAGCACAATAGCGTTATCATCGATGCCCACATCCTTGGGATCCATAATCTCGTAAGTGGAAGCATTCTTCAGCACACCGTCCTGATGAATACCCGAACTGTGCGCAAAAGCATTCTTACCAACTATGGCCTTATTAGGCTGAACGGGCATATTCATCAAGCTGCTTACCATGCGGCTGGTAGGATAAATCTTGGTGGTATTGATATTGGTCTCTATGCCCAAATCGGGATGCGTCTTGAATATCATGGCAATCTCCTCCAACGAGGTATTGCCGGCACGCTCACCAATACCATTGATGGTAACCTCTACCTGACGGGCACCGCCCAAAACACCAGCTACAGTGTTGGCTGTAGCCATGCCAAGGTCGTTATGGCAATGAGTAGATAGGATGCTCTTTCCTGCTGCAAAGGCATCAACATGCTCGTAAAGGTACTTTATCTTCTCGAAGTACTCATTGGGAACACGGAAACCCGTTGTATCGGGGATGTTACAAACCGTAGCACCTGCCTTGGTAACAGCGTCAATAACACGTGCCAGGTACTCGTTGTCTGTCCGTCCGGCATCCTCGGCATAGAACTCAACATCCTCGACATACTTCTTGGCATACTTGACAGCTGCCACAGCACGCTCTATAATCTCTTCAGGCGTAGTGTTGAACTTATAGCGGATATGGCTCTCGCTGGTACCGATACCCGTATGGATTCTCTTATGCTTGGCATACTGCAATGCTTCCGCGGCCACATCAATATCCTTCTGGACTGCACGGGTCAGCGCACAAATGGTGGGCCATGTTACAGCCTTACTGATTTCTATCACTGAATTGAAATCGCCCGGACTGCTAATAGGGAATCCGGCTTCTATAACATCAACGCCAAGAGCCTCCAACTGACGGGCTACCTGAATTTTCTCCACCGTATTCAACTGGCAACCGGGAACCTGTTCCCCGTCACGCAGTGTAGTGTCGAAAATAAACAATCTGTCACTCATTTTACGTCTTTTGTTTAAATCTTTTTTCTTTAAGTGGGCGCAAAGTTACAAAATAATCTTCAAACGATGTACAAGTACTTACACATTTCAACTAAAAACAGCTAAGATTTAGTGTCTTTTAGTCATAATTTGTCCACAACTTAATAGAATTGAGCAAATTCACGGCCTAATTGAGAACAATATCGCCCAAATGGAGCCCAATTATTTTTGGCAGCCCCGTCATAACGTCATAACGTTATCCCGTCATAACGATTCGGTTTCTCAAATGATATTCCTCGTCCCGATACATTCGGGATAGGCAGAGCAACTCCAGAACTCCCTGCCGGAGTTCATACCCTTCTTTGCCATGCGCTTAATCATCGGCTTGCCGCATTGGGGACAGACGGGGGCATCATCCTGCCGGTTCTTCTCCGTGCGATGGGCAAGGCGTTCCGCAGTCAGTGCCTCCGTAAAACCTCCTTCCTCGCGGAACGTCGCTAACTGGTTTTCAATCTGTTTGCTGAGCATCATAACGAGACGGTTGCAAAGCACAAGCACACAGTTGGCAACCGTCATCGAATCCTCGGATAGCAACCATTTGTCGAAACGATGCCTCTGCTGGAGGATGTGTATGCTGCTTTGATAAAGGACGTCATCCTGATAGTCTGGCTTGTCAAGGGGCGTACTTGCCACCTCTACGTATGCTGCAGAATGCGTTGACCAAGGCAATTGCTCGTGTCGCAGCAACCAGTTCAGATAGTCATTGGCAAGTTCAGAGAGCGTGGCGCGGGCGACATCCGTGAGCTTCATTTCCGTCTCCTTCGAAGTCGAGTGTCGAGAGTTGCCTTCTGCAATGTTGGCAGGAGCAGACCGAGCTGCCTGCGTCATCTGGTCGAACTGCCGCCCGCAAGGATCGTTAGTGTGATTGAGGAACCGTGTGCAGAAATCCTGTGTCGCCAACTGAATCACATTCGCCATCACCCAAGTGTCAAGCCAAAAGTAACTGAATCTCGTGATTTGCATTGTTGTCTATTCTTTTGTCGTTATTTCATTGTCTTGTCCTCTCGTCCTTTCGTTATGACGTCATTCCGTAATAACGGCCTTCTTTCCTCTCGTTTTTCGTGATAACGATGTTCCGTTATTACGTGATTCCATCAAATTCCTTCGCAAAGGTACGAAATCTTTTCCAGGCCACAAAGCTTATGCCCGTCAATTCGCCCTTGCCCGCGTCAAGGCAAACCCTTTTTTGATTTATTTCATCAGAAATTGTGCCTTCGCGCTCCGTGTTACATATAAATTCGTTACATTTGCAGAGAAATTAAAGTCACATCATATAATGAAGATAATATAATTAGATAAATATCACAAAAAGAAGGCGAATCTTTAGAGGATTATCTCAAAAGATTTTACGTTTACGCGAATTGAATGAATAGCCTCCAGACATTTTGAACAGATATGCTGTACATCAACGATCATATAGGGGATTTCCCGGAAAAACTGGTGGAGAAAGCCATCAGTCTGTTGCCGTCATGGCGAAGAGAACAGGCACTGAAGTTCAAGCATCCGGAAGGCCGGAAAGAATGTGCCCTTGCCTACCTTGAACTATGCCGCGGCCTGATGCTTGAGTATGACATCTGTGAAATGCCCCCCTTCTCATATAACGAAAACGGAAAACCCCTGTTACAGACATTCCCCAACATTCACTTCAGCCTGAGCCATTGCAAGGAGGCAGTGAGCTGCTTCCTAAGCGATGCACCTTGCGGTCTGGACGTGGAATGTATCCGCCCAGCAAAAGAAACGCTGGTGCGTTATTGTATGAACGATGAGGAATGCCAGCAGATATTCTCCTCCCCCAGCCCGGATGTTGCTTTCATCAGCCTTTGGACGCAGAAAGAAGCTGTTTTCAAACTAAAGGGTACGGGCATTAACGATGATATTAAGAATATCCTTTCCCCGGAAAACGTCAGGGATATTACCATACAGACAATAGCCAACCTGTACCGCGGCTACATTCTGAGTGCCGCCCAATATGCTACCAAAACAAAAATACAATTATGGAAATAGCACTATACCTCATACCCGTTACCTTAGGAGAGACCAGCATTCAGCAGGTGCTGCCCCAGTACAACCATGACATCATCATGGGAATCCGTCATTTTATTGTGGAAAATGTCCGTTCTGCCCGCCGTTTCCTTCGTCAGGTGGATTGCGAATTTCCTATCGACGACTCAACGTTTTACGAAATGGGTAAGCACGCGGATGAAAGGTTGTTCAGCCAATATCTGCAACCACTCAGGGACGGGAAACCCATGGGAGTAATCAGCGAAGCGGGATGCCCTGCCGTGGCAGACCCTGGTGCAGACATTGTTGCCATTGCACAAAGGCAGAACCTGCGGGTGATTCCCCTTGTGGGCCCCAGCAGCATGCTAATGGCCGTGATGGGAAGCGGACTGAACGGACAGCGTTTTGCCTTTAACGGCTATCTGCCTGTAGATACAACGGACAGAGCCAAGGCACTGAAGTCATTAGAGACCCGCGCTTGGAACGAGCACCAGACACAACTCTTTATAGAAACACCGTACCGCAACCAGAAGATGTTCCAGACCCTCTTGGCCACCCTGCGTCCCCAGACGCGCCTCTGTATTGCAGCAGGCATTACAACGGCAGATGAATACATACATACCCATACCATTGCGGAATGGAAAAAAATTCAGCTTCCCGACCTCAGCAAGATACCTGCCATCTTCCTGATAAACAAATAAGGTAGCATTCCATTTTGAAGTTTTCAGAAAAAATGCTACTTTTGTGCTCAAATAATGCAAACGAATGAAATACTCCATAGTTATTCCTGTCTATAATCGCCCGGACGAAGTGGATGAACTGCTGCAAAGCCTGACAACGCAGACGTTCAAAGACTTTGAGGTGGTGGTAGTAGAAGACGGGTCGGACATACCTTGCAAAAAGATTGTAGATAAATATGCCGACCGCCTGAACCTGAAATACTTTACCAAACCCAACAGCGGTCCCGGACAGACACGTAATTATGGCGTAGAGCGCAGTCAGGGTGAGTTTGTCATTGTTCTGGACAGCGACGTAGTCCTCCCCCCAGGTTATCTGCAAGCCATTGAACATGAATTATCAATCATCAATTATCAATCATCAACTCAAGCCGATGCCTGGGGCGGTCCAGACCGTGCCCATGAGAGCTTTTCCAACGTGCAGAAAGCCATCAACTATAGCATGACCTCGTTCTTTACCACAGGCGGTATTCGTGGCGGTAAGAAGCAGATGGACAAGAAGTTCTATCCCCGCTCCTTTAACATGGGAATCCGCAGAACGCTCTATCAAGAGTTGGGAGGCTTCTCTGAAATGCGTTTTGGCGAGGACATTGACTTCAGCATCCGTATCTATGAGAGCGGAGCCCTTTGCCGCCTCTTCCCCGAGGCTTGGGTTTGGCATAAACGCAGAACGGATTTCAAGAAGTTTTTCAAGCAGGTTCACAACAGCGGCATTGCCCGCATCAACCTGATGAAGCGCCATCCAGGCACACTAAAGCTGGTGCATTTGCTGCCTATGGTTTTCACCTTGGGGACCTTTGCCTGCCTGCTGCTCATTCTTGGAGGAGCGGCTCTATGGATAGAAGGTGAATGGTTGGATGCCAACGGGCTTCGTCCTACTGATAACATGCATCAGGGCTTAGGCTTCTTTTTCTTTCTGCTGGGCCTTTTGCCCCTACTCCTCTATAGCGGACTGATATTCATAGACTCCAGTATAAGGAACAGGAGCCTTCTGGTTGGCTTGTTGTCCGTCCCTTCCGCATTTATCCAACTCATTGGCTACGGAACAGGATTTCTGAAGGCCTGGTGGTTACGCTGTGTCTGTGGCAGAAACGAGGAACTGCAGGCTTTTAAAAACAATTTCTATAAATAAACCGCACGGAATGGAGAGTATAAAAACCTGGGCATTAGACGACCGGCCACGCGAGAAGATGGAGAATCACGGAGCCGACACACTAAGCAAAGCCGAGTTGCTGGCCATCCTGGTTGGCAGCGGCATACCCGGCAAGAGTGCCGTAGAGATGATGCGCGAAGTGCTGACCGACTATAACGACAGCCTGAAACTCCTTGGCAAAGCAACCATAGAAGACCTGACGCAATACAAGGGTATGGGAAAGGCCAAGGCCATTACTATACTGGCTGCCTGCCAGTTGGCAAACAGACGTCTGTCAGAAGAACTGGAGCCGCGTCAGAAGATATCTCAGACAAGTGATGCCTTCCTTTATTTCCGTCCCAGGATGCAGGACCTTACGGTAGAAGAATGTCATCTGCTGATGCTTAGCAACGGACTGAAAATCATCAACAGCGTAAAGCTCAGTCATGGCGGATTGGCCTGTACCTCTGTTGATGTAAGGGAACTGCTCAGACATGCCCTTCTGGCTCAGGCTACAGCGGTCATTCTCTGCCATAACCATCCAAGCGGAAATCTGAACCCCAGCAGAGAAGACGACAATCTTACCGCAAAGGTTGCCAAAGCTTGTCAGACAATGAGCATCAAGTTTTTAGACCACCTTATTGTCTCGGACGACAAATATTACAGCTACTCAGAACAAGGTAAATTATGAACGATACATTACAGATACAAGAACGCGTAATAGAGGTGTTACGTACCGTCTTTGACCCCGAGATACCCGTCAATATATACGATCTTGGCCTCATCTACAGGATAGAGCTGGACGATACGGCAACAGAACTGTCCGTAGATATGACGCTTACGGCACCCAATTGTCCTGCTGCCGATTTCATCCTTGAGGATGTACGTCAGAAACTGGAAACCATTTCAGGACTCAACAAAGTTGACGTACAGCTTGTATTTGAGCCAGAATGGAACAAGGACATGATGTCAGAGGAGGCAAAAGTAGAACTTGGATTCCTTTAAAAAGTGAAAAGTGAAAAATTAACAATTCATAATTAACAATTAACAATTAACAATTCATAATCGTCTAACGTCTAAAGCCTAAAGTCTAAAACGATTTTCGTTTTCGTTAAATTCCGCTAACCGCTAAACAATTTGAAGAAAGTATATTTCATAAGCGATGCTCATCTGGGAAGCAGGGCTATACCCAACTCCAGAGAACAGGAAAGACACCTGTGCCATTTCCTTGACGAGATAAAGACACAGGCGCAAAGCATTTATATCCTGGGTGACCTGTTCGACTTCTGGTTCGAGTATAAGAACGTAGTCCCCAAAGGCTACACCCGTCTCTTAGGCAAGCTGTCGGAACTTACTGATATGGGCATTGACGTTCACGTCTTTACGGGTAACCACGATATCTGGTGTAAAGACTACCTCACCCAAGAGTGCGGCATTACCATGCACTATGGACCAGAGATCATTCAGATAGAAGGCAAGACCTTCTTTCTGGCACATGGTGACGGACTGGGAGATGAAAGTAAGTCTTTCAAGTTCCTACGTTCCGTCTTCCACAACAAATGCTGCCAATGGGCCTTCCGTTGGCTGCACCCCGACCTCGGCGTGGCCTTTGGCCTGCAATGGGCCAAGCACAGCCGGCTCAAACACGCCCCATCAGCAGAGAATCCACAGGGTGAACCTCCCTACATGGGTGAAGATAAAGAGCCTCTTGTCTGCTTTGCCAAAGAATACCTGAAAAAGAATCCACAGATAGATTACTTCGTTTTCGGGCATCGGCATATAGAGCTTGACCTCATGCTCAGCCACCAAAACCGCCTCCTCATCATAGGCGACTGGATAAGCCAGTTCACCTACGCCCAATTCTCAAACGGACAAATAACACTTGACAATTATTCAGATTAAAAACCAAAAAACTTTGTTTTTATGAATAAGAAAAACGCTAAAACAGAGAAGAAATCCATGTCGCGCCGCCAGTTTCTTACCACAACGGCTACTGGCATTGCCGGATTTATGATTTTGCCCAGTTTTACGATAGACGGGGTTAGGATTGCCCCAAGTGACAGAGTGGTACTTGGCTTTGTTGGACTGGGCCAGCAAGGATGCAGCGACTTCCGCAGTTTTACCGAATGTCCTGGAGTACAGGTTGCAGCCTGTTGCGATGTTGACAGCATCAAACGCGAACGTTTTCGCAGGTATGTAACAAAATGGCAGCAGGAAAAGAAAATGCCCGTACGCTGCGATGTTTATGAAGAATACGAGCGTTTACTGGAGCGTAAGGACATAGATGCCATCGAGATAGCTACGCCTGACCATTGGCATGCTCTGGTAGCCATTCATTCGTTACAGGCAGGTAAGGATGTCTATGTGCAGAAACCCCTTGCATACACTATCACAGAAGGCTTGGCTATTCAGCGTGCAGTACGAGCCAATAACCGCATCCTGCAGATGGGAAGCCAGCAGCGCAGCAGTGAGGAATTCCAGACAGCCATAGCATTGGTACAAAGCGGTGCAATTGGAGATATTAAGGAAATATACGTTCGCGTGGGTGATCCTCCAAAGCCATTGGACTTGCCAGAGATGCCTGTGCCTGACAACCTGAACTTCAACCTATGGATGGGTCCGCTGAATGACCCTAAGATTCATTACCACTCAGACCTTTGCCCTGTGGTGACACTCGACCCCGACAGGAATGAGCAGTTATGGGGTGCCTGGCGCTGGTATTCGGAAACAGGTAACGGTTTTCCAGCAGACTGGGGTGCTCACATGTACGATATTGCTCAGGCGGCCATAGGTATGGACGGACTGGGACCCGTAGAGTTTATCCCACAAGGATACAACGGAGCAGAATTTGCCACCATGAAGTATGCCAACGGCATTATCATGCAGGAACGCCCCTATACAGACAACGTAGAGGCTAAAGGTATAAAGTTCATTGGCGACAAGGGATGGCTGAAGGTGGCTCGCGGATACATCGAGTGTTCTGACAGCAAACAGCTGAAGAAGCATCAGGAAACTATCGCTGCCGGACAATATGAGGTTAGCGCACCACACATGCAAAACTTCATAGATGCCATACGTGAGCATAAAGACCCCATTGCACCCGTTGAGTACGGATGCAGCACCAACACTCTATGCTGTATATTCAACATAGCACGAGAGCTAAATCGTCCTGTGCACTGGAATCCAGCTACCCTGAGCTTTGGCAACGATAAGGAGGCCTTTGCTCACCGCCTCTACTACTACGATTACCGCCGTCCATACAAGCTTCCCTATCTGGAACGTCGAGGATAAGAAAACAACAAAGAGGGTGTCGGCAACACCCTCTTTGTTATTAATAATGTATATACTATCTGTTAGCAGAGTGCTTGGGTGTCGAGGGCTATCATCAGCTCCTCATCCGTTGGGATGCAGCAAACGATTACCTTGGAATCATCAGCACTCAGGATGGCCTCTGTAGCACGACAGGCACGGTTCTTCTGAACATCCATCTTTACACCCATGAATTCCAGGCCGTTTGTGGCACCTTCACGAACTTCCCACTGGTTCTCGCCTGCTCCACCAGTAAAGAGGATGATATCCACACCACCCATGGCGGCGGCATACTGGCCAATGTACTTTTTGATACGGTAAGTGTACATCTCCTTAGCCAGACGTGCCTTATCATTACCGTTGGCTATACCAGCAAGGATATCGCGGAAGTCGCTGCTCCCCTCGCTGACACCAGCCAAACCGCTCTGTTTGTTCAGCAAGTTACTGATGCCCTTGGTGTCGAGGTTTAGCTTATCCATCAGGAAAGTAACGGCTCCTGCATCAATATCACCACTGCGGGTTCCCATGATAAGACCCTCCAGCGGAGTAAGACCCATAGAGGTGTCAACACATTTGCCATCCTTTACGGCAGCTATGCTGGCTCCGTTACCAATGTGGCAGGTGATTATCTTCTTGCCCTCTGGCTTTACACCCAGGAACTCACAAACGCGCTGTGAAACATATCTGTGGCTGGTTCCGTGGAAACCGTAACGGCGAACACCATACTCCTTATACAAGTTATAAGGCAGGGCATACATATAGGCATAGTCGGGCATGGTCTGATGGAAAGCAGTATCGAAGACACCTACCTGAGGAATGTTGGGGAGCAAAGCCGTAACGGCATTTACACCCTTTATGTTGGCAGGGTTGTGAAGTGGAGCCAAATCGTTGCAGGCTGCAAAAGCCTCCATAACCTCTGGTGTCAGGCGAACACTCTTATTGAACTTCTCGCCGCCATGTACCATACGATGCCCCACGGCATCCAACTCTTCAAGGTTCTTCAGAACGGCATAATCGCCTGTCGTCAGTACTTCGAAAATCCACTGAACGCCAGCTGTGTGCTCTGCAATGGGGCGTTCCATCTTGTGCTTTTCACCATTCAGCTTTACCGTAATAAAGCTGTCCGGCAAACCAATCTTTTCTATTCCTCCACTGGTGATGACACTCTTGTCATCCATGTTGTACAATGCGTACTTAATGGAACTGCTCCCGCAGTTCAAGACTAAAATCTTCATTTTTTCAGTAACTTTGATTCTTTCACTTTTCACTCTTTCACTTATCACTCTAAGCGAGCGCTACGCGCGAGCATCCATTGCCTGGCAAGCGGTAATAGCTACCATCTTATAGATATCATCTACGGAGCAACCACGGGAGAGGTCGTTCACAGGATGGGCAATACCCTGCAGGATGGGACCAATGGCATCAGCACCAGCCAATCGCTGAACCAACTTGTAGCCGATGTTACCAACTTCGAGACTGGGTGCCACCAAAACGTTGGCACGACCTGCAATCTCTGAACCGGGAGCCTTTTTCTCTCCAACCGAAGGTACCAGAGCGGCATCAGCCTGCAGTTCGCCATCCAGTTTCAAAGAGGGTTCCATCTTGTGAGCAATCTTGGTTGCCTCAATAACCTTATCCACTACCTCATGCTTGGCACTTCCTTTGGTACTGAAGCTAAGCATAGCCACACGAGGCTCAGCAAAACCTGCCACGCTACGAGCCGTATGTGCGGTACAAACAGCAATCTGGGCCAGTTGTGATGCATCGGGAACGGGAGTTACAGCCACATCACCCAAAACAACCACACCATCCTCGCCATACTGAGGTTTGTCTGTAATGAGCAACATGGCACCGCTGACACAGGTAATGCCAGGAGCACACTTTATAATCTGAAGAGCTGGACGCAAGGTATCGCCTGTTGTAGAGAGTGCACCGCTAATCTGACCGTCGGCATGTCCGCTTTTTATAATAAGGCAGCCAAAATAAAGAGGGTCATTCAGCACCTTTTCGCGTGCCTCCTCCTTGGTCATGCCCTTACTCTTACGCAGGTTATACAGCAGCTCTACGTACTCGTCTGTTACGTCGCTGGTTGCTGGGTCAATGATAATGGCCTTGTCAAGATGGGTAAGTCCCAGTTTTTTACCCAAGGCAAAAATCTCGTCAGGATTGCCTATCAGGATAATCTCTGCTAAACCGTCAGCAAGCGATTTGTCTGCGGCTGTCAGTGTTCGCTCCTCCAGGCTCTCTGGCAACACAATGCGCTGCCTGTTGCTCTTGGCACGAGCGATGATTTTTTCCATCAATGTCATAATACTATCTGTTTTTATATGTTTAAAATATCTATTATATTTGCGGCCTTCATTATAGCGTTATAACGGATTATTATTTGGGCCGCTTTTTCATTTTTGACCTGCGGTCGAGCCTGCTCACGCTCGGAATAGCTTAAGCAAGCTTAGCTCTCCTCTCGCTCAATCGCAGCCTTCACTCTTCACTCTCAGAACCTTCCTCTCATCAGCAGTTTCTCCAGTTCCTCTGCAGAAATATGAGCCTTCAGCACATCGTTATATGCTGCGCTGATGCTCCCCGTCTCTTCACTTACCACAATGGCCAGCGCGTCTGTTTCCTGACTGATACCCTTGGCAGCACGATGGCGAAGACCAAACTCCTTGGGAATATCCAAATCGTGGCTGATGGGCAAGATGCAGGCTGCCGCCGTAATCTTGTTATTGGAGATAATCATGGCACCGTCATGCAACGGACTGTTCTTAAAGAAGATATTCTCTATTAACCGCTGACTTATCTTGGCGTTCACCAACTCACCTGTCCGAACAAAATCGTTCAGGGGTAGATTGTTCTGCAACACAATCAAGGCTCCTACCCTTTGCTTGCTCATATTCAGGCAGGCCATCACTATGGGAAAGATGGTCTCCCTTTCATGAACAAACTCTGAGAGGTTTTTCTTTTTGTCGGGCCTGAAGAAGTTTATAAACCAATGTACCCGCTGGCGAGCCCCCATCCGATAAAAGAAATGACGGATTTCTTCCTGAAAAAGAATAATGATGGCAATGGCACCCACGTTTACCAGTTTGTCCAGAATGCCTCCCACCAACTTCATCTCCAAAACCTTGCTGACAACAATCCAGAAACTGATAAAGAACAACACTCCGTAAAAGATATTTACAGAGCGCGATTGCTTCATTACCTTATAGCAATAGAACAGGCCTATTGCCACAAGCAGAATATCAACCAAGTCTTTTATCCCAAATTCTGGCATGTCAACATCTTTTTAACTATCTTTACTACCTCTACGGCTTCTTTCACATCATGCACCCTAAGAATGTTTGCCCCCTTCTGCAGTGCCAGCGTATTCAGCACGGTGGTGCCATTAAGCGCATCCTCCGGCGTGCCATCCAGCAACCGGTATATCATCGATTTGCGGCTCACACCCACCAATATGGGCAGCCCCAGTACCTTCAGGTCCTGAAGGCGGTACATCAACTGATAGTTGTGTTCCAATGTCTTAGCGAAACCAAAGCCAGGATCCAATATGATGTCCTTTACGCCCAGGTCGTGCAGTTTATCCACCTTGCTACCGAAATACTGAAGCATTTCCACCAACAAATCCCCGTAATGCGGTTCCTGCTGCATCGTCTGCGGATTACCCTTCATGTGCATCAGAATGTAAGGAACGCCCAATGCGGCTACCGTATCAAACATACGAGAATCCAATTCACCGCCACTTATGTCGTTTATAATCTGCACGCCGAACTCTTCGACACACATCTTAGCCACATCGGCCCTGAACGTATCAACGCTTACCACAGCTTCTGGAGCAACGCTACGCACTGTCTGCAAGGCACCGCGCAGACGGGTCATTTCCTCGTCTGCCGAGATGTTTTCAGCTCCGGGTCTGCTGCTATAAGCCCCTATATCTATTATGGAACCGCCTTCTGCCAATATGGCTCCGACACGCTCCCGAACTTCCTCCTGGCTCTTCTTTCTACTTGCCGAATAAAATGAATCAGGTGTTACGTTTAGGATACCCATGACCTGAGGTTCGCTCAAATCCATAAGTTTTCCTCCCACATTTATCGTATAGGGCAGCAGACCTTTCATATATTTCTTGGTAACTTTGGCACAAAGTTATACATTATTTGTAAATTATCGGAAAAATGAATTAACTTTGTAGCGTAAAATGTAAAAAAAAGACTTTATGAAGACGGAACAATTATATGAAATCTATCAACAGCACCCCATTATTACAACAGACAGCAGAGACTGCCCGGCTGGTTCTATATTCTTTGCATTAAAAGGAGCCACATTCGATGGCAATCTTTATGCTGCGTCTGCCCTGGAGAAGGGATGTGCATACGCTGTGGTTGAGAAAGAATTTGCTCCAGAAGATGACGAAAGGTTTATTGTATCCGACAATCCTGAACAGACGCTTCAGGAACTTGCTGCCTACCACCGACAGCAACTAAACATTCCCGTATTGCAGATTACAGGCACTAACGGGAAGACAACAACCAAGGAACTGATTGCCAGCATCCTATCGGAAGCACACCACGTCCTCTACACTCAGGGAAACCTCAACAATCATTTGGGAGTTCCCCGTACGCTGCTCCGCATTACCAAAGAACACGATATTGCCGTTATTGAGACGGGGGCAAACCATCCAGGCGAGATAACATTCCTGTGTAACATGGTAAAGGCTGACTATGGACTGATAACCAATGTGGGACGGGCACACCTTGAGGGATTTGGTTCCTTCCAAGGCGTGAAGAACGCAAAGGGAGAACTTTTTGACGATTTACAACAGCGCCAAGCCACAATCTTCCTCAATGCCTTGGATGAAGACCTGCTCAAAATGGCAGAAGAACGCGGGTTCTGCCTCTACAGCAATGCCATCCCCTATATAGAAGGACGTATTGAGGACTGCGACCCCTTTGTAAAAATACAATGGAGAAGTGCCCCAGACGAGCCTTGGCAAACTATACAGACTCACCTGATAGGTGCTTATAACATATCCAACCTGCGTGCTGCCATTACCGTTGGACTACATTTTGGCGTTACGCCAGAGCAAATCCGCCACGCCATAGAGCACTACATACCCAGTAACAGCAGAAGCGAGTTCCGCGATACAGGCAAAAACCGCCTGATTGTAGATGCTTACAACGCCAATCCCAGCAGCATGATTGCTGCGCTCACCAACTTCCAGTTTATTGAATCGAAGCATAAAATGGTAATTCTGGGCGATATGCGCGAGCTGGGAGCCGACAGCGAGATGGAACACCGCAAGATTATGGACATCCTGGCCACAATGCCCTTAGAGAAAATATGGCTGGTTGGAGAGAATTTTGCTTCTCTCGACTATCAGAACAACCGTATCAACGCCAGATACTTTAAGGATGTTGAAGCCGTGAGGGAGGAAATCTGCAACAATCCCCTTGCAGGCAAAACCATTCTTATCAAAGGCAGCAACGGAACCAAATTATACCAGCTGCCCGAATGGCTGTAAAGGGAGAAAGAAACTTAGCTGTTCTTTATATGAACATCTCGCTGCGGGAAAGGAATTTCTATGTTATTCTTGTTTAGCGTATTATAGATAATTTCCTTAACACGTCCCACCAGCACGATCTTCTCCTCAACCAGCATCCAGATGCAGACAGCCAGATCTACGCTGCTATCACCGAAATTCACAAAAGCCACCGTCATAGGTTGCTCCTCGACATTTGTAATGCACTGTCCGTCGGCATTCTTCTCCAGACAGACAGGCATCAGGGCTTCTATAATCATCTTACGCACTTCCTCCACATTACTGCCGTAGGCCACACCAACAGGAATCTTTATCAGTTCATAACGGTGGTTGCGTGTCATGTTCTTAAAGTTCTTTCTGAAGAGAGCGCTGTTCATGAAAGCTATCACACAACCGTCATTTGTCACAATCTGCGTACTCTGATAGGTAATGCTTTCCACCTTTCCCGCAATGCCGTCACATTCTATATAATCACCCACATGAATACGTCCTGTCATCAGTGAGATACCATAGAAGAAGTTCTCCAGAATACTCTGCATGGCAAATCCCAAACCTGTGGCCAGACCGGCACCGACAATGCTGATACCGTCCCTTGGTACATCCAGTATCACCAATACAATAATGATATAGATACCCCAACAAAGAATGCCTATAATATTACGTGCCAGCGTAAGGTTCAGCGTTTCATTTTCAGAAAGGAGTTTACGCCTATAATGACAATAGAACCCACGTATTCCGTAATTAAGATAGCGGAAGACAAACCACAATGCTGCCACAAGGCACAGACGGTCCAGAGAGATACGAATCAGGTTCTGCTGATGAACAATATCCATACGGAAGAATGATTCGCAAAGGCTTGTCATCTCAAACACCTTGGATGCCCAATAGATACTGAAGAAAACAGAAGCCACACCAAATATCGGCACCAATGTCAACTTAAACAAGTCATATATCCACGTTACCGAAATATAATCGCCACGCTGCATTTTCTTCTTCAGCGTCTTCAGTTCATCGCTTATATCTTCTCCGTTGGCTTTCTTTTCCTTCAAATCCGTCCTTAACTTAGAAAGAAGATGTCGCTCTTCATACATCTCCATTAAATCATAGATGCAAGTTACCGTCATAATGGCAGCCAATTGGAAAGTCCACCATATCATTATCTGAACTGCCAACAAAGAGAAGCCTACCCATGAGGCAATACAGGCTATAATCATAACCAAACTGGTAGCATGCATATACATGATGTCAAGCATGGGGAGCTGTTCTCTATGCTTCTTTGAGACCTTCCATTGCCAGATGCTGAAGCCCAGCAGGATTGGCGGGAATATAAGGTTAACCACCAGATTGGGAATCAGCACTATCCTGAATAGAATCACCACAAACGAGAGCGACATCAGAGGCAAATAAATAACGGCAGCATGACGCATCTGCTCTCCTTTAAGACGTATGTACAGACTCAGGAAGATAACCTCCATCAGCCAAGCCATATTTATAATCTGAGCCGTTCCCATCTGTATGAAATTACGCTGAATAGAAGAACGCACAATCATCACTATAACGGCAAAGAGGGCTATTCCCACCACGTTATTCAGCATCCGGCGCTTTAGCTTGAATGCATCGCTACGCCATTTCTTGGGTAAAAGCCACCTAAGAACAACATAACTGACAAGAAGTGAAATGGCCAGATAGAACACAAGGAATATGCTAATAAACAATACCGGCGCCCCACGCCATTCTGAATAAGTCTGCTCGTGTCCTTCAAATGGCTTGTACTTTGTCTTCAGAGTGTTCTGGGCTCTTAATATCTGAACCGGCAACGTCTTAAGAATCTTGAAATAGTTGTCGCCTCCATTTATGAAAATATTGTCTTGCAGCAATTTATACCTTCCTCTTGCAAATAGGTTCAGCTCCTCCACCTTGCCAACAACACTTTTGTAATAAGTGTTTTCTGCTTCCAGTTTTTCCAGAAATCGCTGCATGTTTTCACGCAGGGTTTCTGCATACTTTAAACAGTCTGCCCTATCCTTCAGTTGCTGACCGGAAAGGAACAGGGGTTCTTGTTTATCCTCTTCCTCCTCAGCCTCTTCCTGTCCCAAAAGAATCAAATTCTTTTCCTGCATACTATCTCTGACTTCGAGCAAAGAGTCCTTTTTACCTTGCAGAGAATCAATGGCTTGCATCAAAATACTGTCATTCTCTGTTAGTATGCTGTCAGCATCGGCGGCATCAACAGGCGGCATGCTCTTAAGTGACTGTATCAGGGCATCATACCTTTCTATTTCCTGTTTTATACGTAAGATAATCTTGTCGTACTGGCGCATCTTGCTATCACGATTGTTAAGGTCGTTAAACAAGTCGGTAGCCTGTTGACATGCATAGGCCATATCAAAGGTATTGTCTGTTGTCTGCGAATACAGCATCAGTCCAATCTGCTCGCACTGGTGCATGTAGCTTACCAACTGCAGGTGCTGCTGCGTTCCCTGTTGCTCGTACATCGCCATAAAAGTCTGCTGCTGCTCATATTTTTCCTGCAGCTCAGCCTTTAGCACTCCCAGGGTACGTGCTAAGTCTTTCTCTTTTAATACCGCATTTGCCGGTATCAGGCAAATTGCTTCCAAAAGAATAAATACCAGAAGTTTTTTCATTGCTCTATAAATCATCTCTGTTGAACATTGAACATTATCAAAAAAAACAGACATTTAAAGTCTAACATCTCAACTGTCAATTATTATTTGTCAGTTGAGAATATGTCTTCTTCCCCTTCACGTGGTACTGCCACAATATGCTTTTGGGGAACAGAACCTCACTTGACGGCAGCACAGCAGCCTGCATGTTTTTCTCACGGTCAGAGCGGAAATCAGCCTTCATCTTACGGAAAGCCCAGCGTCCCCTCCATACTGCCAGACTACTGCCCACCTGAAGGGTAAGCAGGAAATACACACATGCCAAAGCATCCAGCCAGAAACGCCATCGCATGACTTGTGCCAACTGGTCATCTGACAGATTCTTATACAGCAGTATCATGTTGTTTCGGAAGTTTAGGAACGTCTTACGAGAGTTCTTCTTGGGTAACGAAGCCCCCCCAACGTGATACACAACACTCTCAGGGATGCAAACTATCTGGTAACCACGGCTACGCAGACGCCAACAAAGATCTATCTCCTCCTGATGGGCAAAAAAACGGCCGTCCAGCCCGCCTGCCTCCCAATAAAGTTTACTACGTATCATCAGTGCAGCCCCTGTGGCCCAGAGAACGGGTACCACTGTGTCATATTGTGCCGAATCCTTCTCAACGGTGTTAAAGACACGCCCTCTACAGAAAGGATAACCCAATCTGTCTATATATCCGCCACAGGCTCCTGCATATTCCAGCATGGAGCGGTTCCACTCACACCTCAACTTGGGCTGGCATGCTACGACCTCTTTATGAGCATCCATATAAGAGAGCATAGGATGCAGCCATCCCTCTGTTACCTCTACATCGCTGTTCAGCAACAGATAGTATTCAGCCTCTACCTGACGCAACGCCTGATTATATCCTTCAGCAAAACCATAGTTCCTGTTAAGAGCAATGGTCCTAACCTCAGAAAAATCACTTTCCATTACCTTCAGAGAATCATCGCTACTGGCATTGTCGGCAACAATCACCTCTGCCTCCGGGCTATATTTCAGGACAGAGGGCAGGAACTTACGCAGCATTCCAGCCCCATTCCAATTCAGTATTACTATTGCTATACTCTTCATATCAGTTTTGCTGTTAACAACTCTTCCGTTTCATCCCACTCTCCCAAACGCACGTTAACGATTCTGTTATCCAACTTTTCTGTAGTACGTACAACTACTTTTATATAATTGTCTGTAAAGCCATGCATAATACCTTTAGTTTTACTATGTTCCAACAATACGGGTCTTTCCTGTCCCACAAAACGCTCATAAAAGGCATGCAACTTAGCTTGGCTGAGTGCCAATGCCTGCTGGCTGCGTTCGTGTTTCTGACGAGCCGATACCACATAGGGAATCTGCAAGGCTTTTGTTCCAGGACGCTCGCTGTAGCTAAAAACATGATACTGGCTCACATCTATTTTCACCATAAAATTAAAAGCCTCACGGAACAAATCGTCCGTCTCGCCGCGTGTTCCTACTATCACGTCCACACCAATAAAGGCATCTGGCATAAGTTCCCGTACGCGCGTTACCTTATTATAAAAAAATTGGGTGTCATAACGGCGATGCATCAGCCTTAACACCTCGTCACTACCACTTTGCAGGGGAATATGAAAATGCGGCATAAAAGCGCGACTCTGCGCACAGAATTGTAATACCTCATCAGTAAGCAGGTTAGGTTCTATACTGCTGATGCGGTAGCGTTCTATACCATCAACCTTGTCCAGTGCTTTTATCAAATCAAGAAACGATTCACCAGTACTCTTGCCAAAGTCACCTATATTGACACCCGTTATCACAATTTCCTTTCCACCCTGCCGAACTACCTCCTGAGCCTGCTCCACCATAGACTGTATGCTGCCGTTCCTACTTCTGCCTCTTGCAAATGGAATGGTACAGTAGGTACAATAATAATCACAACCGTCCTGAACCTTCAAAAAGTAACGGGTTCTTTCGCCACACGAACAACTGGGCATAAAAGAACGGATGTCTGCAGTCTTGCTGGTATGATGTTCATGTGCCGCCAATGCTCTTTCTTTTGGCATCATAGACAAACGCTCGGCTATATAATGTAGTATCTGGCCTTTCTGCTCACTGCCCAAGACCAAATCAACTCCCTCCAAAGCCGATACCTGCTCTGGTTTGAGCTGCGCATAACAACCCGTCACCACAACCAGTGCTCCCGGATGCCTGCGCACCATCTTACTGATGGCCTGACGACATTTGGCATCGGCCACCTCTGTAACGCTGCAGGTATTGACAACACAAATATCCGCCACTTCACCCTTTGCTACCGTCTGCACGCCAGCCTCCTTGAGCTGCAAACCTATAGAACTTGTTTCTGAAAAATTCAATTTGCAGCCTAAAGTAAAATATGCGGCCTTCTTGCCCTTTAAATCATACATGGTGACAAAATTACAAAAATTTCGTTAATTAAGAGCAGAATAATTAAATTTATTATGCCGAATGCAAGAATTTTATCCAACAAGCTAAAACAACACAAAATAAAACAACATTTATTATTCTGTCGGGTAAAAGCAAGTTCAGGTCATTGTCTCAAAAATTACACATTATTGACAGATAAACGAGAACTTTTATAAAATAACGCAAAAATCGTCATGCTGATTTTCAGGCACTTACGAAATGAATTGAAAAAATTGACAAAAAAAAATGCAAAAAAAGATACAACGTATTGAAAAACTCCGTACCTTTGCATCGTTTTTATAAGCAATTGATTGTTTTACAGATTTAAAAAGGCAAAAAAAATGAAAAAGTTAGCATTTTTGTTCGCAGCTGTAGTAGCTGTATCTTTCGCTTCTTGTGGTAACACTACCGCTCAGAATGAGGAGACTGCCGATACAATCGACACTACCGCTGTTGAGACTTGTGACACTGCTTGCTGCGCTGACACTGCTGCTGTTGATACTGCTGCTGCTCCCGTAGCTGAGTAATTCAAGACTACAGAACAAAAAAAGTCTTAAGAAGACGACGTCCTCAGGATGCCGTCTTTTTTTTGTATTCTCTGCTACCCCTTTTTCTTGTAAGTTTAAGGATACAAGAAAGGCGCAACCCATAGGGGCTACGCCTTTCTTTATTGTAAGATGAAAACTTCTTATGTTTCTTCTGCAGGTGCTGGTGTCTCGGCTACAGGAGCTTCTTCTACGGGAGCCTCGGCGGGAGTCTCTGCAACAGGAGCACCCTCAGCAATTACCTTGAAAGGAACCTGAGCAGAAACCTCTTTGTGAAGTCTAACGGTTGCAACATAGTCGCCTACGCTCTTTACGTCCTTAACAACGATGAGCTTACGGTCAACGTCGAAGCCAAGTTTCTGCAACTCGTCAGCAATCTGCAGGCTGTTTACACTACCATAGATAACACCAGAAGTGCTGACCTTAGTAGAGATAACCAGAGATACGGCATTCAGCTTCTCTGCCTTAGCCTCGGCCTCAGCCTTAATCTTAGCCAACTTAACAGCTTTCTGCTTCAGAGTCTCTGCCAACTGCTTCTTTGCACTTTCGCTGGCAATTACGCCCTTTCCGTAAGGAATGAGATAGTTACGACCGTAACCAGACTTTACGTTTACAATATCATTCTTGTAACCCAAGCCAATAACGTCTTCTTTCAGTATAATTTCCATATCTATTCCTCCTTTTTTTACTTCATCAAGTCAGTTACGAAAGGCAGCAAAGCCAAATGGCGTGCACGCTTAACAGCCTGAGCCACACGGCGCTGATACTTCAGAGAAGTACCCGTAATACGGCGGGGAAGAATCTTACCCTGCTCATTCAGGAACTTCTTCAGGAATTCAGGATCCTTGTAGTCGATGTACTTGATACCGCTCTTCTTGAAACGGCAATACTTCTTCTTCTTGACATCAATAGCGGGAGCGGTCAAATAACGAATTTCTGATTGCTGTGTCATAGATTAAGCCTCCTTACTTGATTTGTTATTTCTTCTCTTCTCAGCATATTCTGCTGCGTACTTCTCCATCTTTACAGTGAGGAAACGAAGTACTCTCTCATCACGACGGTAAGCAACCTCTAACTTCTTGATAGTCTCAGGTGCTGCCTTGAACTCAACGAGCTCATAGAAACCCGTGCTCTTCTTCTCGATGGGGTAAGCCAGTTTCTTCAAGCCCCAGTTCTCCTCGCTGATAATTTCGGCACCAGCTTTTACGAGAACGTCTTTGAACTTGTTTACCGCTTCCTTCATCTGATCATCAGACAAAACGGGAGTTAAAATGAAAACGGTTTCGTATTGATTCATAATACGTTAAATAAATTAATTAATACTATTTTGCAAAAATGCGCTGCAAAGGTACTGCTTTTTGGCGAGACTGCCAAAGATTTGCACCTTTTTTGTAATTTTTACCTGAAAACATTTCGCCACCTCAAGAAAAATCATTTACTTTGTATTTGGAAAATTATAAACAGAAAAAGACATTATCTATTATGAAGAAACAGAATGTAGGTATTATCCTGATTGTTTTGGGTGCATTGCTGATGATTGTAAGCTATTTCTCAGCAAAATTCAACCTTGGTTTTTTGGCAAATTTAGTTGACTACAACTGGTTCCAGATGTTTGCTCTGCTGCTGATTATTGTTGGCATTGTTGCACACATTGTTATTGCTAAGCGTTCCTGAATAACCGTCACTTTTACATCTACCTAATGAAACTGTTCCGAAGAAGCACGGGAACCTTATTGTTTTTGTGCATAAGTACCGTTACCTATGCACAATATGACAATTACGATACCGTTGAAGACTGGACTTTGGAGGACGTAGAGGAGGAAGCCCCCAAGCCTCAGCACAAGGAGTACAAGAACTTCCTTTACCTGCAGTATTCGCCAAGCAGATACTTTACAGATGATGTAAAGCAGAAATTCAACGAGATTTCTGTCGGTTATGCCCGTTCCATTCAGATTATGGAAGAAAAGCCTTATTTTGTGGAAGTGGGTGCAAACGTTAAATTTTCGCACGCCAAAGAAAACGGCACCAATTTCAACCTGCTGACTTTCAGAATTCCTGTGAATGCTGTATATAAGTTCTACCTTTCCAAGACGAAGGATATTGCACTGGCTCCCTATGCCGGTGTTCACGTACGTGCAATAGCAGCGGGAAAGGAAGAAAACTGGAAAAGTTTTCAGATTGGATGGCAGACAGGTCTAAAATTTTATATAAACAAGGTGTTTATGGGTATATCCTATGCCCGCGATTTTCCAGACGACACAAAGAACCCTCATGTACGTGAATGCAGCGTACACGTAGGATATTGCTTCTAAGTTGATTCATCTAAGAGACACAAAAAGCAGGACCACCCAAAAAGGTAGTCCTGCTTTCATTTTTATTCCGTCATAAGATTGGGAACAATGAGACGGTAGCCTTTACCATGAACATTGTTAATCTCTATGGTAGGATCATCCTTGAGATGCTTACGCAACTTGGTAATATAAACATCCATACTGCGGGCATTGAAGTAGTTATCATCAATCCAAATGGTCTTCAGGGCCAACTCACGTTCCAAGACATCGTTAGAATGTGCACAGAGCATGGTAAGCAGTTCACACTCTTTGGTGGTAAGCTTGGTCTGCTTGTCACCAATGGACAGAATCTGACGTTGGGTGTCAAACATAAACTTGCCTAACTGGTACTGAGTAACAGCACGTGTTGACTTTACCTTTACCCTACGCAGAATAGCCTCCATACGATAAACCAGCTCATCCATAGAGAATGGTTTGGTCAGGTAATCGTCGGCCCCCAACTTAAAGCCTTCCAGAATATCATCCTTAAGATTCTTGGCCGTAAGGAATATGATGGGTACCTCGGCATTGACCATACGTATTTCGCGTGCCAACGTAAAGCCGTCCATCTTAGGCATCATCACATCAAGCAGACACATATCGAACTTTGTCCTCATGAAAGCCTTATAGCCGGCCTCACCATCCAGGTAAAGTTCTGCATCATAGCCCTTTGCCTGCAAATACTCACGAACCAACATGCCCAGACTCTCCTCGTCTTCGCATAAAAGAATGTGCAATTTGTTCTCCATAACTTAATCTTTTACTATAGGTAATGTTATTATAAATTTTGTTCCTTGTCCCACCTCACTTGTAGCCTTAATGGTACCATGATGCAGGTCTATCATTTTCTTAACGTAGGCCAGGCCTAAGCCGAAACCTTTTACATTATGTCTGTTACCCGTGTGTACACGGTAGAATTTCTCGAAGATACGTTTCAAATCATCTTTCTGCATACCTATGCCATTATCCTTGATAGTAATGCATATATTATCCTCTCCCTGATTTCTGGTTGACACCTCAAGATGAAGAGGCTCATCTTCCTTGCGGTACTTAACAGCGTTGTCTAAGAGGTTGAAGATGACGTTTGTAAAGTGCATCTCATCAACATTCACAAAAGGATTATATGCCTCCAAGCGAGTCTCTATAGTGCCTCCGTTCTGAGTTACCTTAAGGGAGAAGGTCTGGATAACATTCTCTATCAGTTCATGGGCATCCAGCTCTTGCAACTTAAGGGCTATGTTGTTATGGTCAAAGAGACTCATCTGCAAAACCTTCTCAACCTGGAAGCGGAGACGACGTGTTTCATTATTGATAACATCTCCCAAACGCTCATAGGTGCCGGAATCCTTGTTGACACTCTTGTCAGACAGCATCTGGGCAGCAATAGAGATTGTTGAGATAGGGGTTTTAAACTCATGTGTCATGTTGTGAACAAAGTCGTTCTTCATCTCACTGATCTTCCTCTGCCGTACTATAAGGTAAACAGTTACCAAGAAAGTAACAAAGAGGATGAAAGTAAATATCATGGCAGGCAACACATAGTTGGCAACACCCAGAACATACCCCTTGCGCTCTGGGAAATGAACACACACATAACCCATTTGCCCCGTCGGATCGCTACGGAAAAGGGTTTGCGTGTAACAAGGGGCATTACCCTCATCGCTATAGTCTGCACAACGATAGACCTCCCTACCGTCAGCGGTATATACTATATAGTGAAAATCAAGGTTAATTCCATTACGCATCAACGCTCCACGCAAACAGTTATCAAGTTCTGCCGGATTGATGCGGTCCTGGAAACGGAGATCGCTGGCAGTGTACATCACAGCATAGATTACTTCATCCAGCACACCACGCTCATACATATATGCGTCTTGCACCTGCTTGCGAAGCTGTTTCATAACCTGCGCCATACGATTTGGACGCGGCAATGTTAACGAATTAGGCAACTGCCCCGCATGACGGACTACTTGCTGCATATTACCATACCTTGTTGCATTTGTATCAAGAGGCAAAGAGGCAGAAACGGAATCCTTGAGCTGAAATACCAGACCTTCCCTTTTTTCTTGCTCGTGATGATTCATTACCGTCTGCAGATAACGGAATGTTTCTGACCGCTCCAGATCGCGAGAAGCCTGGTCAATGCTACGGTTGACATTCTCGTCAAACTGCTCCTCGCGCATCTTCACCATAGCAGTTGCATAGCTGCCCTGCAAGTAAAGCAAAACAAGGAAGGAAATACCAACCAGCAAACAGATTAACAAACTGTATATTCTTTTCATACTGACAAAGGTAACGGCTTTTCTTAAAGAAAACAAAAAAAGCTGGCACAAAACGTACCAACTTTTAATATATTTAACAAAACTATGTGCAAATAGTTATTAAAAACACAACTATTTCTCTTCTGTCTGTGTCGCCTGGTAAGCAGCAATAAGCTTGGTCTGTACATCGCCAGGAACCAGTTCGTAGGAAGCGAACTTGGTAACGAAGCTTGCACGTCCACCTGTAAGGCTACTGAGAGCTGTACTATAGTTCGACATTTCCTTCTGGGGAGCCTTTGCTGTAAGCTTCTCGTAACCATTCTCACTGGTCATACCGGTAATCATAGCGCGACGTCCCTGCAAATCGCTCATTACATCACCCATCTTATCGCTGGGGACAAAAACTTCCACATCATTGATAGGCTCAAGAATCTTTGGACCAGCCTCCTTGAAGGCCATTGCAAATGCCTGACGACCTGCCAACATGAATGAAAGCTCGTTGCTATCTACGGGATGCATCTTGCCGTCATATACAATTACTCGTACGTCACGAGCATAGCAACCGGTAAGAGGTCCTTGCTCCATACGCTGCATAACACCCTTCAGAATTGCAGGCATAAAACGTGCATCGATAGCACCACCCACAACAGAGTTGATGAATACAAGCTTGCCACCCCATTCCAGGTCGATGGTTTCCTCGCTCTTGGTTGTAATACGGAACTCCTGACCGCCGAATCGATATACCTCCTGTGCGGGCACACCCTCAACATATGGTTCTACGATAAGATGAACCTCACCAAACTGACCGGCACCACCAGACTGCTTTTTGTGACGGTAGTCGGCACGTGCAGCCTTAGTAATTGTCTCACGATAAGGAATCTTGGGCTCGTCGAAGATAATCTGAATCTTCTCGTTATTCTCCATACGCCACTTAAGTGTACGCAGATGGAACTCACCCTGACCATGAACAAGAATCTGACGCAACTCCTTACTTTGCTCAACCACCCATGTGGGATCCTCTTCACGCATCTTCTGCAAGGCGTTCATCATCTTCTCTGTCTCACTCTCGCTGACAGCACGAATGGCACGGCTGTATTTTGAATTAGGATACTTAATGAAGTTGAAACGGTTGTCGCAATCCTTTCCATTTAAGGTATTGCCCGTCTTAACATCCTTAAGCTTCACGGTACAACCTATATCACCGGCAACAAGTTCCTCAACCTTAATACGGTTAGCACCGGCACAGACAAAGAGCTGTGCCATACGCTCCTTACTGCCTCGGTCGGCATTAGTAAGGTCATCGCCTTCCCTGACAGTACCGCTCATCACCTTAAAATACTGAACTTCACCGATATGAGGTTCAACGGCAGTCTTAAAGAAGAACAGGCTGGTAGGACCTGCGGCATTTGGAACAACCTCCTCACCACGTGTATTGAGGACCTTGGGCATCTCGTCAACAAAAGGAACCACGTTACCCAAGAACTCCATCAGACGGCGAACACCCATATCCTTAACGGCATCAACACAGAATACAGGGAACATTCCTCGCGAAGCCAACCCCTTGCGGATACCCTCGCGCATTTCGTCCTCTGTAAGATCCTCGCTTTCGAAGAACTTCTCCATCAGGGTTTCATCGTGTTCAGCAGCAGCCTCTATCAATGCTTTGTGCATCTCCATTGCCTTATCCATCTGGTCGGCAGGAACCTCCTCAATGGTAGGAGCACCGCCTTCAGGCCCCCATGAGTATTTCTTCATAAGCAGCACGTCAATCAGAGAATTGAAGTTAGGACCTGTCTCAATAGGATACTGAACGGGAACTACCTTGGGACCGTAAATAGTCTTAAGCTGCTCCAGCAACACATCATAGTCGCAATTCTCATCGTCCAACTGGTTAACGAGGAAGATAACCGGCTTATTTAACTTCTCTGTATAACGGAAATGGTTCTGGGTTCCAACCTCCACACCGGCACCTCCCTTAATAAGGATAACGGTGGTATCCGTTACATTCAGTGCTGTGATAGCAGCACCGACGAAGTCATCACTACCGGGGCAATCAATAAAATTCAGCTTCTTACCATTCCATTCTGTATGGAAAACAGTAGAGAACACAGAATAGCCATATTCCTGCTCTACCGGGAAATAATCACTAACAGTATTTTTCTGGGTAATACGACCTCTTCTCTTGATAATACCTGCCTCATACAGCAAGGTCTCTGTAAGGGTTGTCTTACCCGCACCGTCATTGCCCATCAAGGCAATGTTTTTAATCTCATTTGTTTTGTAAACTTTCATATTTCCTTATATTATTGCTATTAGTTTCAGTTTTCGGGGGCTAAAATTAGCAATAATATTTGAACTGACAATAGCAAAATTATATGTTACAAAACATGTTTTTGGGAAGAAAGAAGAAATGAAACAGGGAAGTAAGGAAAGATACTAATACATTAGGTCGCTAATGATGCTGTTGGAAATAAAAATCCCTTTTCTGGAAAGACGAAGCACATCCCCCTCCTGCACCAAGTTTCCGCTATGGATATGAGACTCTGCCATCTGCAGACAGTAACACTTCTGTTTAGGCGTAAGAAGTCCGAGAGGAAGACCTGAAGCTGTACGCAGATGCGTCATAACCAGTTCATCGTACTTCTCCTCTGGGGTAAGGACCTCAATCTGATGTGGAACATCATCCGTTGCCTGAATATAATCCTTCAGTGACGTATTGTTAGCCCTACGGATATTACCGCCATCATAGGAATGCGCCCCCGGCCCCAATCCAAGGTACGGAGAGTTATTCCAATAACTGCTGTTATGCCTGGCATACATTCCAGGTTTTGCAAAATTGGAAATCTCGTAATGCTCCATCCCTGCTGCTGCTGCCTCATCCATCAGATGCTCATACATCCGAAATGAAAGTTCATCGGGCACCTCAGCCACATGACCTTCCTGAAGCATTTTAAACAGATTAGTACCTTCCTCGTAAGACAATGCATAGGCACTGAGATGCGGAACACCAAGCGCCAACAACTGCTGAACATCATGCTTCCATTCCTTGAACGACTGGCCCGGCAACCCATAAATCAAATCCAGACTGATATTACCATACCCCGCATTCTGGCAATACTGTACCGCCTCTATGGCTTGGCGTGAAGTATGACGGCGGTTCAGGAATCGCAAAAGAGCGTCCGAGAACGTCTGTACACCCATACTGATACGGTTAACAGGAGTCTGTCGCAAGAAATCAACCCAATCGGGTGTAACATCATCGGGATTGGCCTCGATGGTTACCTCAGCATCCTTGGTCAGCGTAAAATTATCGTTTATGGACTGAAATATCTCTGTTAGCAAAGTCGGGGGCAACTGACTGGGTGTGCCACCGCCTATATATAAAGAAGGTACGCGCGAAGAATCCACCTCTGCACGACGCAACTGCATCTCATGCTTAAGAGCATTGACATAGGATTGTTTCCATTCTGTCCCATAGGTGGTAGAATAGAAGTCGCAATAGATACAGCGACTCCGGCAAAAAGGTACATGAATATAAATTCCGCCTGCCTTAGTCACGACACTCCTGGTAGAGGATCTCGTAGAAACAGGGATAGACATTAGTAGCGGCACTACTCTGTCCAGCTGTATGAGGCACTATCAACCTAACCTTTGCAATTTCCCCGTCCTCTGACATCTGTCGGCCAATGCGAATATATGGGAAAGGTGCCAGCCATCCGTCCAAGACCTTCTCCTCGCCATAAGTCTGATACATTGCACCAGCCTGAGAGCCAGTAACAAAGCTGGCAGAGAAAGTGCCCGACGTGTTTGTTACTGCTATGATATCCGGATTTGTATGCCAATAGCTAACATCGTTGCGCAACTGCAAGCTGTCACCCAGAATATTAAACTCAATAAAACGGCAAGCCACCTGACGAGTCTCGCCCTTGGCTATTTTCTCACCGACACCCGGTCTGACAATCTGCATATAAATACCAGAGCTGGAGAAGAGGACATACTCGTTTCTCTCAAGGTTAGTCGTAGAATCCTGGTCATAGAACTCCTGCTCTGTAATAACATTGATAACACCCACATTGCAAACAGTATCACCTGCAGGACCTACTATCGTCACATCACGCGTCAGGAACGCCTCCACAGCACTGCGTTCCTTGTCTTTCTGCTCAGCATAAGTCTGATCCTTAGAACAGGAGATAAATCCTATGGCAGCAATCACCAGACTTAGGGATATATACAAGATTTTCTTCATAAATTTCTCATTTTGCCTGCAAAGGTATAAAAAACACCACAAATTCTTATGTTTCAATATATGTAAATTCCTTTTACGTAATTTATTTTAACAAATGGGCATAGGATTTTATCGCTTCACGGACCTTCTGCACAGCCTCATCCATACCACAAGCCAGTCTTCCACCACTTGCATTCTTATGGCCTCCTCCGTTAAAGAACTGAGCCGACATCGTATTGCACGGAAAATCATCAACGCTTCTCAGGCTCACCTTTACCACACCCGCGTGTTCCGTATCCTCACTGAGGAAGACACTCAGGCGCATCCCGGATATCTGCAATGGCATATTAACGATTCCCTCTGTGTCCCCGTTCTTAACGCCCAACATCTTACGCTCCTTGTTAGTAAGGGTAATAATGCTGGCATGTAACTCAGGTAGCACCTCCATCTTTACATACAGCAGGTAACCGGTGAGACGCATCCGGGCAAGGGAGTACGTCCAGAAGACATTGCGGTATATCTTGTCCTTGTCGATTCCGCAATTCAGCAGATGCGATATGCATTCATATACGACAGCCCTGTTCGAGTTGAAGGTAAAAGCCCCTGTATCGCACATCATGGCAGCATACAGACAGGTAGCCTCATCAGATGTAATATGCTCCAACTCACCTAACTGATACAGCAGATGACATATCACCTCGGCTGAAGCACACATATCCGGACGCGAGATTACCAACTGACAGAAATCTGCAGGTTCCAGATGGTGGTCTATCATAATCTTGGGAGCAGGGTTCGCCAACACACACGCCTCCATTTCCATCATTCGCTTGGAATCGTTCAAGTCAGTAATAATGAACAAATCCGCCTCTGCCACCAGCGGCTCCACCTTATCCTCATGCTTTAGAAACACCTTTACATCCTGTACTCCAGGCATCCAGCGCAGGAAATCAGGGAACATATTAGGAACCACAACCATCACCTGCTTTCCTTTACGGGTAAGCCAATGCTTTAATGCCAACGTAGAGCCTATGGCATCTCCATCGGGAGACACATGAGCACACACCACCACTTTTCGGGCATTGTCTATCATGCCAGAAAACTTACTCAACTCTTCTTCTGTCAGAATCTTCTCCATTTTGCGTGTGCAAAATTACGATTAAGTGAGAGATTTTCCAAATTAATTTGAAAAAATCCGAACGAGAGTATTTTATTTAATATATGCCACGACATATTCCGAGCGAGTTCCAATACGGAACTTACCGCCCCAGATGCCCATACCGCTACTCACATAATACTGTGTTCCGCCTTTTTGGTATAAGCCGTAGGCACATTCGTACATCATTCTGACAATCCATGAGATGGGCCAAACCTGTCCGTTGTGAGTATGACCGCTGAACTGGAAGTCAACCTTCTGCTCTTCCGCCTGCTCCAGATGGTTGGGCTGATGATCCAGCACAATGCAGTATCTCGAGGAATCGGCCTGTTTCATTAATTCCCTCAGCGAAGACCGATGATACCTGTTCGCACAGTCATCGCGACCTATGATACAAAGGTCACCCACCACAGCGCAGGAGTCCTGTAAGAGACAGATACCCGCATCCTGGTAGAACTGCCTTGCCTTATCCTTCCCACAGAAATATTCGTGATTACCCATGCAAGCATAAACAGGAGCTTTCAGCCGTAGGAACTCTTCGTGCATCTGCTCATCCACAAGGGGGCGCATACTTCCGTCTATGATGTCTCCCGCAATAAGAATCAGGTCGGGTTGCTCAGCATTTACCATATCCACCCATCTGCTAAGTTCCTTGCGTCCATTGGGGTAGCCTATGTGCAGGTCGCTCATCATCACCAGTTTTATTGGTTTAGCCATCTCCTTACTAGTAGTAAGATGAAGTTCCTGCCGATGTTTATGTCTATAGTTCAGGTTGCCGTATATAAACAGCCCCAGCATTAGAAGCAAAATGCTGCCGGCAATCCACCAGTTGCAGAAGAGAACAGTTTTGGGAACAAGGCGGAAGAGCCTTGCCAAGTCAAGAACCAAGAACAGCATAAAAAGGTACAGCAGCACAATTATGCTCGACGTTCCCACTTCATAAACGCCAATAGCCAAAGGCATAGGCAAACGGTCGGTAAAGCGCATGATGCAGGCCGGCAACAGTAGGAAAGAACCAGCCATACAGCTTATCACCAACGTCTTCCATATCCATCCTAACGGCAACAGACACCACACATGCCAACAGACGTATATAAGGGCCAACAGCGGCAATATCAGAAAAAAAAGCATCCACATATTTTTATAACATTTTCTGCGAAGGTACAAAGAAATTATGAGCCCACCAAAAGGTTAGCCCATTATGTTTGATATTCGGAATTTCATCGGACTCGCTTCTGCCAGTCTTTACCTTCGCTTCACCCATACTCATGAGTAAGCTTAGAAGCTGCCTAAAAGCAATGTGATTGCTGGCAAAACCGAGGCATCTCCGAAAAACATTATGCTATATCCAATTCTCAGGACGTGTTAGCTTATGGCCATTAGGTAATATTACCTCTTCAGGTAACATTGATTGGACAAATCTGGCTCGATAATGCTCCAACCACACAACATGATCGCACTTGCAGGCCAAGGCATACGTCTTCTGTGTAGGTGGCACAAACACATGAACAGGATGCTCTGGAGTAAAGTTTTTGATAATCTCAACAGAGGGAATCATGTCACTATCAGCAGATACAATAATGGTAATATCACAGCGTTTCGTGAACAAATCTACAAGCATACCAGTAGCTACCCTAACGTCTGACTCTTTCTCCTCGTAGGTCTTGTTCTTGAAGCCGCAATTCTGGCACTTGAACTTCTTTTTCTTGTATCGTCCCAGATGCAACTTAAATTTGGAATTAAAAAGATTGGCACTAAAAAGAACGTCTTGATTATCAGCGGCCTGTTGGTCGTCGAGAGGTACTGCTGAATAGTAATTCACTTCTATCAGTTCCTGGTCAGGCAACATCATGCGCTCAAAGAACTTCACAATGTCAAGCCAGTAGAAACGCTTCCACTTCGCGCCACCATTCTTTAGGCCATAATAGAAGTTATACCCGTCAACGTACACTATAACCTTCTTCTTCTCCATAGTCTATTCTTAAGAATAAAGCCCCCTTTCGGAGGCTTGAGCTTCGGCATATCTCATCCGAGCGGGATTAATTTTCCAAGTTGCTTTTTCACAACTGACCCAAGTATCTTGCATACAAAGGGCGATTCTGCTACAAAGGTATGGAGTTTTTTCTATACCTCCAAACTTTTCTCATGTTATTTTAATAAATAACTCGTTTTTGCTATTCCATGCTAACAACCTCTTTCTCGCTTTAATCTCGCTTCACCCATACTCATGAGTAAGCTTAGAAATAGCCTAAAAGCAGAGTGTTGCTGATTAAAGCGAGGCATTCCGAAGCAAGCCAATGAGGCTATAAAAATGAACCTATGGTTCGTGAGGCAATTAACCTATGTTCATGAGGCAAATAACATATGTTAATTAGGCCATGAACCCTATGTTCATAAAAAGGTCCTAAAATATGAGCCGCCTCAAATAATCCGTTGAGGCGGCTCGATTGATCGTTTGAGGCGGCTCAAGGTTTTGGGGGGCTCAAGGTTTTGGGGGGCTCAACAAGCATGGGAATCCTTAATTCACAAATTCACACTCCAGCCGCACCCTACTTGTCTTGGGCAGGAAGACAATTATTTATTCACAAATAGGCTGCAACTCGTCAGGAATGTAACAGATAATTCGTCACCACTGACATCCACGCCATCAAAGGTTTCGTTGTAACGCTTTCGGAACCACTGTGCATCTTCGTATGTCATGCGTTCCTGTTCGCGTTCATACCATTCGATGTAAGCCAGATCCTCGTCATCATCGTAGTCTTCTTCCGGTTCATAGTCATCCGATGGGACGAAGTCCCCACTCTCAAGGTCACGCTGGTAATTCTCCATGAACAGATCCCCATAGTCAGTATCTACGCCCCCATCGCCAGCATGTGCAGCCTCCAACCAAAAGAATTCACTCATGGCTTCACGTGCTCTTTCGTCTATACCTACGATATACCTACGATATAGCTACGATATAGCTACGATATAGCAATAAACGCTGATGTACTCTGACTTTGTCTCGAAATTCTTGCGCTCCAGTATGTGCTCAGGCGCAGGCGGAGTCCTTCCGCTCGACAAAAAATAAAAAGAATTTTATTTTGTTTTGTTCTCACTTAATCGTAACTTTGCAAGGCAAATAAATAAAAGAAAAAATCATGAACTGTCTATTAACCTTTTTCCTGCTGTTAGCCTCCGGCATGGTAGGAACAGTAACACATAAGTCGCTGGTGCCAGAGAAGCCCTCTGAGGTGCCTGACTACTTCTCGACATGGAACATTCAGGGCTATGTGGTAAGCTACGACGGACCTGCCACCCCGCGTGTGATGACGGAGCAGTATATGTTCGGCAACGGAGAGCTGGAAGGGTGGACTAAGTTCTTCCCGGACTTCCGAGAAGACCTTATCTTCCTGATGGACGATTCGTGGGACGTTCCGATAGAGGAACACAAGAACGAACTGATGGGCAGTGCCAGAATAGACAGAAACCGCTTTCCCAATTGCAATGGCAGCCTGAAGAAACTGGTAAACAAGACAAAAAAGGCTGGTTGGAAAGGTTTGGGCGGATGGATTTGCTGCCAGGAGGCAAGTGCGGCAAGCGATGCCAAGACTCCGGATGCCTATTGGGCAAAGAGACTGAAGGAAAACCATCAGGCCGGCATGGCGTACTGGAAGGTGGACTTCGGTCGTGAAGAACGCAACCAGCACTGGCGCGAGAAACTGACGCTACTGGGCAGGCTGTATGCTCCGGGTATGCCTATCGAACACGCATACACTTATCCGGTCATTGAGAAGAGCGATGTGTTCCGCACTTATGACGTGGAAGTGGTCACGTCTGTGCCCGTAACATTGCAGCGCGTTTCCAAACTGCTGAGATACAAGGCCTATCCCGGAAACATGGGGCTTATTAACTGCGAGGACGAACCGCTGATAGCCGTAGGACTGGGATGTGTCATAGGGGTGATGCGCCACCCTATCAACAAGCCCTTGCCTAACGGACAGCCAGATCATGTTTTCCCCTATGCCGGACGTAACCTGAAGGCCCGTCTGGATGAAGTAAACCGAGCCCTGAAATGGCATCGTCTGGCTGCACCCTTTGCGGTGAATGAGGATACGCGATTCTCTGTCCAGCAACTTACCGATGTCTGGTGCCTGCGTGAACACGAGACCTGGAGAGAGGATCACCATGCGGGAGATACGCTGCGCGAGAGTGCACCTGCCGTTATAAGCAGGTGTATGCCTCTGCCTGAGGTAAGGACGAGCGGAGAAGAGCCGCCATACGTGCTGGCATCACGCTACCCCAACGGAGCCGTCTGCGTGGCTACCGTTGAGCGTCTGATGACGGAGGAACATAGCTGGACCATTCCGCGTGCCGATGTTATCCTGCAGATGGGCAACACTATGGGGCCCATAGGTGTCTTTGGCAACTACCTTTCGCTACAGCTCTGCTATGACCTGCCTATCCCTGAGGGTATCCGTATCTGGGCGCAGGACCTGATAGGCAAGGAACCTGTGGAAATAACGTATGGTGTAGAGATTAGCAATAACACCATTACCATACCTGGCTTCTTGCTGGAACGTATCGGCACTATGGCATCTTCCCCTAATGATGTTTCTGCCCCGGGCCTGGTTTTAGTGATTGAAAAGTCAAGAAGAAGAAGAAATCAAAAGCCTAACTGCTAATTTATGTAAAATGTACAGCTGATATGAAGAAAAAGATGTAATTTTGCACTATAGGATTTAAACAAAAACAAATAAGAAAAATGAAAAAGAACATGCTGAAAGTGGCCTTTATGGCCTTGGGAATCATGGTTTGCAGCCATGCAAACGCACAGTTAAGTGACGTACTGAAGAACGTTGCCGGTGCTGCTGCCAGCAAAGCTACAGGTAACTCTACTGCCGGAAACGTGGTATCTGATCTGGTTGGCAATCTGTTGGGAACCACTACTGTATCTGACAAGAGTCTGGTGGGCACATGGTCTTACTCTCAGCCTTGCGTGGCCTTTGAGAGCGAGAACGTGCTGGCTTCCTTAGGCAGCAGCGTAGTAAGCAGCAAGGTGGAGACGACCATGAAGAACGGCCTTACCAAGATTGGCTTTACCAGCGGCAAGGTGGTGATGATACTGAAAGAGGACAAGACGGGCACAATTTCCTTCAACGGCAAAGGCATTGATGTGAACTGGGCTGTGGAAGGGACGGACCTGAAGCTGACCTTCCCCATGATAAAGAAGGGTGTTACCATGAACGCCAAACTGAGTGGCGGCGAACTTCAGGTTGCCATGAAGACAGACAAGCTGATGACTCTGCTCAATGCCATCACACAGAAGGCAGGGTCGGTTAACAGTTCGCTGGGCGCATTGAATTCGCTTACCAAAAATGTGAAGGGTATGTATCTGGGGCTGAAGTTCAGTAAGAAGTGAGATTGGTAATATTTAAAGTTGAAACTAAAAAGGGGCTCGCTGAAGTGAGCCCCTTTTTTCATTCTTTCATAAGTTCCTCAAAAAACCTGTCCAAGTCATCTTCAAAGCCTTCCAACAACTGATGATCCAGAACAACTGTCTCTTCCCTGTCAATGATGACAAGGTCCTGAAGCGTTTCGTGATCCTCGTCTATCAGGACAAACGAGAAAGGCTGCAGGATGCTCATCTTCTCAACCTCGGGACGTAAATTCTGGATACACTTACGCAGGATAGAAGCTGCCTGAGTATAGAAATCCTCTTCAGGACTCTTTATCCATTCTTCTACAACACAACGGTCCAACTCCTCGTCATCGTCATTGTAGGTGCGTATCTCACCCGTATAATTACTTACTAACAGATGTATGTCGGTCATCAAAGGATCGGCATCATGCGGGAACTTGGCAATAACCTTGCGAAGTGTTCGCTCTATCTGCTGAATAGTTTGCTGTGAAGCTTTCATAGAAGAATTTTTATAAATTATAAAATGGGTTAGCGGTTAGCGAAATTATGAAATGCCTTAAAGGTTCTTTCCGTGACAGTTCTTGAACTTCAGACCGGAGCCACAGGGACAGGGGTCATTACGTCCGGGCAGTTTCTCGGCACGCATGGGCTGAACAGGCTGGCGGTCACGGGTGTCACGCGAAGCTGCCTGCTGCTGTCCGGCATCCGTGAGCTCACCACGTGACTCCTGGGTACGGACACGCTCCTGACGAGGCATCTCGCGCATGGGAGCAGGAGCCTCCTGAATCTGCAACTCAGGAACCATAGCCCGCATAATGACAGACACAGTGCGGTCATTGATACGGTTCACCATATCATCGAAGAGCTTCACGCTCTCGAGTTTAAAGATTAGCAGCGGGTCTTTCTGCTCGTAGCTGGCATTATGAACGCTATGCTTGAGTTCATCCAGCAAACGAAGGTTCTCTTTCCATGCATCATCTATGGTATGCAGGATAAGTGCCTTGTGGAACGAAGTTACCACACTGCGAGCCTGCGTATCGTATGCCTCCTTAAGATTTGAGGGGATGTTGTACTGACGCTTGCCTGCCAGAACCGGGAACATCATATTCTCGTACATCTGACCCTGAGGACCCTCGTAAACCAGTTTTACCACCTTGAACGCATTGGTAGCCATTATTTCCGTCTTCTGGCCAAAGCGCTTCAGAACCTCCTGATAAACCTCTTCCTCGAGTTCGGGGATTTGTCCGCTCTCAAAACGGTCCTGGGTAAGGGGAAACTCCATAGCCATAATCTCGAGGAAGCACTGGCGGCAACCCTGGAAATCGTTGTTCTCCATGATATTGCACACACGGTCCCAAATCATATCGCTGATATCCATACCCAGACGCTCGCCCATAAGTGCGTGACGGCGCTTCTCATAGATAACAGTACGCTGCTTGTTCATGACATCGTCATACTCCAGCAAACGCTTACGAACACCAAAGTGATTTTCCTCTACCTTCTTCTGTGCATTCTCTATGCTGCGGGTAATCATGCTGTGTTCTATCATCTCGCCTTCCTTGAAGCCCAAGCGATCCATAACTCTGGCTATACGCTCGCTGGCGAAAAGACGCATCAGCTTGTCCTCGATAGAAACAAAGAATACGCTGCTGCCGGGGTCACCCTGACGACCGGAACGTCCGCGTAACTGACGGTCAACACGACGGCTTTCGTGACGCTCCGTACCAATGATGGCCAGACCACCTGCTGCCTTTACCTCGGGGGTGAGCTTGATATCGGTACCACGACCTGCCATATTGGTGGCAATGGTAACAGTACCCAGCATACGCTCTACAGGCTTTCCGTCTTCCATAACAGTTGTAAGCGTACTGGTACCGGCCTTGGCCACAATGTCTGCCTCTTTCTGGTGAAGTTTGGCATTCAGAACCTGATGAGGAATCTTTCGCATCTGAAGCATCTTGCTCAGCATCTCGGAAATCTCGACACTGGTAGTACCTACCAACACGGGGCGACCGCTGTTGCGCATCTTCTCAACCTCCAGAATAACAGCCTTGTACTTCTCACGTTGGGTACGGTAAACACGGTCGTTCATGTCATTACGAATCACCTGACGATTAGTGGGAACCTCTACTACATCCAGCTTGTAGATATCCCAGAATTCGCCAGCCTCTGTAATGGCAGTACCAGTCATACCCGCCAGCTTGTGATACATACGGAAGTAGTTCTGCAAGGTAATGGTGGCATAGGTCTGCGTTGCAGCCTGCACCGTAACATGCTCCTTAGCCTCTACTGCCTGATGCAGACCATCGCTCCAACGGCGACCCTCCATGATACGTCCCGTCTGCTCGTCAACAATCTTAATCTCGCCGTCCTGGATAACATACTCATCGTTTAAGTTAAACATCGTGTATGCCTTCAGCAACTGCTGGATGGTGTGTACACGCTCGCTCTTGGCAGCATAATCGTTGAACACCTTATCCTTCTCCTCAATCTGCTCCTCTGGCGTCAGATTAGAAGTCTCTATCTTATGCATGACTGAGCCAATATCGGGGAGAATGAAGAGGTCGGCATCATTAACCTGAGAAGCCAGCCACTCGTTACCCTTATCCGTAAGGTCCACGCTGTTCTGCTTCTCGTCCACAACGAAGTACAACACATCGGTAGCCTCGTGCATACGGCGATTGTTGTTCTCCATGTAAATCTCCTCTGTGGTGAGCATACCAGCCTTGATACCCGGCTCGGATAGGAACTTAATTAGGGGCTTGTTCTTAGGCAATGCCTTGTGAGAGCGGAAGAGTGAGAGGAATCCCTCGGCCGTCTTCTGCTTGTCTCCCTGCTCAGTACCTTCTGTAATAAGCTTTTTGGCATCTGCCAGATACTGGGTAGCCAACTGTCGCTGCACGTTTACCAAGCGCTCTACCAGAGGCTGGTACTCCTCGAACTGTTGGTCGTCGCCCTTGGGAACGGGACCACTAATAATAAGAGGTGTTCTGGCATCATCGATGAGCACAGAGTCCACCTCATCGACAATAGCGTAGTTATGCGAACGCTGCACAAGGTCTCGGGGGTCTTGCGCCATGTTGTCACGCAGATAGTCGAAACCGAACTCGTTGTTGGTACCAAATGTGATGTCTGCCATATAAGCCTTACGACGGGCTTCGCTGTTAGGCTGATGCTTATCTATACAGTCCACGCTCAGACCATGGAACATATAGATGGGACCCATCCACTCTGAGTCACGCTTAGCCAGATAATCATTCACGGTTACCACATGAACACCATTTCCGGTGAGGGCATTCAGAAAGACGGGAAGCGTAGCGGTAAGGGTCTTACCTTCACCCGTGAACATCTCAGCAATCTTACCCTGATGCAGTACGGTACCACCGAATAGCTGCACATCAAAGTGTACCATATCCCACAGAAGGTCATTTCCACCGGCAACCCAGTGGTTATGGTAGATGGCCTTGTCACCCTCTATCTCGACGAAGTCATGGGTAGCTGCAAGTTCACGGTCAAAATCGTTAGCCGTAACCTCTATCACTCCATTCTCTGCATGAGCCAGACGATCTGCTGTACTTTTGACAATGGCAAAAACCTCTGCACGAGCCTCATCAAGGGCTTTCTCGAAAACTTCCAGTACATCCTTCTCAAGCTTATCAATCTGATGGAAGATTGGAGCACGATCCTGAATATCTGTGTTAGGAATACGATCCTTAAGTTCCTGAATCTGAGCACGCAACTCACTGGCTGAGCCCTGAATGCGCTCCTTTATCTGCTTGGAACGGGCACGCAACTCATCGTTGCTAAGTGCCTGAATCTCTGGGTAAATTTTCAGCACGCTTTCAACAAGAGGGCGATAAGCCTTGAGGTCTCGCGACTTTTTGTCACCAAAAATCTTAACTAATATCTTTGATATATCCATAATTCTTTAATTTCAACGTCAACAATAACGTCAACAGATTTTATCTTATTTTTTTACTATCATCTTCTACTTTCCCTCCCCATAAGGGGGAGCCGGAGAGGGTCTTTTAATAATTCAGCGGAGCCTGAGAGCAACCATTCGGGGCACGTATTCTGAGTGCCTTTGAGATTGTAGGCGCTACCCTATCTATACTAACCGGTATATGTACTTTCTCGGGAGCCACACCGCATCCAAAAAGGAAAAGCGGGAAACCCATATATGACTCGCGGGCAAAAGACTGCTCCAACGTATCTTCGTTCTTCAGATTCCAACCCGGTGAAACCTGTATAGTAATGTCACCTGAACATTTGGGGTTGTATGCGTTACGCAACTTGCTGATACCCGGGATCCAGGCTCCAAGAGCCAGGCGCTGACTACTATATACATCCTTTACACCACTTAACTGGATAAGAAAGTCGCTACTGCGCTCCAAGACCTCCGCAAGATTCAGATTCTTGCTCTCGATGAGCTTCAGGTTCAGATATACTTCGTTACCCATTACCGTCTCGACATAGTCGCCAGGACCATAGACGGCAATAAGGTACATATTAAGCAAGAGCTTAGCCTTGGTAATGGAGAAAGTTCCTGTGGGAATGCGATACAGGCTAAGGTCCTTGGCATCCTCGCTGTCAGAATATCCTGTACTAGTGACCACAAAAAGCGCCCTGTCCTTCCCAACTTTATCCTCTACGGCATTGACAAGTTCCTCCAACTGACGGTCAAGACGTGCATAAGTATCCTGCACCTCCATAGCGTATTTTGAATCGGACTCATGGTCAAATCCTCCGGCATAATAGGTAACATTTAACATATCAGGCACGCCATCGGTACCGATACTGGATTTTTTGAGGAGCTGCTTTACAAGGAGGTTTATCTCGTCGTTCACACAAGAACTGGCCTTGAACTGACGGAACTTCCTGTCGCCTGTGAATTTATGGCTAAAGGGCTTCTTACTACCTTCGAAAACAAAATAACTGAAGTTGACAACCTCGTCGCTAAGCGGTTTCCATACAATGTTGCCGATTCGCGATGAAAGGGAGTTGTCATTTTCGAATTCCGTAGCCCAATCGGGTAAAACGCCATAATACGAGGTACCGGAAACATGACCAGTCCAATCATCAATCCAAATGGCTCCGTCTGCAGCATGACCTGCAGAAAGAATTGCGGCATCTCTGTTAGGCGCAATGGAAAGAACCATACTCTTTCCTTCGCTGGCAATCTTCAGTTCATCGCCTATGGTGGAAACTGCAAGATGCTGTGGCGAAGATTTGTCTAATGTATAAATGCCGTTATATTTGTTATCATCGACACAAAAGACAGGTTGCAATGTCTGCCGATCCAACCATCGCTGTCCTATGATACCATTTTCATAAGGACAGGTTCCTGTAACGAAACATGCTATGGAAGATGCTGCATCGGGACCGTCGAAAGGATATTCAGCCTGGGTGTATATTCGCCCTTTCTCCATCAGACGAGCAAAGCCGCCCTGCCCGTACAGAGGCGAAAAAGCCTCGAGATAATCAGAACGGAGCTGGTCTATCATGACGTTCACCACCAGACAGGGCACTTCGGTCGCAGTCTGCGCCTCGGCTCCCATGATGGCAAGCAATGCCATAAGTGACGTTATAAACCTGTTTCTGTTTGGCGTCATTTTTTGTTGTTCCTACGGTAATATAAGTAATAACTTATAGGCCTTGTGAGCAAAGTTAGCGCCAAAGGTACAACTAATTTTCCAAATTCCTGTGGCATCCAGGGAGAAAATACAACAAAAGTTGTCAAAATTACAAAAAACACCACATGCCACAAGGTCTTCCGGCGTTGGAATGCTGCTTTTACTACCATCGGAAGTGCTATTAATGCGACAGGATTCAAGACCCAAATCTGCCAATTACCATCTACTGCGGGGTGCTCAGAAAAAAAGGACATAAAAAGGAGTAGCATACCGGACGTACCTTGCGCCAATAACAAAAAAGCATCCCATAACCAAAATTGCCAGTTAAGCCAACGTTCCAAAAGAACAACCAACACAGAGAATACCAGCAAAAGGGACATTGCCTGAACAGGAGTCAGAGGGAATTCCGGCTCAACTTTCTGAGGTTTTTCCTGTAAAAGAATTTCGTTTCTTAAAACCAAAGGACGCTTGTCATTATTTGCTGCATAGATAAAAGCATTATCGGCATATCTAAGCATATACTCAGGAGCAAACATAGCAGCCCTGGCACTCAACAAAGTGTCCACGGCAGCACCTAAAAGAATGTCGTTTCCTTCCTGTGCCCACGGATGATTCTTTGTATATTGGTGCAACATCTCACGGTAGGTATAAAGAGGTATGCTGTCAGGATAAACCAAATGTCCTTCTACACAATCTTCTATGGCATCACGAACTTTTGTAGTACAATTATTGTAAAGAAAATTATATCTGTATTGCCTATTTTCCAGCTTACAATCCTCTAACATTTTCATGTACAGCCTATTTGATTCCTGAGGTGTTAAATTCAATACTTGTTGCACGATGGAAGAACCACGTTCCTCATATTCCCGAGTAAAATAATGCCAGGGAACAGGAACTACCATATAATCACATTGGCCACGGACAAAACGCCACACGAAATGAGGTTGTCTGAAAGAAAAGACCCCATAGTTAAAAACCAAATCATCGCCTGTAGTAAAATTCTGGAGGCGAAGTGCCGTGTGGCCATACAAAGCATAGACCTCTTGGCCGGGAGAACACGTAATCAAACTGGCTTGAATACTATCCAACTGATGCGCCCGACATAAAAGCACCAGCGGAAACAACGCCACAAAAATAAGAAACCGTCTTAATTTCATGCAACAAAGTTACCATTTTTCATTAAAAGGAGGCATATTTTCTGCATATTTTTACTTAGGAATGTAAAACTTTTAGTTTTGTCGTTCCTATTCTCAACCATATATTATACTTTTGCCACCTAGTCGAAAGTACTTTTGGTCGGAAAAGAAAAGAAAAATAGAATTTTCTTTTGCTTTTCGCTCACTTAATTGTACCTTTGTGCCCGTGAAATTGATAATTGATATCGGCAACACCGTTGCTAAACTAGTAGCCTTTGAGGGAGAAGAACCCTTAGAGGAGATAAAAACAAGTAACGAGACACTGGCTGCATTGCCGGCGTTTGCAAGTAAATACCACTTTGAGTGTGGCATTGTGGGCTCTGTTATAGGTATCCCTGCCACAATAAAAGAGATGTTGGATAGTATGCCTTTTCCCATACTGCGCTTTACCCCAGACACACCTATCCCTATCTGCAATAAGTACAGGTCACCTCAAACCCTGGGCTCCGACCGCCTGGCTGCTGCTGTAGGTGCCAGTATTCTAAAACCAGGCAAGGATATACTGATCATTGATGCAGGAACCTGCATTACATACGATGTGATAGATGCCAATAAGAATTACTGGGGGGGCAACATAGCTCCTGGCATGCAAATGAGGCTACATGCCCTGCACGAGTACACTGTAAGGCTTCCCCTGGTGCAGGCAGAAGGAGAAGTTCCCGGTCTGGGATACAACACGGAAACAGCAATCCGCTCAGGTGTTCTGCGCGGCATGAAGTATGAAATAGAAGGATACATCAAATCCATGCGGGCCAAATACCCTCATTTGTTAGTATTCCTTACTGGAGGAGACAAAATCAATTTTGACACAAATATCAAGAACAGCATCTTTGCAGACAAGTTCATTGTACCAAGAGGACTCAACAAGATATTAGAATACAATTATGATAAAAATCAGTAAAATAGTAAGTTTTTTATTTGCGTGCTCGTTGTGCACGAACATTCTGGCACAAAGTAACGGAAGTAGCTCTTCTTATTCACGCTTTGGTCTGGGAACACTGGAAAATCAGGCTCAAGGATTCAACAAAGCGATGGGTGGAGTAGGTCTGGGCTTCCGCGCAGGCAACCGCATCAACACGCTTAACCCGGCATCATACTCAGCCATAGACTCCATTACTTTCCTGATGGATGCAGGAATGACGGCGTCTTTCGGAAATATGAAACAAAACGGCAACAGAATCAATGTTCACCAATGCAAACTGGATTATGTAAACATCGGCCTGAGACTTTACCGCAACTGTGGACTTTCTGTTGGTTTTATGCCATATAGTACCATCGGATACGATTTTAACAGCATAAACAAGATTACCAAAGACCCTAACACGCAGCAAACCATAACCAGCACCACCAATTATAGCGGCGACGGAGGTCTGCACCAAGCCTATTTAGGCATAGGTCTTAAGGTTTACAAAGAACTTTCGTTAGGTGCCAATGCCAGTTTTGTCTGGGGTGATTACGAACATGCCATCCTGCAAATCTATTCTACAGGTAACACAACATCCTCATATAACGGGCTTAATTCCGTTCAATCTGCGAAATTAACAACATGGAAACTGGACCTGGGTGCCCAATATCCCATACGACTTACACAAAGCGATGTGCTGACCATAGGAGCCACAGCAAGCATCGGACACAAGATTAAGAGCGATGCTTCGATGGCCAGATTCACAGATCAACAGGATGACGACGCCCCAATAGACACCGTTCGCAATGCTTTTGACCTCCCATATACCTATGGTATCGGTGCAACATGGAATCATAAAGGAAAGCTGATTGTTGGCTTGGACTTCAAACAGGAGTTTTGGGGTTCCTGCCACACGCCTCAGATAGTCACGGTAGGTTCTGTGCCCAGATACATCTCGCAAACCGGTGCTTATAAGGACAGGATTAAGATTGCCGTTGGAGTTCAGTACACACCAGCACCATTCGACCCGCATTACTGGAAACGGGTCCAGTACCGCGTAGGTGCCAATTATTCTACACCATACCTGAAAATTAATGGAGCTAACGGACCTAAGGAATATTCTCTGACTGCTGGAATGGGATTACCCATTACCAACATCATAAACAACCGTTCTATGGTGAATATAGGAGTGGAATGGCTCAGGCGCACGCCAGGCACCTCAAACCTGATTACAGAGAATTACATCATGCTGAATCTGGGTCTCACATTCAACGAGGCATGGTTTGGAAAGTACAAAATTCAGTAATTTAGGACAACTGATTTTGAACTTACGTAGAATCATAATTCTATGCAGTCTGACAACTGCCATCGTCATCACTTTCTCATGCACTTCGAGAATGGAACATGTTGCGGAGGCTGCTAACGCTTCCGATTCACTCCTTTTCATGCATGTAAAAGGCGTAAATACTTTTATTTCTGACTCTGGTGTCATGAGATATCACATGGTGGCAGAGGAATGGGATATCCTGAACGGCATAGATGGAAAAGCACCCACATGGAATTTTTATAAAGGGTTGCTGATGGAACGCTATGACGAGAATTTTCACGTTGACCTATACGTGCAATCTGACACAGCCTACCTTCATGAACAATTTTTATGGGAACTTAGAGGACGTGTAACGGTTAGAAATATCAAAGGTGATGTGTTCCGCACAGAAGAACTCTTCTGGGATTTGAACAAACATGAAATGTGGAGTTACAAATACATGCACATTGTGACACCAGAACGGGAACTGGAAGGAACAGAATTCCATAGCAACGAACAAATGACACAATACTATGTAAACAATTCCATAGGTGTCTTCCCCTTTAACGAGGACGAAAACCAAAACGAAAACCAAAACGAAAACGGGGACGGGAATGAAAACAAAAAAACGCAGGATTCTGTTGCAACTATAAAACAGCAGAAGCCTTATACTAAACAGATGAAATTCCAGCCAATTCCGGAAAAAAAATTACCACAAGAATAAATTAACCCAGCTCCAAAAGTAAATTATAAAGATGTACACAGAAAGTACCCTTATCATAGAAACCCTGATTGCACTGCTTTTCTCTGCTTTCTTCTCGGGAATGGAGATTGCCTTTATTTCGAGCAGCAAACTGCGCTTTGAAATGGAACGCGAGCAAAGGGGCTTCACATCCCGACTTATCGACACATTTTACCGGCATCCCAACAACTTTATCTCTACCCTGCTGGTAGGAAACAACATTGCCTTAGTTATATACGGAATACTGATGGCAAGGCTCATCAACAAATTCATCCTCATACCTCTGGGAGTACATCAGACATTTGGCGATTGTCCCAACGAGGTGTTTTGCCTTCTTATTCAAACCATCCTAAGCACATTAGTTGTTTTGGTGACAGGTGAATTCCTGCCCAAGACACTTTTCAAGCTGAACCCAAACAGAATGATGAATGTTTTTGCCGTTCCAGCATATACCTTTTACATTATTTTATGGCCTATCAGTAAGTTTACCTCAAGCATCAGCAAACTATTGCTGAGAATAATGGGACAAAAAGTTAAAAAAGCCGAGAAAGAGAAAACGTTTACGAAGGTTGACCTGGACTACCTTATCCAAAGCAATATAGAAAACATAGAAGACGAGAAAGCAATTGAGGAAGAAATAAAAATATTCCAAAATGCGCTGGGATTCAGTAATGTAAAAGTCCGGGACTGCATCGTTCCACGCACAGAAATAGATGCAGTAGATGAAGATACGGAACTACGAATACTAAGAGGACATTTCATCGAGAGCGGACACTCTAAAATTATTGTTTACAAAGGCGACATCGATAATATTACCGGCTACATTCATACTGCTGAAATGTTCAGGTTGAAAGAAGAAGACGATTGGAGAAAAAGCATCAAGGAAATCCCCATCGTGCCTGAAACAATGAATGCCCAAAAGCTCCTAAGTATGTTTACCACCCAGAAGAAATCCATAGCCGTAATAGTTGACGAGTTTGGTGGCACAAGCGGAATTGTTACACTGGAAGACCTGGTAGAAGAAATTTTTGGAGAAATTGAAGACGAGCATGACAGCACAAACTACGTTGCCCGTGACTTGGGAAACAATGAGTATCTGCTCTCTGCCCGCATAGAGATAGCAAAGGCCAATGAGCTGTTGGGCCTTGACCTGCCAGAAAGTGACGAATATCTGACTGTAGGAGGATTGATTCTTCATGAGTATCAAAGTTTCCCCAAACTGAACGAAATCGTGAAATTCAATCACTATGAGTTCAAAATACTACAAAACACTACCACCAAGATTGAGCTTGTCAGGCTGAAAGTTCTAACTTAACATCACTTTTTCCATATTAAATAAGATAGGTATGGATTTTTTTTCATACCTTTGTGCGCTAAATGTGAAAATAACAACAAAAAATAACAAAAAAACAAATGGCAACATTACAAAAAATCCGTAACAGGGGTAAGATTCTCATTGGTATTGTAGGTCTCGCCCTGTTCGCCTTCATTGCCGAGGAATTTGTACGTTCTCTCTCATATACTCAAACAGAGAGACACCAGAGAATCGGTAAAATATATGGCGAAAATGTCAACGTGCAAGAATTTAACGCATTGGTTGACGAGTACACAGACGTTATCAAGTTTACCAACGGACTGAGTTCACTAAGTGACGAGCAACTGTCTTCCATCCGCGATCAGGTTTGGCAGACCTATGTAAACCAGCAGATTATTGAGCATGAATGCGCAAAACTTGGCCTGACCGTTACCGATGCAGAACTACAAACCATCATTAATGCCGGAAAGAATCCCATGCTTGCACAGACACCTTTCCGCAACCAGCAGAACGCTTTTGATGTTAACCAGCTCAAGCAGTTCCTAAGTCAGAAGGACGAGGTCATGAACAGCACTGAGATGGGAAATGATATTAAAGAGCAGTACATGCAGATGTATAACTATTGGAAGTTTATCGAGAAAACCATCCGTCAGCAGACACTGGCTCAGAAATATCAAGCATTACTTGCCGGTACCATCATCAGCAACCGCATTGCAGCTAAAGCAAACTACGAGGGCCGAATCAATGAAAATGAAATTCTTTTGGCTGCCCTCCCTTACACCAGCATTAAGGATGCTGACATCACCGTTGAGGATGCCGACTTGAAAGCTAAGTATAACGAAAAGAAGGAACTCTTCCGCACCACTCAGGAGACCCGCGATATCAAATACATTGACATCGCTGTTGTAGCTAGTCAGGCTGACAAGGATGCCCTACAGAAAGAGATGGAAGGCTATGCCCAGGCTTTAAGCGAAGGTGCTGATCCTGCAAAGACTGTTCGCGAAGCTGCAAGCCAGATTTCTTACAGTGCTCTGCCTATCAGCAGCAAAACACTGCCCCATGACATTGCAGAACTATTGGATTCCATGAGCGCAGGCTCCCAGGTTGGGCCTTTCGTTCACGAGCATGACAATACCATCAACATTGTTCGCCTTATTGAAAAGGTAAGCCGTCCAGACTCTGTCGAGGTTCGTCAGATTGCTGCTCCTGGCAAAGATATGGAATCTATCGAGAAGACAGCTGATTCTATCATGAATGCTTTGGCTGCCGGCGAAAGCTTTGATTCCATTGCAAAGAAGTACAACCAACCTGCCGAGAAGACTTGGATTACAAGTGCTCAGTACGAAGGTCAGGTATTGGACGAGAACAACCGCAAGTTCATCAACACTCTTTCTACTGCAAGCGTTGGTTCAAACAACAAGATTGTATTGGAGGGACAAGGTATAATCATTGCCCAGATTACAGATAAACGCAATATGATTAACAAATATGACGTTGCTGTTATCAAGCGTGCAATTGACTTCAGCAAGGATACATACAATAAAGCATTTAAAGACTTCAGCAGTTTCCTTGCTGGCAATCCAAAGACTGAGGACATAGAGGCCAATGCAACAAAATCAGGATATACGGTTCTGAACCGCACCATGAGTAGCACCGAACATACCGTAGCAGGTGTACACAGTACCCGCGAGACACTCCGCTGGATTTTCGACGAGGACACCAAGGTTGGTGACGTATCTCCTCTCTACGAGTGCGGCGATAATGACCATCTGCTTGTTGTTATGCTCACAGGTATCCACAAGAAAGGCTACATGGAATGGGATGACGAACAAGTCAAGGCTTACCTGACCAGTGAGGTTCAGAAAGACAAAAAGGCAGCCAAATTGCTGGAGAAAATGCAGTCAGCCAAGAGCATTGCTGACGTAGCCAAGATGGAAGGTGCTGTTACAGATACAGTTAAGCACATTAACTTTGCAAGCAATGCCTTTATTTCCAAAGTTGGTAACAGTGAGCCCGTTCTGAGCGGTTCTGTAAGTACAGCCAAGAAAGGTGACTTTAAGGCTGGCATCAAGGGTAACGGTGCTGTTTACGCTTATCAAATTCTCAATCAGACCAAAGCTGACGGCAAGTTTGATGTTAAGCAAGAGAAGCAGCAGGCTGCTCAGATGAGTATGCGCGCACTCAGTGCTTTCACAAACGAACTGTACTTGAAGGCTGACGTTCAGGACAAGCGTTACATCTTCTATTAATTGGTAAGTTTGAGTTTTTAATAATACAAGAAGAGGGGGCAGCCTATTGGTTGCCCCCTCTTCTTTATTTATATCTTCCAGAGAAGTTGTTAGTTGTTCTCTGGACGAAGTTTACGAACCACCTCGGCTGTGCGCCACATCTCACTGTCGTGGAGTGATGCAAGTTCCTTCTCCAAACCTACGCGGTAGTCGGGCTTAGAGTTTGAGTCGATGCTGATTTGTGCTTCGTTGCCACACTTGACAGAAGCATACAGCTGCTGCATGACGGGCTTAATGGCATCATGGAAACGGGGGAACCAGTCCAATGCACCACGCTGAGCTGTTGTAGAGCAGTTAGCGTACATCCAGTCCATACCCTTCTGAGCAAACAGAGGCATCAAAGACTGAGTCAGCTCCTCAACGGTCTCGTTGAAAGCCTCAGAGGGAGTATGACCGTTCTCACGCAATACCTCGTACTGAGCCAAGAGCAGACCCTGAATAGCACCCATCAATGAACCACGCTCGCCAGTCAAGTCACTGGTAGCCTCACGCTGGAAGGTTGTCTCAAACAGATAACCAGAACCGATACCGATACCCAGAGCCAAAGTACGCTCCAAAGCCTTACCAGTAGCATCCTGATATACAGCGTATGAAGAGTTCAAACCACGACCCTCAAGGAACATCGTACGCAATGATGTACCAGAACCCTTGGGAGCAACCATGATAACGTCAATATCCTTCTGGGGAACACAACCTGTGCGGTCGTTCCATGTGATAGCAAAGCCATGAGAGAAGTAAAGAGCGTTACCGGGCTGCAGGCACTTCTTCAGTGTAGGCCATACACTCATTACAGCTGCATCAGAGAGCAGACACATTACAATAGTACCCTTAGTGGCAGCTTCTTCAATTGAGAACAAAGTCTCACCGGGAACCCAACCGTCAGCTACGGCCTTCTCAAAAGTCTTACCCTGACGCTGGCCAACGATTACGTTGAAACCATTGTCACGCAGGTTACAAGCCTGACCAGGACCCTGAACACCATAACCGATAACGGCGATGGTCTCATCCTTCAAAATCTCACGAGCTTTCTCCAAAGGAAACTCTTCGCGGGTCATTACTTCTTCAATAACACCGCCAAAATTCATTTTTGCCATTGTTTGATTGTTTATTTAGTGGATCATTATCATTTTCTAATTCGGGTGCAAAGTTACAAATTATAATTGAAATATGCACTAACGGAAACATATTTTTGCCTGACACACCACTTCGCTTTCATTTTTCTTAACTTCAACGTCTGTCTCGTTCTCATCAACCGGTTGGATATAGAAATTCAGACGGTCGCCCATATAAGATTCTGTCTTATAGGCTATCTCAAAGCGATGGACGCAATGCTTTTCATACTTCTCACGTGGGAATAAGTCCAGGATATGCTCTATGTACTTGATGCTGTTGATGTGACCGTTTATGTCCACATCGCTGTAATACGTATCTATGGTGCGTACAAGCTGAGCATCCTTAAAGCGGAACCTGCCGTGTCCGGCTATGGGACAGATATTCTCCTCGGGCGAGACTATATAGTTCAGTATGTCGCCATCATAGAGGCTCAAAAGGTCACAAGGCTTGCGCGAATCCATATCTATCATCGCCCAAACGCTACGGGCATATCCGTATGCCGTTCCGTCTGGTCTTAAAATAGCAAAATTACGATTGGTAAAGAGCTTCATCACACTCTCTACCCACGTTTTCACCTGGACATGCTCATACTGGCGAGGCAGTTCCTCCATCTCTATACTCAGTCGGCTCAGTACCCATGTATAATGGTTCTCGTTGAGGGCTCCTATGCCCCACCCTCTTTTCTGACTGTGGTTGCCCGCAGCATTCAGTAGATGATTTCCCAGGATGCCCATAAAAATGCGCCCCGTGAAATCCACATGGAAAGGCTCAACATAGAAAGGATGAGTGTCTGACTTCTCAAGCACGTTCATGCGTTATCCCTTTCTTCCTCACGCTTAGCAATATACTGGTCAAGACGTTCTACGCACGACTTGGTTATGGCAATACGTCCTGAACGGACAAACTGAAGCACACAGCCAAGATCATCCAGGCACTTAAAGTGCTCCAGCACATCACTTGTCACACCCGTTTTCTCTACAGTAGTGTAAGTGGGATTAACCTCCACTATACGGGCATCGAACCTACGTACAATGCGAGAAATCTCGGGGTTAGCCAACACAATGGGAGTAGAAAGTTTCAGCAAAGAAGTCTCCAAAATGAAAATCTCATCCTCCAAGAAGCAGTTGGCCTGCAGGACATCAATTTTCTTCTCTATCTGCTTGCATAACATTTCGGCCATTTCCTGCTTACAGAAACAGGTAATGGTGTATTTATGCACACCAGGGGTACTGGATGAACATACATTCAATGATTCTATATTTACCTGACGGCGTGTAAAGACTGCCGTAATCTGATTCAGCACACCTGCATAGTTCTCGGAATATATTATCAGTGTATAAAGGGTAAGTCCTTTATGATTCAGCAAAGACCCCTCCTTACCAGCGGTTGACCTGCGTGCTACAGCATTTCGGGTGAAGGTTTCGTACTGTCCGTCGCTCTTTACATCATCTGCCAATGTAGCCTGACGCTGACGAGCCAGATTCTTCTCGTATGAATCACGGTCAACAGAAGCAGCAGCCCTGACAGCAGCATCAAATGATTCCGCCACATTCTGTTCGTCACACTTTCCGCATGTATTGCAGTCGCCACACTCAGCCGCCTTGTATTTTTTTTCTGATTTCACAATTAATTTTGAATTATGAATTAACAATTATGAATTAATCTCAAGCAGCATTTCATCAACATTACCTCCTGGAGGTGTCATTGGCAGAACATTATCTTCCTCTTTCACTGCACACTGCAAGATATACGGACCATCCGTCTTCAGCATCTCCTGAATGGCAGCATCCAAATCCTTTCTGTCAATAACAGTCTTACAAGGAATGCCATAGCCAGCAGCAATCTTCTCGTAATCAGGATTCAACATAGGAGTAAAGGAGTAACGCTTGTTAAAGAACATATACTGCCACTGGCGAACGTTACCCAGATAATTATTATTCAGCAGAATCATCTTAACGGGACATCGTTGCTCCATAATGGTTCCCAATTCCTGAATGGTCATCTGGAATCCACCGTCACCACAGAACATACACACAGTTCTGTCAGGAGCGCCAAAGGTAGCACCTATGGCAGCAGGAATACCAAAGCCCATAGTTCCACATCCACCACTTGTGACTACAGAGCGGGGCTTTGTAAACCTGAAGTAACGACAGCCGAACATCTGGTTCTGTCCCACATCCGTTACCATGATTGCCTCGCTGTTGGCAGCATCGCTCACCTTGCGAACTACCTCACCCATCAACAGAGGTCCTTCCGTAGGATTCAATGCAGGTTCTATTACCTTATTATACTCTTTCTCGTCGTATGGCTTAAAACCGTCAATCCAAGACTGGTGCTTTGCCTTATCCACTAACTTTGTGATAGCAGGCAATGTCTGTTTGCAGTTACCCAAGACAGCCAAGTCCACCTTAACGTTCTTGTCCACCTCGCTGGGGTCTATCTCCAAGTGGATAATCTTAGCCTGCTTGGCATAGTTCTTCAGATTACCCGTCACACGGTCGTCAAAGCGCATACCAACGGCAATGAGCAAGTCACACTGGTTGGTCATCACATTGGGTGCCAAGTTGCCATGCATACCCAAACGTCCCATATTTAGCGGATGGTCTGAAGGTGCTGCGGAAAGTCCCAGGAAAGTCGTCCCGAAGGGAATCTGTGCTTTCTCACATAGTGTCAGCAGTTCCTTGTTGGCACCAGCCAATTCCACGCCCTGCCCCACCAGCATAAATGGCTTCACGCTATCATTAATCATCTGAGCGGCCTTCTCAATAGCGCCTTCTGCGGGTTGAGGATTAGGGTTATAGCTACGGATGAAATCGATGGTCTGAGGCTGATATTCTATCATGGCCGTCTGTGCATTCTTAGTAAAATCCAGCACCACAGGACCGGGTCTTCCGCTGCTGGCAATAAAGAAAGCACGGGCTACAGCCCACGCAATATCCTCTGCACGGCGAATTTGATAGTTCCACTTGGTGATAGGCTGTGTAACACCCACCACATCCACTTCCTGGAAAGCATCTGTTCCCAGCATGGCAGCACCCACCTGTCCGCAGATAACGACTAAAGGTGTAGAGTCCATCAAGGCATCAGCCACACCCGTAATAGTGTTCATAGCCCCAGGGCCGCTGGTAACAATGGCACATCCTACTTTCCCACTTACACGGGCATAGCCCTGAGCGGCATGAACAGCAGCCTGTTCATGACGTACCAGTATGTGATGTAACTTGTCCTTGTGATCGTAAAGTGCATCATACGTTGGCATGATGGCTCCACCAGGATAACCGAAGAGTACATCCACTCCCTGATTCTCCAGGCTACGCATCATAGCCTCTGCACCAGATATGAGAATCCCTTCTTGATCTCCCCGATGGGAAGATTTTGATTTATCTGTTTTTTTCATCTTTTAGTCGATTATTCTTACACCACCCTTGTCAGCACTTGCCACCGACTGGGCATATGCCCTTAAAGCTTTTGATACGACTCTTTTACGCTTCAGCGGTTGCTGTGGACGGGCAGCAAGCTCCTCATCGGTAAGCTTCACATTGATAGAACGACTGGGAATGTCTATAACTATGATGTCTCCATCCTTAATCTTTCCTATGTTACCGCCACTGGCAGCCTCGGGCGAGATATGACCAATGCTCAAGCCGCTGGTGCCGCCAGAGAAACGACCGTCCGTAATCAGGGCACACTCCTTACCCATGTGCATACTTTTGATATACGATGTTGGGTAAAGCATCTCCTGCATACCAGGACCGCCCTTTGGACCCTCGTGTGTAATCACCACGCAGTCACCCTTCTTCACCTTTCCACCCAGGATTCCCTCACAGGCATCCTCCTGAGAGTCGAAGCAAACGGCAGGACCCTCAAAGTGCCATAATTCAGGAGCCACGCCAGCTGTCTTTACGACACAACCGTCCTGAGCAATATTTCCGAACAGAACAGCCATACCGCCATCCTTTGTGTAAGCATGTTCTATGTCACGGATACATCCGTTCACACGATCGGTATCCAGACTTTCCCAACGTGTATTCTGCGAGCCCATCTTAGTAGAAAACTTACCACCGGGAGCACTGTGATAGATGCGATCAGCCTCAGGGTCAATGGTATCACCTGTGATAGAATACTTCTTGATATCCTCGCCTAAAGTAGCACCATTCACACGCTTGCAAGTAAGGTCAAGCAAATTACCCTTAGCCAACTCACCTAAGATGCCTAAAATTCCGCCTGCCCGATTCTCCTCCTGGATAGAATACTTCTGCCAGTTGGGAGCCAACTTGCAGAGGAAGGGCACCTTACGTGAGAGCACATCAATGTCGCTCATCTTAAAATCTACACCACCCTCCTGGGCAACAGCTAACAGGTGAAGCACCGTATTGGTGGAAGCACCCATAGCTATATCCAGCGTCATCGCATTCAGGAAAGCCTGACGGGTAGCAATAGAACGGGGCAGAACGCTCTCGTCACCGTCTTCATAGTAGGCAAAGGCGTTCTTCACAATCAGCTTGGCTGCATCGCGGAAGAGCTGCACGCGATTGACATGCGTAGCAAGGATACTTCCGTTACCAGGCAGCGAGAAGCCCAAGGCTTCTGTCAGCGAATTCATAGAATTAGCCGTGAACATACCAGAGCATGCACCACATCCAGGGCAGGCACTGTGTTCAACCACTTCCAGTTCCTCGTCACTCACAGTGGGGTCTCCACCTTTTACCATAGCTGTAATAAGGTCTGCATTCTCACCGTTTATCTTGTGGGACTCCATAGGACCACCACTGACAAAGACTGCAGGGATATTCAGTCGCATGGCAGCCATCAGCATACCAGGCGTCACCTTATCGCAGTTACTGATGCACACCATAGCATCTGCCTTGTGTGCATTCACCATGTACTCAACAGAGTCTGCAATAATGTCGCGCGAAGGCAAAGAGTACAGCATACCATCATGCCCCATGGCAATACCGTCGTCCACGGCAATGGTATTAAACTCTGCAGCATAGCAGCCCAAAGCCTCTATCTCGGACTTCACAATTTGGCCAATCTCATGCAGATGAGTGTGACCGGGTACAAACTGTGTAAATGAATTAACAATGGCTATAATGGGTTTGCCAAATTGCTCACGCTTCATGCCGTTTGCCACCCACAAAGCACGGGCACCAGCCATACGGCGTCCTTCGGTACAAACAGCACTCCTCAGTTGATGTTTCATATCTTTTCTCTTTACCCTATTTAAATGAGGGGGCAAAATTAATCAAAAACTTGCTTTTATGCAACAATTTATAGGATATTTATACTCATTTGGTAACAAATGAACATCTATTTGTATTAAAATATTATCCCGGGGTTCCAGTCTTGTCTATCTGTAGCTGTTGTTGCCCAGACGTTCATCGCAACCATTCTTTGCAGAATCGCATTCTATGTCAAAGTCTGTTCCTGAAATACATACCACCTTTCCGTCTGTGGCAGCATCATACCTCAACAACTAATGTCAGAAGGGCAATCAGCAAAAAATAGACGCGTTATTTTATTATCCTCGTTCAGTTTTTCTCAAATTCATTTGTTTACACCGACTCAAATTTGGCAGAATACTCACATATTTATATTTTTGCCGGGAATATCGCTCATAAGCTGTAAAAACGCACGCTTTTGGCGTATTTTTCAGGTACAGGGAGATAATAGCGTTTTATTGGAAACGTTTCTTCCCAAACCCTGAATATAAATCTTAAGAATTATGAAATGTAACAAAAAATATTATGAAGGTAATTAAAAAAATGGCATTGATGTCAGCAGCAGCATTTCTGCTGATTGCTTGTGGCAGTAGCGAAAAGAAAAACGATGAGGCGAAAGTACGTAACGTAATGACGGTGCTACCGCTAAACCGCCAGGAGACAACTGTGAAGAATTTTTCAGGCGTAGTAAAAGAGAATAGCACGGTAAGCCTGAGTTTCCGCACTCCTGGTCAGATTATGCGTATATTGGTGAAGGAAGGCACACGTGTCAGACGAGGACAATTGGTTGCTACACTCGACACCAAGGACTATCAGTTGCAGGTGGATGCTGCAAAGATACAATATGACCAGTTGACGAACGAAGTGGAACGACTGCGCAAGTTGTATGAAGCCAAAAGCCTTTCGGGCAATGACTTTGAGAAGGCAACAAGCGGACTGGAACAGTTGCGCATCAAGCTACAGAACGCCAAGAACCAGCTAAGTTACACCCAACTGACAGCTCCCGTGGATGGTACAGTTCAGAAAGTGAACTTTGAACCTTCAGAGATGGTTAGTGCAGGAATGCCTGTAATGGACATTGTGGATATACACAGCATGGAGGTGGAAGTGAATATCCCTGATGATGTGTATCGTTTTTTGAGTAACACCACCGAGGCCTACTGCATAGCTGCCGGTGAGCGCTATAATCTTCACAAAAAGAGCGTATTGGCCAAAGCAGATGCCAACCAGTTGTTTACCGTGAAATATGCCATCGACGGACAGTTGAGCCCTGGTGTGAACGTTGATGTTTACATAGAGATGGGGGGAGACATGACTGTCAGTGGTCTGTCTATTCCTGCCCATGCTATCTTTGAGGACGGTGGCAAGACCTACGTCTGGGTAGTTGAACAAGGCAATATCGTGAAGCGTCATGCCATCACAGCCAACAAGGTGGATTCTGAAGGTATGGCTGTAGTAGAGAGTGGTATCTCGGCTACTGACCAAGTGGTAAAAGCCGGTGTGAAAGCTCTGCATGACGGTGACAAGGTGAAGATTGTAACACAGCGCAACACTAACGTAGGAGACCTGTTGTAATTCATAATTCATAATATTATAATTGAAGATTTTAATATGAATGCAAGAGCACTGACAGAATTCTTTGTCAAACGACCTATAATATTTTGGAGCTTTGTTGTGGGCATTCTCTTCATGGGCATATTCAATTATGTTAAAATGCCCAAGCTGGAAGACCCCGCTGTTGCCGTAAAGCAGGCCTCGGTGGTATTGATTTATCCTGGTGCCACAGCTCACGAAGTGGAACTGGAGGCGGTGCAGGTAATGGAGGACGAACTGCGAACACTGGCCGACGTCAAGGAACTGAATACCGACTGCCGACCTAATATGGCCATCATCGGCGTTAAATTCCAGGACAAGGTGAAGATGTCCGAGATGGAGCAGCATTTCGACCAGTTGCGCCGCAAAGCCAACGATGTAAAGTCCAAGTTGCCCTCAGACTGCTATGCACCCATCGTAGTGGATGACATGTTGGATGTCTATGGTCTTTTCTATGCCTTCATGGGAGACGGCTATAGTTATTCCGAAATGGAGAAGTATGCCAAACTGGTACGCCGTGAGCTTCTTACGGTGAAGGGTGTGAAGCGCATCAACATCATCGGCACACGTTCAGAAGTCATCAACATCATTATCGACAAGGAGAAGCTGGCACGTACGGGCATTCTCCCTACGCAAATCATGCTGGGTCTCAAAAACGCTGGCAAGACAGTAAATGCCGGTAATTATGAGAATGGGGACGACCGTCTGCAGATTCGCGTAAACAACGAACTGGAAGATGAACAGGACATCGCAGACATGTTCATCAGCACCACAACTGACAAGCAGATTCGCATTGGTGACATTGCTAAAGTGGAGCGCACCTACAAGGAACCGCAGACAGGCGGCTTCTTTGTCAACGGCAAATCTGCCCTTGGCATCTGTATCACGTTGAATGACGATGCCATTGTGCCCGATGTGGGTAAGGCGATTGACAAGAAACTGGCCGGGGTAATGGAACGCGTACCCGTGGGATTCGAGACTGACAAGATATTCTTCCAGGCCGACCAAGTAACCAACGCCGTTAACGGTTTCCTCATCAACCTGCTGGAATCCGTGCTCATCGTAATTGTTGTACTGATGTTCAGCTATGGCTTCCGTGGCGGCATGATTATTGGAACCAGTCTGGTGCTGGCCATCTTCGTAACGTTCCCAATCCTGCTTCTGGCCAACAGCACCTTGCAGCGTATCTCACTTGGTGCATTCATCGTGGCAATGGGTATGCTGGTGGATAATGCTATCGTGGTGATGGACGGTATATTGGTAGATAGGAAACGAGGTTTAGGCCCCAAGTCATACCTATATAATATTGTCAATAACACAGCGCTGCCTATGCTGGGTGCAACAGTAATTGCCGTGCTTACCTTCTTCCCCACATATATCTCCAAGAGTACAGCAGGCGAATACTGCCGCGACCTGTTTCTGGTACTCTGCATCTCACTCTTAGCCTCATGGGTGATGGCGATGGTGCAAGTGCCGTCCTGCGTGGTAGCATGGATGCCTTTGCGCTCAAAAGAGAAGACTGGTGACGGCGAGGTGAAAGAAACGAAACTACAAGGTGTCATTCGCAAACTGATAGGCACGCTCATTGATTTCCGATATACCACAATTGCCGTTATGGTAGTACTGTTGATTGTCTGCGCATTCGGTTTCACAAAAGTGAAGCAAGTATTCTTCCCTGACTTTGACTACGGTCAGTTTGTGGTGGAGTACCACCTGCCCAATCAGGCAAGCCCCGACCGTGTTCGTGAAGACCTGCTGTCCATCACCGATACGCTGCTGAAGAATCCCAGAATTGACCGTGTGGCTGCCTCCATGGGCTCATCGCCTGTACGTTACAGCCTTGTGCGCCCGATGAATAGCGGTAGCAGCAATGACGGAGAGCTTATCGTTGACTGTAAGGATTTCAAGACCATGAAATCCGTCATCAAGGAAATCCGCCCACAGCTACGTGCCGCCTATCCCGATGCCTATATCCGATTCCGCAATTATAATTTCAGCATCAGCACTACCCACACGGTGGAAGTGGAATTTCAGGGACCTGACCCCGAGGTTCTGCGCGACCTGGTGCATCAGGCTGAGGCCATTATGCGAGCCTCGAAGTACGCAGATACCTACTCTGTACAGAACAACTGGCAGAACAAGGGCAAAGCCCTCGTGACCAACTATGTGCAGACTGATGCGCTGCGTAGCGGATTGAACCGAGAGGACGTTGCCAGCGCTTTGCTCGCTGCCACAGACGGGCTGCCCGTAGGTGTTATCAGCGATCAGGACAAGAAAATCATTGTCCAGATGCAGGTACGTAATGAGGATGGTTCTAAAATCAAGAACGTCACAACCATACCCGTCTGGAGTACACTGAATCTGCACATCACCCCAGAAGATGTCAAGGGCTTGATGATGGGCACCACGAGTGTCGAAGACATAGAAGGCCGACTGACCAACAGCATCCCGCTAAGCACTGTAAACAGCAACATTCACTTGGAATGGGAGGAGGACTATATCTTCCGCCGCAACGGACAGCGCACTATCCAGGCTGAATGTGACCCGAATCCCGACCTCGAAGATGCGACGCCCAAGAAAGTAGAGGCCGACATCCGCGAGGCTATCGAAGCCATCAAGCTGCCACAGGGCTATTCGATGTCCTGGCAGGGAGAAGGAGGCAGTTCTGGCGAAGCCGCCAGCTCCATTTTGGGTCTCTTCCCCATCGCCTTCGTGTTCATTCTGGTCATCATGCTCTTGTTGTTCAATAGCTGGAAGCAGGTGCTGACCATTGTGTTCTGTCTGCCCTTTATCCTTGTCGGCATCGTACCAGCGCTGCTGCTCTTAGGTATGCCGTTCACCTTCATCGCCATTCTCGGTGCAATGGGTCTCATCGGCATGATGATTAAGAACGGCATCGTGCTTGTCGATGAAATCAACCGCCTGCGCAACGAGGAAAAGCTCCCTGCCTACGAGGCCGTCGTGAGTGCCACCGTCAGCCGCACAAGCCCTGTCATCATGGCTTCGCTGACCACCATCCTGGGTATGGCTCCGCTTATTAGCGACCCGATGTACGGTTCTATGGCTGTCTGCATCATGTCTGGTCTGGCTATGGGAACACTCATCATTCTGGTGTTCCTGCCTATCCTCTATTCAGCCATCTTCAATGTAAAGAAAACAAAAGCATAGAGAAACCGGAAAACCTTCACCCCTCCTTTGTGTGGAGGGGAATTGACAGATAATTCCATTTAAAAAAATGAAGAAAAGATGAAGAACAATATAATATCATTAATACTATTAGCATGGTGTTTCCCTGCGTTTAGCCAAGTAACTTCAGGGGAGGGTCTTCCCCTCTCCTTACAGGACTGCCGCCGTATGGCCCTTGAACAAAACGAGAAAATAAAAACAGCCGACAATGCGGTAATCAAGGCGAAACTTGACCGACAGATAGCCTTTGCCCAGTATCTGCCAAAGATAGACGGTTCTTTTATGCTGGTCCACATGAAGAATATAGACTTGTTAGATCAGGACATTTTAGGATTGTCGTTACAGACACACGGTACTTATCTGGCAGGCATCACCGTTACACTGCCACTCTATGCCGGAGGACAGATAACATCCGCCAACCGCTTGGCAAGTATCGGCGAAACCGTCAGCCTGGAACAACAGCGCAAGACGCGCATGCAGGTTATTGCTGATGTTGATAATGCCTACTATATGCTCATAGCCGTGCATTCTAAAGTGCAAATGCTGGAAGCCTACGCCCTCCAGATGCAGGAACTCTATGACCAAGTGAAACTGGCTACCGATGTTCAGATGGCTACTGAGAACGACTTACTGCGTATTGCTACCAAACAGAATGAAGTCAGCTATCAGCTACAGAAAGCCCGTAATGGCGAACAACTCTGCGGATTGGCGTTGGCAAACGTGATTGGCACAGATTTAGAACAGACCATCATTCCTACAGACACCGTTCTGTCTGTTGCACCTGCATCACAACTCTCTGAAGACTTCTCTACCCGTCCTGACCTGCTTTTGCTTCAGCAGCAAGTAAAGGCCAGCGAAGTGCTGGTAAAGAAGTCACGTTCCAACTATCTGCCCACCGTTGCACTTGTTGGTCGGTATTCACACTATAACAATTTAAAATTAAAGGGTGACCTAACCCTACCCGGTAGCAATTCAACGGACTTTAGCCATAATTTTAGCGGTCATAATCCCATGGCTCTGCTTTCTGTCAGCTTGCCCATCTTCCACTGGGGTGCCGAACTGAAGAAAGTAAAGAAAGCTAAACTTGACCTCAACGATGCCAAATTGCAATTACAGCAGAACGAACGCGGCATGCGTGTTGAAGTGCGCAAGGCTGTTCAGAATGTCACCGATAGCCAACTTATGGTGGAGACCGCTACGATAGGCAGGAAACAGGCCGACGAGAACCTGCGCGTGATGCGCCAGAAGTTTGACAACCAACTGTGTACCATGACCGACCTTCTGGATGCTCAAAGCCAATGGCAGCAAGCTCGCAGCAACCTAATCGAAGCACAGACCCAACTTAAGATTTACGAGACAGAGTATCTCCGTGTCACCGGCAAACTGGAATAGAATTCCACATTTGTTGGATTTTGAATTATTGGCTGGATATTGCGAGAGGGTGTGTCAAAACAGGCACATCCCCCTTATTCATACTCCTACCCTTTGTTATTACGGGCATATGAGTTATCACTTTTCAACTTTTAACGTATAAGATTCATTCTACAGATTAGTTTTAAGTATTCTTCCGTCTTGAAGGACAATATAAAACACCTCGCCATCACAGTACAGGCTGTGGAAATCACCTTGAAGAATTGGAGCGGGAGCAGCATTTCCATCATAGAAATATAGCATTTGTGTCGTACACATGAATAGCCCACGACTCGTACTTATACAGTCTAATATTTCATCTGGTAGTTCTGCTATTGATTGGAGCGTTTCTTCATCTACAGTATAAAGCTGATTGCCGATGGCGCAGAGAACAAGATTCCCGTTGTCGAGAATATGACTAATAGGATAAGGCGTGCGGATAACACAAGTCATTTCACCCGTTTCCCAGTCACATGTGTACCACCCCCACGTATTGTCTTCTTCTAACACTTCGAGGTGGTATTTGCTACCTGTTCCAGCATGGAGAAAGAATGTCTCCGTATCCAGTTCTGCTACAATGGTTGTCTCATCCTGATGAATACGTACAACAAGTTCATGACTTTTTACCAGAAGATCACCTTCAGAAATGACGGAATATTCGAATTCAAGTTTTGCCTTCATCCGGAATTTCACTATATCCGGACAGCGTATAGAATCTAAAGCATAGAAAGTATTACCATCTTCAATAAAAAGGCCTGATTCTGGCAAGGCAATGAAGTTCCCTTCATCTATTGGTAGTGACTCGGCATCAGAAACGAGCCATTCCAAGTTTAAGACATCTGTTGTATCATTGGCAGTCTCTTGCGCCCATACCGTTTGGCTAAAACTCAATAAGAGTGTAAGTGTAATGTTTAAGATATTATTTGGTTTCATTTCACATTATAATTATTTTTTATTTTGCATTCTTTGTAATGCATCTTCACCGTATTTTACAAATGAATTATTCCACAGTTTCCGCTTTTCAACTACATGTTCAGAAACAGGATCATTTTTTTTTAGTTTTATATCATGTTTGGCATTACTATTCATTTCCAGCCCCTTACTCAGCGATTTGTTTTTTACTTCTGTACCGCCAACGGTAAAGCCAGGGCAGTCTCCAAGGCTAATTCTAATAGATAGACTACTTTCCGGATGCCGAATTGTCTTAGGCTCTGTCGTAATAATTGGAGGATCACCAATTTCTCGAGTTATGAAATCTGGATTGGGTGCATTAGAGTCATAGAGCTGAGGCACTGTTCCCGTTTCAGGGGTTGCTGGGGGTATTATCTGTGGTTGTGCATATTGTTGTTGTATATTTACTTGTGATACTTGTGCTGATGCTGTTGTCCCTGTTTGTTGTTGGGGTTGTTGCACGGACGGCTGTGTATCAGAATTATATTGGGGAAGAGTCGCTACTTTTGCGGGCAGCTCTTTTCGCTGCTCTTCATTGGATGATACATTTTTCACTTGTGGATTATTTTCTCCATATTTTGCTTTAACTTCAGCACTTGCTATGTGGAGACTCTGCGTATTGGGCTGATTGTTTTGTGGATACATCACCCTTCCTGGCTTTTTGAATTTATTGGTTTCATGGGATTGTTTGGTGAGGAGTGGCGTATTAAACATTTTTTTCACCGCATCCGCATTATGTCCTCCCTCATGGTGGCTATAGTCCCAAGGATGTTCTGCAATAGGCCAACTACGAACACCAGAATTGGGTTTCCCGTTTCCAGTTTTTGAGTTAGATGCGCTCTGGCCTTTTGTAATAAGTCTTGAGCCATTACGAGAGCTATAGTTTGACATTTCTCGTCCTGCATTTTGCTCCCGCTGAGTACGTGATGAGGGTCCTTTTTTATAGTCACTGGCATGGAAATTTTGTTGAAGATACTGATTCCCGCTCTCTATTGACTGTATACGTTTATTCGTTTTAGCCGCTTCTTCCGCCTTTATTCTTTCTTCGTTTGCTTTTTGTGCACGATATTCAGCTCTTGCTTTGAGCGCTGCTTTTTCAAGTTTTGATTGTAATCCTGATATTCCTTGCGAATAGCTGTTTAAGTTTACGCATGCTATAAGACATGCAAAGATAATAATTCGTTTCATATCTGATATTTTTTTTGTTGTTACATATTGTCTATTATTACACGTGAGGTTTCGACCTTTGTTTCCATAATATTCTTACCTCGTTTAAGTTTGATAGTTACGGTGCTGAATGGGGGCAGAGATTGAACATACTCATTAATATCATCCATTGTTTTCATCTCAAAACCATCAATGCCGAGAATTATGTCACCTTTTTTGAGGTCAGAGAAATCGGCATACGTCTTTTTCATAATTTTAGTGATACATATTCCATCATTTTGGGGTTCTCCCTCGATACCGAGTACAACAATTGTGTTCTTATAGCGCTGGTGTATTTCTGTGTTCGGAATGCTTAATCCCGCCCTCAACATTTGTTCTTCGTTTTGAGAAACTAATTTAGTCATAGAAAGTTTGTTATATTCCAGATTTTTTTTGCTACTTAGTTGAGAGATTTTCCTCAAAAAGGGTATTTCACTATCAGAGACATTTTTAAACAGCGAAAAGTCTTTTTTCTCTTCTTTCGTATTGATGGTTCCATCTGGTTTAACCGTGATTTCTTGGAAACGTATTTGAGCAAGAAGTTCATAGTCGTTTATTTTTTCTAATTCACACTCCAAAATGTAAATCTCCTTTTTAGGAGAGAAAATAGCATCAAGAAGAAGGTCTGCTCCAAAACTTAGCATACCTCCCCCTATGTTTCCTGCCAATTGTCCACCAAAAGAGCTGCCTGCTCCGGCCATAATACTAGACCTCATTGTTCCCACCATTTCTCCAACTCCGGTTGATATAACACCTGTGGTTACTTGATTTACCTTTTTTAGTTTCTCATTACTCCAACACATATACAAACGGTCTCCACCAAGATCTACGATATCTTGTGGGATCACAGCGTCATTAATATCTTTATTAATTTTAAAATAATCGCTATACATCAAATACAAATAAATAACTTTACTGCCTTTTAATATTAAATGAATTACATCTCCCTGTTGTAATATTTCTAATATCATTGACGGATAATTAAAATACTCAAAAGTATCACGAGTACCCGCTGCTATCCATACTCCATCAATGGTTTTACGCATAGGCACAAAGTTCCTGAAATCTGTGAGGTATGTGTTTAGCCTGTCCAGATAGTCAGAAACCTCTGGGTATTTGTTCATATCGCAAATGAGTAAATCATTGATGCATTCTTTGAGGAGAATGGAATCGCCCAATACCGTTGCTGCAATCTCGCCATGCTCAAAGTAGAGTTTCGGTAGGCGGGAATCCTCTGGAGAGGAAAAGAATTTGTAAAGCTCAATGTATGCGATGCACTCTTCCTTTTTCTCGCAGGATTGTGTGACAAGAAAATTGCTGTAAATACTATCACGAAAAGCTTGCTGCTGCTTTAGGTCCATTTGCTTGAACACCATGTTAAGGCGGGTTAACGATGCAGTCGTATCGTCTTGCCTCATTTTGGCCTCAACATAGCTGTTTAAGAGTTGCCGTATCGGGAACACCTGCTGGGCCTTGATTGTTGTACTTAACACGCTAAAGACAAACATTAATAAAAGACGAGGAAGTCTAATTTTCTTTGTTTTCATGACTATAACCTTTTTATGCAAGTTCCCTCTTGCAATATTAAGTTTTCTGGAAACAAAAAAGGCATGGGAGTTACTACTTCTGCCCATCCCTGACCTCAGGCTCTCGCATTGCCCCTGTGCAAGGATAAGCAACGCAGCCAGCCCACGCCAAGCGATTATATTTACTCGCAAACCTTACCTATTTGATAAGGTATAGCAGGGATATAATCTGCCCACGCAGACGCTTATCGTTGCATTATCTCTGTGCACAGTTTCAAACTTGCGAGATTTGAGGTCACAGAATGATAACGTCCGTAAACGCCTTTTCGAGACCGGCCCTACAAACGGCTTGGTGGTCTCTGTTCCAATAAGATTTTGACCTTGCCCGCCTTTTTAGGCTGGCTTAGTCGGCACAAATATACAATTATGTACGATACTTACCAAAAATTTGAAAGAAAAACAGAATTTGTATGGACAAAATGCAAAGTTTAGCTCGCATTTTGCAGCTCAAAATTGGGTCCAAAAACAGTTAAGTGTTTTGTCAGAAATATCTCATATCCCATAGCACATGAGGGAAATCAGGTGGGAACATGAAGAAGTTCCTCTATTTCTGTTTTAAGAAGTGGAAGATGGTTTATAATAATACTCCAAAGAATATCAGAAGACAGACTGTCATAGGCATGAATAATATAATTCCTTGTGTCAACAATCTTACGAGCATTGGAAATCCTGATGTCCGGACAAATCCTAAGAATCCTATTCATGGCTTCACCCATGATTTCTATATTACGCTCTACGGCCCTTCTAAGCATAAGATTAGAAGCGAACTCGTTGAAATGCTTGGAGCTATTGTCAAAATAGGATAGAGTTTCTGTTACTGCACCAAGAACGTCATACAGGTATTTTTGTAATATCTCATCCATAAAGTGGCACTTTTGTTTTGTCAACATTGTGGCGGAAAATAGGATTTCTAATAGACTTGTCTTCTACCAAATCAACAGACCGACCAAGTTCCGACTCTAACGAATGTTTAAGGCTAAAATAATTAGTCAAATAATCTGTTATTTCAGAAGTGTTGAAATGTACAAGAAAATCTATGTCGCTATCAGAAGTAAAACGAGGAGTCAGTACCGAGCCAAATACATAAAGACTCTGCACACGGTGATGTTTACACAGTGAAGTAATCTTTTCTAATGAATTTGTAATTATCTGGTTCATTTGTTTAACGCTTCGTTTATTTCCCTGCCATTCGCCTCCTTAATATAGACTTTAGGCATTAGGCTTTAGACTTTAGCAAGAGGCTTCACGTTGCAAATATACAATTATGTATGATACTTACCAAAAATTTGAAAGGAAAAGCGAATTTTTGCGTTTATAGTGCAAGATAAAGTTTACAATATTTAAGTTTTGGAAGTTATAGAATGAAGTTAAATGGAGAGTTAAATAGCGAATTAACTTCCATTTTTACTTCCTCTTTTACTTCCGAAAGTTCAGTTATGAATGATTCCGGCCTGTTAATGCTCTATTCCTGCTCCGTCGTACCGCTATGTTTCCTCTTATTTTTCTCCACTTTCTCCCTAGTTTTCCTCTAGTTCCTCTCTAGTTTCTTGAACTAGAGAGGAACTAGAGATGAACTAGAGATGTGCAATCAGTTTTTCCTCTTACGACTAACGAAATGAGGAAGTAGAGACATGATATGAGGATGATGAACCAAAAGAGTACCTCAAGGTTACTTCAAGGTTAGTTCAAGGTTAAAGCAAGGTTCACGAACTAATGTTTTTGATGAACTACTCGCCAAGAAAGTTCTTTCCACACTGAAAAGGTAATTAAAATATACAGGATAAGGAATAATTTTATTATCTTTGCGGGCAGATTTGAAAAAAGGAATGTGTTATGAGCATGAGATACAGAATCAGCGTATGCGCCAGGGTTTGGGTTTTCTTCGGCATTCTGCTGGCCTTCCCCGTTATGGTCACGGCACAGAAACGGACAATGCGAGAAAAGTTTGTCCGACTGGACAGTATGCTCTCTGCCCGATACTACAAGATTCCTTATGACACAAACTATGTGGTAAGACCCGATGGTAGATGGACGCTGAAGTTCCGCTTTAACCAAACGGGAAACACCTTCCATACCAAAGGAACAATAAACGGCATCACCTCCAAGGCAGACCTCGGCACAACACATAAGACCACCATCAGTCTGGGTGCCTCATACCGAGGCCTCTCTGCAGCCTTTTCCCTTAATCCTGCCAAGATGAAGGGAATCTACAAGGACTATGAGCTCAACCTGAATTATTTCAGCAGCCGCATCAGTCTTGATTTCAGTTATCAGCGTTCAGAAACCCTCTCCGGCGAAATCAGGCGCGATGACGGAATACATCAAATGGAATCAGGCGATGTCACCATGAAGATAGTCAACGTGGCAGGCTACTATGCTTTCAACCACCGCAAGTTCTCCTTCCCTGCCGCCTTTAACCAGAACTATATCCAGCGCCGTTCGGCCGGCTCCTGGCTGGCTGGTATCAGCTATCAGGGCGGCAGCATCAAAACAAGCGATGAACTGAAGATTAGGAAACCTGATGCACCGGATGTCAGCATAAAGTTTGGCCATTTAGGCATCGGCGGCGGTTACGGCTATAATCTGGTGGTCCGCAAAAAATGGCTTTTCCATCTTTCTGTATTGCCCACCTTTGTTGTCTATAACAGGAATAAGCTAACCGTCAACGACGAAGAACGGGAAGTAAAGCACATGCGTTTCCACATGATTTTCAACGAGCGTGCAGCCATTGTATATAATTTCTCAAAGCGTTACTTTGCAGGTGCCACTTTGGTGATGAACAATTCCGTCTTCGACAATGATGCAGTAATCATCAATCAGAACAAATGGCGTGCCCGAGCCTTCTTTGGCTTACGTCTATAACACGCTGGGCATTCTTGTCTCTATCGAAGAACCTTGCGAACAGTGCCGTCAGAGGTTCTCATGATATAGAGGCCGCGACGCTGTGTATTCCCGAGGGGTTTCCCGTCTATGGTAAAGAAAGCAGGAGAGGTAACCGTCCTTGCTTCTGTCTCTGTCACATGGGTAAAACCTATCCATTCTCCGTTACGCAGCATGCCAATGTAGGAACGCAAATCGTTAATGACATCGGGCAGTTGCTCGTTGGTGAGTGTCAGTCTATTCAGGTTATTCCTATAGGCATTCAGGCAGTAAGAGTTCAGGAAATCCTTTGCTTCTTCACTGTATTCATCGCTCTTGACTATGTCTTCCGCCTCTTGGGCAGCCTGTTTGTATTCTGCCCACAGACTTGCATTGATGGCTATTTCTTCGGATGCTTTGTCAATGGCTTTCATGGCAGCAACGGCCTCTGATTTATTGCTGGCTGTGGCAGTGTATGCTTTATTATATGCCTCGCTGTATGGCTTGCTGACGGTTACGCCGGAATAACTTACTTTCCTTTTCCTCATTTCAGTAAGCCATAGCCTGTAGGCTTGGGACTGGTTGCCATAGTATGTCAGGGTAAAATCATCAAACATACACCAATCCAAGTCTATCATCTGCCTTTTCTGCACGCCAAAGGTAAGCGTGTGGTTGTCAACGCCGACAAACACCGTATTGTCGTAAGCACTGAGGGTGTGCATATAATACTCGGCAGAAATCATATCGTCTGGTATGTAGTATGTCTGGCTGCCATTCTTAACAGAAACTTCACGTCCTACACCTTTTGCTTTGGTTACGCTTTTGGAAAAAGGCGAGACGAGGGGGAAGGAGAGCGTGTCATTTCCAGCCACTGCATAGATGCGGGCATTGCGTAATACAGGGTCTTTTATACGATAGTGGGCATTGGATTCTTCTGCCAAACCGCAGCGGTAAAAAGCTTTGGCGCTGACGGCATAGACTCCGTTGGGGAGGCCGGTAATGGTTTGATGGGTGTCGAAGTTGCAGTTGAAGTGTTCTGCATTTTCCTTGGGGTTGACAGCCCCGAACGCATTGCCTTCCCACCCTGTAAGGATATTGCTGTTGAAGCAGGAATTTACGATGCGGGCAGTCATATCAAGGGGATTGCGATATGTTGCATTGCTTTCCTCTACCTGGTACATATCCTTCAGGTAGCGGAAGTTGTTGGCAATGAGTACATCCACCACCTCTTGCCCTCTTGTATTATAGCCGTTACTTGTATTAACACCCACATAGTCCAGAAGGACAATGCCCGTAGGCCCTGCCGCATGTGAGGGGTCGGACAGGAAGTCTATTATGGCGGCATTGGTATGGGCGGCATTGTCGCGATAGCCGTCGCTTGTGGATATTTCCTGGTCAACTATAAAAGGGATATACAGCCTTGACACCTTTGAGTAGGCAGAGGCAAAGTTATAAACCCATACGATGTCTGATTCCGATTGAGTAGTGTGACTCGTACTGAAGTCCAGCATCTGCCTGACGGCCTCAACTTTACGGTCAAGGTCGCCTTCCCTGTATGACTCGGCAAAGTCCTGCATATACAGTTTGGCTGATGTTCCGCCTGTGCCGGTGATTTGCCCGTTAGTCTGTGCAGCCCAGTCTATCTGTCCTGTCCAATTACGGAAAAATCCACCTACAGGACTGCTTGCATACTCGTCACGGCTTAACAGCAGTATCTTGCCGCGCATCTCCTTCACTGTCAGCGTGCTTTTGAAATCAACGAAGAAGTCCTTCAGGTCATCACGGTTGAGCAGTTCAAGCAGTCTCTCGCCATAGTCACTGGCGTTGTCATCGCCGTCAGAGGCATGAAGCAGATGTATGACGACAAACTCCGAGGGGTTCTCCCTGAGCTTGTCACGCAGGAAATAAAGGGCATCGTCAAAACGCAGATTAGTAGGCATGATGCCGTGATTCACATTGATATAACCACTCTGAACGGCAGGACGAAGATCGAAAGCACGGATGCCCATGTTCCATTGGTCTTCTATGTTCCTGTCCTGAGTTCTGGCGTACTTGTCGCCGAAAGGCCCATAGATTGAGGTTGTTATGCCGGGGAAGCCACTCCCTGTGCCCGAATCGTGACTGCCGGGAATGGAAAGTGTTGATACGTAGGCATTGTCTGGAAGTCGCTTCATCCAGTTGTCTGCATGCAATGGCAGTACAAGTACAGAAAGTGCAATTAAAATGTATTTTCTATTCATGATTCGTTTTAACTTTTTTGATTTGTTGCAAAAACACGCAATACCTGTCATTCTATTTATGCGTTGTTGTTTCATCGTTTCAGATATCTTGCATATTCACATGCTGCAAGTAAGAAGGCTCCCACACCAAAGTTTGCCTGAGAATTGACATCCACGGTCTGTCCGGGGATAGCACGTTCACCAATAGGCTGCACGTAACCGACTTTCCCGTCTTCCTGTAAAGCTATGGTAGCAAGATAGTTCCAAGCCTTTTGAATAGTAGGGCGGAACTCTTTCTTAGAGAGATAACCGTGATTAACACCCCAAAGCAGTCCGTAGCAGAAGAAGGCGGTACCGCTGGTCTCATAGCCAGGAGCCTGTTCCGGATCCATCATGGAACGTGTCCAGTAACCTTCAGGCTGCTGCAGTTCCTTTACCGCTCTGGCCAAATTCACATATTTCTCCATGAAAAAAGGTTGACGCACGTATGTCTCGGGCATATCCTGTAACACCTTGGCCAGTCCCGCCAGCACCCATCCGTCACCACGTGCCCAGAAGTCTTTCTTACCACTGGCTGTCTTATGCTTGGGATAGATGTATTTCCCGTCGCGGAAATAGAGACCTGTCTCCTTATCAAGCATAATACTGTCAGTATAGAGGATATTCTCGTAAAGCTTGCGCAGATATTTGGTGTCGCCCGTCAGTCTGTACATTTTCGTCATCGTAGGCATCACCATATAAAGTGCATCTGCCCACCACCAGTAGTCATTTGCCTCTGAATCGGCCTCGTAGTTCATCACTTCTATTGTACGGTAAATCTTTTTCTCTTCTGGAGCCAAATAAAAGAGATCGATATAGGTTTGGAAACATATCTGCCAGTCGCCAAAGAGTACATACTCCGGCCCTTCTCCATAGTTCTTGTATTTCCATTTGGCGGGATCGGGTTCTGTTGCGCCCTTCCACTGGTTATGCTCCGCCCATCGAATACTATAGTTGAGCATCTTCTCGTCCTTCAGAAGCTTATACACTTCCATGTTACCTGTGTGATAGGCTGCATTATCCCAGAACGAGCGTACTTCCGGGGAATTGTTCGTCTGCCAGTAAGTGTTCACCTTTCTGATGATATCCTTTACTTCGTTTACCTTCCATTTCTTAGCCTGAAGGGCTGTAAAGCATAGCAGGCAGGCCAAAAACAATAATCTTTTCATACTTGTGTCGGTTTTGCGTGGGCAAAGATACGATTAAGTGATTGGAAAACAAAATAAAAAGCTTTTTATTTTTTATTTCGCTCGGTATGCACTATCTTTGCACCCACAAAACATTTATAACAATATGGCAGAAAACAAATACATTACCGTAGCGTACCAGTTGTTTGCCCCTATGCAGGACAACGACCGCGAACTGATTGAAGAAGCAACCTCAGAGCGTCCTTTCCAATTCATTTCCGCCTTGGGTATGACACTGGATGCTTTCGAGGCACAGATTGCACCTTTGGCACCAGGAGAGAGTTTTGACATCAAACTGAGCACAGAAGAGGCTTATGGCCCCTTTGTCCCCGAAGCCGTTCAAAAGGTACCTGCCAGCATATTCATGATAAACGGCAAGATTGACAAGCGTTATATCTACGAGGGTGCTGTTGTGCCCCTGCAGAATGCCGACGGGGAGCGTTTCAACGGTACCATCACAGAGATTACGGAGAATGAGATTACTGTGGATCTAAACCACCCCCTTGCCGGCAAAGAACTGAACTTCGTAGGTAAGGTTATCGAGAGCCGTGAAGCTACCAATCAGGAAATTCAGGATGCCCTGAACGTGATGACAGGCGGTTGCAGCGGAGGTTGTGGGGGCTGTTCCGGTGGCTGTTCCGGTGGCAGTTGCGGTAGCTGTGGAGAAGGTGGCTGCGAAGGCTGCAAATAAAGTCTAAGGTCTAAAGCCTAAAGTCTATATAAATGAACTCTTTTGGACAGATATTTCGCATAACAACCTTCGGTGAGAGTCATGGAGCTGCCGTAGGTGGTGTAATAGACGGTATGCCTGCCGGTATTTTGGTGGACGAGGACTTCATACAATATGAGTTGGACCGCCGCCGACCTGGTCAGAGCCGCCTTACCACAGCCCGTAATGAGGCTGACAAAGTGGAAATCCTTAGCGGCACCTTCGAGGGAAAGACCACAGGCTGCCCAATAGGTTTCCTGGTGCGCAACACCAACCAGCATAGTCAGGATTACGAGAATATGCGAGATGTCTTCCGCCCCAGTCATGCGGATTATACCTACACCCAGAAATATGGCATTCGAGACCATCGCGGAGGCGGGCGCAGTTCTGCCCGTGAAACCATAAGTCGCGTGGTGGCAGGAGCCTTTGCCAAGTTGGCACTCCGGCAGATGGGCATCAGCATCCAAGCCTACACACAGCAGGTAGGTGGCATTACATTGCCAGGAACGTACAAAGATTACGACCTTTCATTAACGGAGAGCAACGATGTGCGTTGCCCAGACCTCACATACGCCCAAAAGATGGCTGACCTTATCACAAAGGTTAAGGCCGAGGGCGATACCATAGGCGGCGTAGTCTCCTGCGTTATCAAAGGCTGTCCCATTGGATTAGGCGAGCCTGTTTTCGGTAAACTTCACGCCCTCCTGGGACATGCCATGCTTAGCATTAATGCCGTTAAAGGCTTTGAATACGGGCTGGGATTTGCCGGCGTAACGGAACGAGGCAGCCAACAGAACGATAAGATGATTCCCCTACCCAATGGTAAGATTGGTTTTGCCACCAATAACAGCGGCGGCATTCAGGGCGGTATTTCTAACGGAGAGGATATTTACTTCCGTGTAGCCTTCAAGCCTGTTGCAACCCTTCTGATGGAACAGGATACAGTAACAGCAGACGGAGAAGCCACGAAACTGACAGCACGCGGCCGACACGATGCCTGTGTCCTACCGCGTGCTGTTCCTGTTGTTGAAGCGATGGCAGCCATTACCATCCTTGATGCCTACCTGCTTCAACAAACCAAAACCATGTAAAATTATCCGTTTTCTTCCTCTATCTGCTTGATAATATTCTCGGCAGCATTTACTGCGTTGCAGTGCCAATGGTAGCCAACGAGTGCGCCTACTGCGGCACCTATCAATATGGGCAGTGCCAACAGCCAATGGCTCATGCCTTCCGGAGCATTCTTCCATGCATATTCATACATTGCCCAACTCAACCAGGGAATCAGCAGTGTGGGTGTCACGTAGTACAGCCACTGGTTGTACTGCTTACGGAACTTCGCCATTACCCTTGCAACCGTAGCCAAATCCTCTGTCATCAAATCCATGCGGTCAACAGGTCTGTGTACGTAATACGTGGCAAAAGCACAGAAAAGCATCATAGCACAGGTTGCAAACACAAAGGCATTGCTAAAAATACCCGCCCACGACAATACAGGATAGAACATAATACAAAGAGCAACACAGATATAAGATTTATATTTCTATATTTCGTCCAGTTGATTGCCCCCATCCTGCTGCGCATTGTCTCACGTAAAAGACGGTCGTTTACTATCTCCTGTTGATCCAGTTTCTGTTTGAGCAGCGTAATCTGATCACGCATCTCATCAAAGTTCAATTCTTCCATATATTACTTCTGCTTTAATTTTTCCTTAATTCTAACCAGCTTAACGCCTACATTCTTCACGCTTATTCCCATAACATCGGCTATCTCATCGTAGTTCATACCTTCCAGCCACATCATCACCAGAGCACGGTCTATCAAGTCCAGTCGTTGTATGCGTTCATGTAGTTGGGAACCTGCTTTGTTTCATGATCCTCATCGTTATACAGGTTGATGTTCATTGTCAGCGGCACCTTTGTTCCCTGCTTGCGTTTCTTACGGTCGGCCGAGATGCAGGTATTCATGGCTACACGGTAAATCCACGTATTAACTTTGCTCTCATTTCGGAAAGATTCAAAGCCCTTCCACAGGTTTATAAGCGTCTCTTGGAAGAGGTCGCTCACCTCGTCTTCGTCGTTTGAGAACATATAGCACACCGTGTAAATGGTGCTCTTATGCTCCCTGACCATCCGCGAGAAATCTTGTTCCTTTATATCCATTTTGTTCACTTAACTGTTTGCCGGTTATTGTTTTTTTACCCTTTGACGCAACTACTACACAATTTGCTACACTTTATTGGAAAAATTTCACTCCTTCACTTTTCACTTTTTCACTTTTCACTTTTTCACTTTTCACTTTTTTTGATAGACCCTGACATAATCCACCTCGTACTTCATGGGAAAATCTGCCAGATTAAATTTTTTAACACGTGTATCCAGTGCCAGGTTCAGCAGCAAATATTGCGGATAATGGAAAGGATTGATGCCCGTCCCACGTATCTTACCATTAATAGTGCGCTTCAAGTCAACCTCGTTCAACAGTTCGTCATCCAAGTACAGACGGATGAAGTCACTATCCCAGTCCATACGCCAAACGTGGAAACGTCCTGCCCACGCTGGGTCGCGTTCCGTAAAATGTGTCAAGGGTGTATAAGAAGAATCCCACTGTGTATCATCCTCCGTATCTCCGGCCCAGCATGCATTAGCAAGGATAGTTGGAAGTCCCTTGTGCTGATAATACTCCAACATATCTATCTCTCCGTTTGCAGGCCAAGGATGTTCCATTCCCAAAAGCCAGATGGCAGGCCACGCTCCCATGCAGACAGGAATACGCGCCCGGACCTCCACTCTGCCGTACAGGAAAGAGAACTTATTTCTTGTTATTAACGAAGCGCTCGTCCACTGTACCCGCTTCCTGCTGTTGCGCCAGTTGCTGTTTCCTTCCCTGTAGGCAGGGCAGGGAAAATCAGCCTGACGGGCTTCTATCACCAGTTTGCCGTCGCGCAGGAAAGCATTCTCAGGCGCATACCATTGTTCCTCGTAGTTACGTACATAGCCCCGTTCATAGTCCCATTTCAGGGCATCCGGACGACCATCCGCATCAAATTCATCGTTCCAGACAAGTTTCCAACCTTCTTTCTCAGGCTGTGCCATAGCTAAAACCGCAAAAGCCATCATACACAGCATAAAAAAACCATTCTTTTTCATAACAGCAGTATAAATCTATTTTTATGTCACAAAAATACACTTTATTTTTGAAAACAGGAGCGTTCTTGATTTTTTTTCTTAACTTCGCACCATCTTATCAACAGAAAGAAAAGAAATTTTTATGAAACCTGTTAATATAGCTATCTTTGTGTCAGGCAGCGGCACAAACTGCGAAAATCTGATTCGCTATTTCCAGCATTCCGATACAGTGGGCTGTGCCTTAGTGGTCAGCAATAAACCCGATGCCTATGCTCTGGTGCGGGCAGAACGGCTAAACGTTCCTACTGCGATAGTTACAAAAGAACAATTGAACAATCCCGATGTTATGCTGCCTCTTCTGCACAAGCACGGAATAAGCCTCATTGTTCTTGCCGGTTTTCTGCCGATGATTCCCGTATATCTTATCAATGCCTATCCGCGCCAGATTATCAACCTGCACCCTGCCCTGCTACCCAAATTCGGCGGGAAAGGTATGTGGGGACATCACGTACACGAAGCGATAAAGGCTGCCGGTGAAACAGAGACTGGCATGACCGTTCACTACGTAACCCCTATCTGCGACACAGGCGAAATCATAGCCCAGTACCGCGTTGCACTTTCCCCCGAAGATACCGCAGAAGATATCGCAGAGAAAGAACATCAGCTTGAGATGGAATATTTCCCGCAAGTAGTTGAAGAGGTACTGAATCAGAAATTTGGCAGCAAAAAGCAACATGACCTCTCGGAAAATCTATAACAGCGTACAACTGATGGAGTTGATAGAGCAGATTGGCTTTCTGCCCTTGCTCGACAGCGGCATACATGGTTTTTCGGCCGAAGAGATGGTGGACGAGGAATGCCGCTATGTTGTCTTTCCTGACGGCGGATGGGACTGGCCGCTGTGGAAGTGGAAAGGCGAAATCATTACTGAGGGCGGCCACATCTATGGCAAGTTCTTTGCCGGCAAAGCTGGCTTTATCAGCCGTAAGTGGTGGCCTCACCTTTGCAACTACCGTCGCCATTCCCATCCAGTGCCAGCAGAAGGAAGCATCGAGGAAACCATCCTACAGACATTGACAGCTAACAGAAGCCTTATCACTCGTCAGCTACGTGCTGCCTGCGGCTTCGATGGTCCTAAGATGCGCAGCAAGTTCGATTCCTACGTTACCCGTCTGCAGATGGCCACACGTATTGTCACCGAGGATTTTGTCTATCCTACCGACCGCCACGGTCGCAACTATGGCTGGGGCTGGTCTTTGCTTACCACACCCGAACAGCTCTACGGACGTGAAGCCTGCCAATGCAGCTGTTCGCCCCAAGAATCTTTCCAGCAAATATGCCATCAGCTGCACATCGTCTGCCCAGAAGCCTCTGAAAACCAGATAATAAAGATGCTGAAATAAACGGGTTACTTTAACCAATATTCGTCCAAGAGGCGGCCAAGTTGCGATACATGGAAAAGGTTCGCTGTAAGCTATTTTTCCAGAAGACCTGTTATGATGTTTTCTACAATTGTTACCTGTTGCATGAGTTCCTCAACACAACACCATTCGTAGCATGAGTGTTCGCTTTGCTGCCCAGAGTAAAAGTCGCAACCACCAGGCATAAGGTCAGGAAAACGGGCTACCATCATTGCCGATGTCGTTCCACCGCGTCCACTACGTGTGGTCATCTCAACACCTGCCTTATGTGCTGCAGCTTTGATTATATCGGGTACGTAGCTTGGCAAAGAATAGGCAATATTCTCGTATTGCAGTTCATCAGAAATCTTTTCTATTTCAACGAAAGGAAAAGCTTCCTGCGTTTTGGCCAAGTTGTTAGCAAGTAACTGTCGCTGATACTCGCCTTCTTTCTTATCAAAATAACGAAGGCGTAGTTTAATGACATAGTCGCTATCTATTACCTTCCCATTTGCATCGACAGGATGTTGCATATAATAGCTATGCACATAACCTTCTTCGCCCTCGCTCTGGCTAGGATGAATGCCTGGAGGTATCTGCCCTATAAAATAGCTTGCTGCAGTTAAAGCATCGGCATAGCGGTTTTCCTTTCCACGGCTGGGGTGTGCTTTGTTTCCTTTAAAATAATAAGTTTGACCTTGTGCAGAGAAATTGGCGATGGTAAATTTATCTGGCGTATCTCCATCAACATCAATTACCACATCAGGTTTACTGCCGAATACAGATGGATCGTAACGCAGCGCGGCTTTGCCAACATCTTCGTTCTGGCTAAGACATACCATCACTCGCCCATGCTTGAATTTGGGATTCTTTATGATTTCTTCCACCATCGTTATAAGTACCGTGCATCCCGTCTTATCATCTGCTCCAAGAAGCGTTGTACCGTCACTCGTAATTATAGTCTTGCCCACCAGGTCTTTCAAATGTGCCCCCTGGGGTGTATTAGGGCTAATAGTTATTCCTCCTGACAAGACAATATCGTTGCCATTATAATTGCTATGAACTACAGGTTTGATACCTGTACCAGGAGCTTCAGGCGAAACATCCATATGAGCCATAAAAAGTATTGAAGGCACCTGCTTATTAACATTAGATGGTATGTCAATGTACAAATAATAATCGTCAGACATAGTTACCTTAACACCCTTTCCACCAAAACTCTTTACTTCTTCGTAGATGTGGCGGGCAATCTCCCGCTGACCGTCAGTCATGGGAAAAGAAGTGGCACTAGGCTCATCTACCGACTGCGATTCAATCTTCACATATGAAAGAAAGCGATTACAAACTTGCTCCAAACTAACTTTCTTTGCCAGCGGCTGTGCAACACCTGTCATTACATGAAGGACAAGTGCAAATCCCAACAGAGTTATCTTTTTCATAATATCTTTAATTTTTATACGGGTTGATTTATACTGTTTCTTTGTTTTATTCAAATGCGTCCAATTACGTAATAGCCATAATGATTTCTAAACATATAAATCCCAACAAGTTACGCCATGCTTAAAAATCATGTTTAGCTATCAGGAAGCACCAGTAATGGACAAACCTTGAATTGGGATTCTCGGCATGTCCGATACCAATATCGTAGCAGTTTGCCCAGAAAGGCACAATGCCGAGCAAGTGTTTACGATGTCCGAGCGAAGGAGTACCTTTATCAATAATAAGCATGTTTACTACACTTTCTCCTGATATTATATTAGTGCCACAGCCCAAACTTTCAAAGTTGTTCTCGGCGGGGTTCTCATACCATTCTTTGAGCAGTTCATAACCAGCAGCCTGAATTTTGATATTCATGCCGTTTCCATCAGGATCCACATGGGCGAAATAACCACGAGTTGCCATATCTTCCGCTTTAGCCTGAGCAGCCTTTATCAGAGCTTCATTCCACCTAAGAGCAGGTCGTGGTTCAACATTACTCAGATCTACTCCAATTTTATCTGAATAGGCCGCAGGATTCTGACGCACGGCATTTAGGTAGTTGTATGCATCTACCACACATGATTGCACCATTATTTGTGCATGACCTGCTACCGTATATACGAGAGCAGACAAAAATAGGAAAAACTTTTTCATAATCGTATCGTTTTACAAGAATTTAACAATTTATTGTTGTACGTTATATTTCTTATTGATGATGCAAAGGTAGCATTCTATCAGTAAATTTGTTTTTTAACGTTTGGATTGGCAAATCCATACCTTTTATATGTTTACAGGTAATTTTCAATCTCCTCATATAAATATGATGGATAATCCGTAGGATAAAGTCTAATAGCCTCCTTCGCAGAATGTGAAGCCTCTTGACTTTTGCCCAGCATAGCCTGTGTACAAGCCAGATGATGGTACATGGTTGAAAGTGTTTCATCGAAAGCATCATGTTCCTGTTGCCACAACGCTATCGCTTTTTTTATCAATCGTTCCGCTTCACAATCTTGTTGAACAGCACCCCACGACAGGTATAAAAGTGCCAAACCATCCTTATCATTCAAAGACTGCAACAACATTGCCGATTGTTCCCACGGCTCTTCTGAGCCTTTTATATTATAATAACCAAGAACACGTGCATAAAATTGTAAAGTCTCTGCTATTTCGTTTGTTTTTGCATATACCATAACATCAAAATACAGGGCGACCTCCAAAAACTCTTTTGCCTCATACGCCATATCATAAAGAAAGGCCCATTCTGCAATTTCCTTACAGATACCGAATTTGTCACGCTTGTCTGCCTTTTCCAATATTTCCCACCACAATTTGACACCTTCAGTCCTTTCGCCCTCTATGATTTGGATTCGTGCAACATGTATTTGTAAGTGTAACAGTTCTCTGTTATCGGTTTCGGATTGAATCAACAGCTGTAGCATATTCTTTGCCTGTGAATTTTGTCCTTTAGCTATATACAAATTAATATCTAACAGGTTGATTAATCTTATTTCACTATCCATTAGCACTGATTTTGGTATTATCCCTTTATAAAATATTGACTTTATCTCCTTTGGGGTTATATCGTTTATCATAAGTTCTTCCTTGAGAATCTTACGAGCTTCGTTAACTTTTTTTTCGCACAGCTCAAAATTCCTGTTAATGTAGTATATGGAACAACTTGCAAATATTCGGCTAATTCTAACTCCAGGTGCGATATAAAAATTGTCGATGCATAAATTTTCCATCGTAGCTGTAAAGATATTAGCGGTAACGTTGTTCCCCCTTGTGACATTGTCATTTATCATTGCAGAATATAATACAATAGTGTCACCTATGCTATATCCATAGTTAAAATGGTTATAATGTACATAATTACGGTATTCTTCTGCACTATTCCTTAACTGTCCCGAATTACCATATATATAACTGCGGATATAGGAAACCGTAGCCATTTCTGGCGCATTCAAGCCATAGAGCCGAATTATTTCAAGCTCCGCCCTATCAAGAATTTGAAAAGCCAAAGCCTTATCATTAATACGTGTAAGCGCCTCAGTTTCCTTCTGTACTATATTGAACTCATGATTAGGCGGGATTGTACATCCATGCATCAGAGAACGCATTTTTTTCAGCCACAGTTTAGAACTTTTTGTAGAATCACTATATGCACAAAGAAATGCCAAGTATAAGCACACCCTAATGTTTTTTTCATCGTCGCCATTTTTGTTGTTCAGAAGATAGGCGCGATATGCCAGCAGAAAAGAGCTCCCCAGGACACCTAAATTCTGATACATCATTGCTTTTGCCAATAACAATTCCGAAGTTTGTCCAAGAATGGCTTCAGCCTTTCGAAAACACTCCTTGGCCTCTTCATATCTGAAGATATTGTTAAATAATTTACCAATTCCAATATTTGCTGAGCCAACGTAAGAATGGCCGTCAATGTACGCCAGAAAGTCTAATAACATAAAATCAGCCCTGTCCTCTAATCGGGAAACACGCTGCCTTTTATCACCAAAACCCAGTTCTGCATGGTTCGAAAAAGCAATGACATCTTCTGCAAACAAGTTTATAAATTCTGTGTAACGACTATTCTTCCGCATAGAGTAAATATGCCAGTTCCTCATAAGATATGTCAAGAACAAACGTGAAACAAAAAAATATTCTTTTTCCATAAACATATCTTCAAAAGGATGCAGAGAGATATGTTTCTGTAATATAGACAGGATTTCTATATTTGTTTCAAATTCTATGGGAGCAATCTCCTGAATGGACGCAGCAATCTGTTGGTGACAATAGATGTTCTGTTGGTCACAAAACAACCATCTGGATGCACAGAATTGATTAATGCACGAAACGAACCGACGTGGACATTCGGACATCATTATATTGCATGCTACGCCAACAGAAATCCCTTCTGTGCTAATAACAGACAACACAGACATGAGTTTCTGTTGTTCTTTAGTTAGTAATTTGAAAGTTTGTTGAATATATGTTCTCATGTTTCCCTGAACTTTAGAAGTCATTAAACATAATATCGGAAATCCACTCGCAGCATGTCTTATGTCCACCCCCATATTATCCTGCAATTAGCACAGTAGTGGAGAAAGCCAATCTTTTCAGCAGGCTCTGTAGCCCGTATGCAGAATAATCTTTTACAAATTGGAACAGTTATATTTTTTATAGTTATCTCTTTTGATTGGTCAGGGAGAGGTTGCTGCCGTTGGTCGTCTTAGATGTATCCGGCTTCCAAGAATTCGACTTGTCCTGGATGTTTTCGTTGCATACAACAGATTTTTTCACTTTCGTCCCTTGCTTTGGCATACCTAAAAGAAAATCACAGTTAAATCTATGTAATCTGACCGGTTCAACATATTTAACATGAGAGAAATCATAATGGCTTGGTGTAATGACTGGCGTTTGGAAACTGATAATCCGTTGCTGTTCCTGCAACAAAATGTCATTTACAATTTGTTGCTGAGAATAATAACCCAGCAAAGATTCATAAGCAATGGCGGTTGTAGCCCTACTCACAGCTTCTGACACTTTACAAACTGCACCGACCTGTGCAAAGCAAGATGTTGTGCATGTTAACACCAGATACAATAAAAAAATAACAATGCTTTTCATAACCTTATATAATTTAGAACCTCTCACATGGGGGAGAGGCATCCCCTCATTATTGTTTATTGATGCCAATGGTTGAATAATCTTTTTGCAAAGGAACTACAAAAAGAGAAAAATAAAACCCAAACGTTTAAAACGTATGGGTCGTATGTTACGTATGTAAAAGAATTATAATAATCGTTTATATAACACTGACCTTTATTTTCTGCAGATAATAAGCAGTAATACTTATTTTCCCTGCTTCAGTTTTCTGATATTTCCTAATTTTTTCACGAATATCTTTACGATCCAAGAGGCTGACCAGTTTGTTGATTCTGTTCTTTGCCGTTCGTAAAGAACCCGTATTTTTTCTAAAATCAATGTATCTGTCTATATTAATAAACCAATCTTCTTTCCCCCTGTCCGTACTGATATATTCTTGTTCGACCATTGCAAGAACCAATGCCAAAAAGGGCATCGTTGCCCCCTGGCTCTTAGGATGTATAATCGAACCGGTGCCACTGGTTTTAAAAAGACCGTACAAGTCCTGATCCACATAATCGTAATGAGGGTGTTCAAGAAACTGATTAGTCAAATCTTTTATTTTATCCTTTTTGATAATACCCTTTTTGCATTCACTCTTTACTTCGTTTCTCAACTCCCAAAATACCGATAGCATGTCTATCTGGTAATCCAAGTTCTTAAACTCTGAAAGAAGGTCAATAAACTCCCATTCTACAGGCAGAAACTTGAGTAGGGATTCCTCAAAACACACAATCCCGCTTTTTGCCTTTTTGACATACAAGAACTTACCTTCAAGGGATGCCAGTTTCTTTTGCAATCTTGAAATGTAGTTTTTCAGGAGAGGCACTAATTCAAATGTCACCTCAGAACTCTTTTCGTCTTTACGTAAGAGTTTCAAGAGTTCTTCCTCTTTGTCCTGTAGAAATGAGTTAAGTTGCCGAATGAACAAATCATTGTTATAAACATATTTTCTTATAAAGAATATTTTCTGTTCGGCCGAATTCTTGTTTTCTTTTTTTTGCAGAATACTGTTAAACTGCCTATAATTGGTGTGGCCTAACAATCTTCCCGTAAAAACATCTGTATAGTATGCAATTATATTCTCTGGTTCTTCCTGATGACGGGGTATCTCTGCCACGACTTCTGTTGGAGCATTATTTTCATGGTCGGCAATGTCAATGTTAAAAGCACATTTCACAAAGCAAATATCATCTTTAGCCATTTCTATATTGGCCAAAAATCCATTTCCCTTGAACATCGGCAAAACAGTTACTTTGAACTTTTCTACGGCCATTTCTTTCTTTAAAGTGATGTATTTCCTGTATTCACCATCATTTTCGACAATATTTACATTATCAGGAGAATCAAAACCCAAGGTAATGGCAATTTTATCACCCTCGTTCATCTCAATGGGTATCTCAAAATCATCACGTATTAACGCATTGGTTTGCCATCTCTGAGCCTTCACTTTAACAACCTCTCTCTCCGAGTCATAATGAAAGAATACCATTATTTGAAAAGGGGTATTGAGCTTAACTTCGGATGGAGAATAAATTGATGTCACTTGCTGTCCAAGTCGAGTCATCTCAGGCACATCTAATCCCTTTTCATAATCTCCCACGAACTCATCAAAAGCAGCGGACACCTCTTTATATGCATCATGATAGTCAATGTCAGGATTCTCGTTAAGACACCCTATCAACGATGGGTACATTATGATTCGCTGTAAAAGTCTCACTTCCACAAGTGCTGCCTGGATCCTGCATTGGGGGCAACGATTCTTGATAGCCTGATATGCTGTAGCTGAATAACAGGAAGAGAAATCAAGGACACCTTTAAAACCAAACGGCAGACTGCTGACAAAATCGGACATTTTCATAACCCCGTCAGATAAGACAAGGGCATCCTCTTCACTATTGTAGTGAGCAACGACAATGACAATATCATAACAGCAGATATTCGCCAAATCCTCGTATGTAATTCGTTCGCGAACATCAACCTGAAGGCTACGCAATTCATTTAAGCACTCCTCAACATCCTCTCTTTCTTTCTCAAATTCAGGTGTTCCTGGTAGCGAAATTAAAAAAAGAACTCGTTTATGCGGCATAGTTGATATAGTATTCTTCATCGTCGCTTAGATTTATTATATGACCATATATCATATATAAGTTCCCCTTAGTCTCTATGGGGTTTATTTTTTTTATTTTTTCCCGTACTTTTTCTCTAAGGCTCTCCTTCCACTTAGGTGAAGTCTCTTCTAATTGTATGCCTTCAACCTGTCCTTTACTTTCAGAAGGAGTATAAGTGGGGGCTACAAAAGGTATTTGCCGGTCTAACCTCATATCCGGAATATTGAAATTCGGGATATTGTGTTTGGGATATTGGGGTATATATGGTTTACGGTAAAATCCCAGTCCTAGTCCTGTGAACGGTAACCCAATCTCAGGATTCCAAGACCTTATAACAGCACCCGGAACAGACCTTATAACAGACCTCGAAACAGACTTTGAAACTGATTCCCCCAAAACCCTGCCTACTGTGTATGGTGACGGAAATTGCGCACAAACCATACAACTTATAAATGTTGTCTGTAGCATGAATAAAACAAATCTTTTCATAGTCACTTCAGTTTAACTTTTTGTATTGTGTATAAACATCACATTGCTAATAATCCGCGCAACTCCACGGCACGTTTGACACCGTAAAAGATGGTGTCTGGATCCATTGTTTGGAATTATCAGAATCCGGCCTCATCAGTAAGAACTGAAATCTTAATAACATTAATGGACGAAAAGCCCGAAAAAGAAGCATATACTGCGCCAGTCGTGTTAAATCAGTATTACATATGCCTGCACGATAAGATTTCATGCTCACATCAAATAAAGCACTATTTTGTTTTTTATGATAGTCTGGAACCCCTTTTATAAAACCATCCAATAATAATCTTTCATCTATATTCCGCAAATATTTCGGCAAACAACTTAAGTAATACATCACCCAGTATTTAGATAAATAATCGGGCAGAGGAGGGTAGTTAACAAAAAGATCTTTTACCTTAGATCTATTGCTCCACGAATTTAACAAAATAGTCGAGAGTATCATGAGATTACCCAATTCCGTATTTTGCAATCTTTTACTCATGCAGACTGGGGTCGCCCATACACTATCCGCAACAACACTGTCCTTGATACTGACAATGGTTGCAGAGTCTGGATTAAAACACAAAGACAATTCATCATCCTTCAATGTTAAAAGTAATTTTATCGTTTCGGTTCTTAATGGTGGCAATTCGGCAAAAGGAATCATTCTTTTTCGCCCCACTATGTATATTGCATCGTCTTTGAAGAACAATTTAATAATCAAGTCTGTATCAAGCGCAAACTGACTGGCAAAATGCAGCAAAAAAGCAAGAAGAGAATTTTGGATATGTGCGTTTATCCTCCACACGACATATCCTTGCTTGCTATAGAACAATTCGCAGGGGGGGTAGTTTTTTATCTGCATCAGCTTCTCTAAAGACTGTTCGCCATCTTTAGTTGTAAATAACGTATTTTGCAAATCAAACGGAATCACATTCTCATACTTACCATAGTCAAAAAAATAGACATGGGAAGTTGGGTGGTCCAAATCGGTATAACAGTTTTTTTTGTTTCTGATTTTATCGGGGTACAATATTTCATACAGTTTATTTTCAAAACCTTCAAATTTGGCAGAATCCAGTTTTACAAATCCTATGGCATCATACAGCCCTCCATCGTATCCAAAAGATTTTCTTCCAATTATAAGACTACCGTCATATTCCGCAAAAAAACTTCTAAGCGTATCAACTGATACCCATTCTGCAGGCTCGCTCATGACAAAAATGCACGTATCACCATAGTGTTTTAGGCCAATCGTTTGAAAACAGAAAGGATGTATCTCCCTGAACTTGTGCCAAGTTCCTTCCATCAGGGATAATGTTACGGAATCGCATTGCTGATAGGCTTTTACATCAGTACAAACGGACAATAGCAGAAACAAGAAAAATGTTATTTTCATTTTAAACATCTTTCTCATCATTACCACAAAATTGCATTTTATACCTGTTAACTTCATAAAACGCCCTTTTCTGGAGGCAAATATAACATTTTTTTCTCTTTGTGCAAAAAATAACCAGTTTATTCCTTCTAAATAAAGAAAACTATCTGGATTCCCCCTCAATCCTAACCCATGCTATGTCAGCACATTTTAAAGTTGTTCTGGATATGGGAAATAAAAGGTACTTGCAAAAAACAGGATTAATAAGCAGAACGCTCTAGGATACATCGAAAGGCAGAATCTAAACTGAAGTTTCTTGCCCATCTGTCTAATTCAAGCCCGTTAATGCTTTATTTCTGCTCCGTTGTTCCTCTATGTTTTCTCCAATTTCTCCATAGTTCTCCTCCGCTTTCCCTCCAATACATCTCCGTTTGTATGAATTGGAGAGGAATTGGAGATATATTGGAGATGTATTGGAGATATGATAGGGAAAAGAGGAAAGGAAATGCTACTTAACCTGGACATAAATGGGCAGATGGTCAGAGTAGCCGCCCTTATATACCGGCCCTTGGAAAGTACGCCACGGAGTTCCCTTTTCTGTAAGCAGGAAGGGGAATTTGGCTACATGGGCACGGGATTCGCAGAAATCCTTCATGGCGGGGGATACAAGAATATGGTCGATGTACCCCCATAGCCCCTGATAATAATAAGTACCCTGAGCCTTCTTCAACTCCCTGCGCTTCTGCGGCATAAGGCTGACCAGACGCTGTAGGATAGGTTGGAAAACAGGGTCTTTGGGCTCTGCATTGAAGTCGCCCATCACCAGGACACGCTGCCCTTGAAGCGTATCAAGGACTGCACAAAGAGTCCTGGCTGCCAGCATACGGTTCTGCGTACTGGCCTTATCGCCTCCCGCCCTGCTGGGGAAATGCAGTACAAAGACATGAAGGAGCGAATCGGTACGCACAAAGCGCCCCCAAACGTGCAGAATATCGCGGGTAGGACGCAGTCCATGCTCTGCAGAGGGAATCCTGACTGCCTCGCTGCCCAAAAGGTGGAAAAGGGATGGCTGATAGAGCAAACAGCAATCTACACCCCGAAGATCCGGCCCCTCGGAATGCACATACCGGTATTTGGCAGCACGAAGAGGGGAACGGAGGGTAAGGTCGCGCAAGACGGTATCATTCTCTACCTCGCACATACCTACCAGCATAGGCCATCCGCCCTGTTCTGCAACTGCCGCTATGACACGCGAGATGTTGTCAAGCTTCCTCCAGTAGCGCCAAGGCGTCCACCGATAAGTGCCCTGAGGAAGGAAATCGTAATCGTTCTTCAATGTATCATGCTGGGTGTCAAAGACATTTTCCACATTGTACCACATGACTTTTTCTGCTTTTACAGGAAGACAGAAAAGTGAAAAGTGAAGGAAGGAAAAGTTAAAAATGAAAAATGAAAGAATGAAGAATGCAAACTGCTTAAGTTCCCGGCGATACCGAAGGGCTCTTCCTCCAGTAGCCTCATCGAGCAATTCCCAGAAACGCGGACTATGGTTCATCTCCACCAAATGGGTAAGCTCGTGCTGCATCACATAGTCTTGCAAATGAGTGGGCACAAGCATCAGGTACAGGCTAAGGCTGATATTGCCTTTGCTACTGCAACTGCCCCATCTGGTACGGCTCTTACGGATGCTAAGCTTATGATACCGCAGACCTCTGGCAGCGGCAAGAGCCTGCAAACGCTGCGGAAAGAGGAGTTTGGCTTGCTGACGGAGACGTTCCACTTCCTCAGACATCAACAAATGCCGGGGATGTTCCCTATGCCACTCTTCAGACCGTTCCTTCATAGCCTTCAGACGGGGTCGCAGTTCTTCTATGGCGCGTAACAGGTCTGACTGCCGGAACCTGGCAGGGGGAGTACACGAAAAACCCTCCTGCGTATAACGGAAAGTAAAACGTCTGGCTCTGCTGCTCTGGCACAATATGATGCGACCAAGCTCAGAATCCTCTATAAAACCAACTTTTTGCATAACCGGATGCAAAAGTACTTTTTTTTGAATTAAAAATTGAATATTGAAAATTGAAAATTTAATTCAAATGTTAAAAAGATGTTAATTGAATGGAAAAGGTACTGATTGTTGGCGGCTTCTTTGTATCTTTGTTTGATGATAACAAAGTTATCAACAAAAAGGACAAAAACAAAAAAGATAAATATTATGGAGACAATGAGTAAGGAATTTGAGTTTAAAGGTGGATACCTGAATGGATTTCTGATGATTTTTATTGATATTCTGCTATGGTGTGCTACCTTCTTCTGTTTTATCGAAAGTATAATGGAGAGTGATGCCGGCCGTCCCTTTGCATTCCTGATTGTGCTGACCGTAGTGTTGCTCATTGCAAGCATTATCTGCTGCTGCGGTTTCAGTATGCTGGAACCCAATCAGGCCAAGGTAATGACTTTCTTTGGCAAATATGTAGGCACTTTCCGCAAGACAGGCTTCTACTGGCTGAACCCCTTTATGGGCGTTAAGAATGTGAGCCTGCGTGCACGCAACCTGAATGCCGAACCCATAAAGGTAAACGACAAGACTGGTAACCCCATCCTTATCGGTTTGGTGGTGGTCTGGAAACTAAAAGACACCTACAAGGCTATTTTTGATATTGACACGGATGTCTCTAACGCTGCCGGTGCCCAGGTAGGCAATTCTGCCACGGCACGTATGAACAAGTTCGAAAAGTTTGTAGCCGTTCAGAGCGATTCCGCCCTTCGCGAAGTAGCCGGCATGTATGCTTACGACAACGAGGACACGAAGGAAGAAGAGGTGATAACGCTGCGCAGCGGGGCTACAGAAATTAACGACGTGCTTACCGACAAGCTGAACGAGCGTCTGGCCATGGCTGGACTGGAGGTTACAGAGGCACGCATCAACTATCTGGCCTACGCTCCCGAGATTGCCGCCGTTATGCTGCGTCGTCAGCAGGCTGCTGCCATCATCACAGCCCGTGAGAAGATTGTGGATGGTGCCGTCAGCATGGTTAAGATGGCACTTGACAAACTGTCGGAAGAAAGCATAGTGGAACTTGACCAGGAGAAGAAGGCTGCCATGGTTAGCAACCTGCTGGTGGTACTCTGTGCCGATGAGCCGGCTCAGCCCGTTATCAACTCGGGAGGGGTTTGAAAATGAAAGAATGAAAGCTGCGATTGAGCGAGAGGAGAGCTAAGCTTGTTTAAGCTATCCCGAGCGTGAGCAGGCTCGACCGCAGGTCAAAAGTAAAAAATCATTTACAGTTTACATTCACAAAGTCTAAGGTCTAAGCTATCAATGAATAAAACCATCCTTTTAATTGCTTGCTGGCTACTGGGATTAACACCCGGCATGGCACAACAACGCAAGATGGCAGATATAAAGCATATTGCCGATTCTATCCTGAGCTGTCCCACAAGATGGGGAAAGAAAGCCAAGGCCGTGAAGACCCGCCGGGTTATAACGGCATCTGAACTGCAGACTGGACAGCAGGATGCCTTCTATATCTGTGAGGCTGGAGATGACGGCTATGCCGTAATATCGGCCGATGAGCGGATGACACCCGTACTGGGCTTCTCAAAGGGCAGAAGCTTTGATCCCCGGAACATCCCTGTAGGAATGCAGGAACTATTGGACGGCTATGTCAAGGAATACGAGGCGCTAAGAAACGGAATGCCTCTGAAACTGAACAGGCGACTCATAGAGGGTATGCAGGAACTGGTGGGTCCCCTACTCCTAACCCAATGGGGACAGAACGCTCCCTTTAACAACAAGTGCCCTATGTGGAACGGGGAACGATGCATTACAGGATGTGTTGCCATCAGTACGGCCCAGACACTGTGTTACTATCAGTACCCCGATTCGGCCATCGGCCATGTTGAGTATGTTACCCGTACCAATCAGATTCCCATAGAGGAGAACCTTCAGGCCATCAAGTTCAACTGGCCTTACATACGCGACACCTACAAAGACGGTACGACGGAAAGGGAACGTGATGCGGTGGCCGACTTGGTTTATGTCTGTGCCATAGCAGCAGAGATGGACTTTGGACTGAAAGAGAGTTCGGCAACCAGTACCCGTCAGGTAAAGGCACTGGTGGAAAAATTCGGATACGACCCCGACATGGCCTGCATCCACAAGGATTACATGACCACCAACGAGTGGCAGACAATAATGCTGAACGAACTGAACAGCCTTCGGCCTATTATATACGCCGCCACCTCACCGACAGAGGGCGGACACTCCTTTGTCATTGACGGATATAAAGCCGATGAAGACGGCTATCCATTCTACCACGTTAACTGGGGATGGGAAGGGAATTGTGATGACTACTTCAAGTTAAGTGCCATGGAAGCAGGCAACTACGACTTCGTTCAGGGACACGAAGCAATCATCGGCATCCAACCCGACAACGGAGAACAAGACAGGGAATGCATCTGGCAGGCAGAAGAGGTGGTTCTTTCGTCTGCAAGAATTAATCCCAATTTCACACACAATTTTACCATAACGCTGAAAAACATTTTCAACTATAGCTACAAAACGTTCTCGGGCAAGATAGAGGCTTACCTGAAGAATGACAAGGGGGAGGAAATACTGGTAGGAAGTACGCAAAAACTAAACGGAGTGCCCTTCTCCTATGGAATCGTAAGCATTAACATCCGTTCTTCATTACCTAACGATTTTGCAGAGGGCGACTATACATTAGTTCTGCGCAGCAAGGTTGACGGCAGCGAAAAATGGGAAACGCTGACATATCCTTCACCCCTTACCCTTACTGTTACTACCATTACAGAAAGCTATACGCCCAACATGATGGTTAACGAACTTCTGAATTTAGGCGAAGGGTTGGAGGATCTCTCTGTCTCTTTAAGAGTTACATTCCCCCTGAACTATGCGGCAAAGCCTTTCACAGGAAGCCTGCGCATGGCCGTAGCGGATAGCGAGGGCAACCTGATTACTCCGTTCGGCAACGTTGCCAACCTGGCTAACATGGAACAACTCGGCTACCTGCCAAAAGCCATCACTTTTGAAGGGAAACTGCCGGATTACCTGGAAGACGGGCAATACCGCTTCTATATAGTTGCCAAACAATCAGGCTATCTGGAATGGGGAAAAGTTACGGGATTCAAATTTGACACCGGAACTTTCGGAGAAGAACTTTACATTCCTTTCTGGCTGGAAGAAGGCAGGATTATCTATCACAAAGAAACCGAGGAGGAACTGCCCGAATTCTACGCCAACCTGCAAGTGACGGATATGCAGGTTACATCCTTCAATGCAGATACCAGGTGTATAGAAATGCAGATGAGCAACGTACTGAACTATGGAAGCGAACAATTCGTAGGTCAATTCTCCATGGTTATCTATGATGAAGCAGACTCGCTTTTAACCGCCTTTGGGAATACTCAGAAACTAAACGTGTCTCTTGGCAGTTACCAAATGTACCCCAATACATTTGATTTCAGCGGCAATCTGCCGGAAGAACTGGAAGACGGCAACTATACCGTTAAAATTGCTGCCAAACAAAACGGATACAGAGGGTGGAGTCCGCTGAAAGGCTGGGTGAAAGAAGGCAACACTATAATGAAACACGACATAGATCTTGGATTTGGCTTCATTATCATGAACAGAAGAATGTACAAAGTAGATACCGACGGAATCAGCGAAGTGAAAAATGAAAGAGTGAAAAGTGAAAAATATGATAATACCGTTTACGACTTGAGTGGACGAAAGGTTAATGTTCAATGTAAGCCGGGCATCTACATAGTGGGTGGCAAAAAAGTGGTAAAATGAGATTTTACCCCAACATGGTTGGGGATTTGCAATAAATGTTGTACCTTTGCAGCCGCAAATTAGACTTTAGGCGTTAGGCATTAGACTTTAGTCAATTCTCTAACCGCAAATTGCCAAACAGGATTTAGGCAAAAATCATAAATAGTAAATCGAATAATTGTAAATTGATTCAATGAATATACTGGAACTGAGCGAACAGGAGATAGTCCGCAGAAATAACCTGCAGCAACTGCGCGACCTGGGCATCGACCCCTACCCTGCTGCAGAATATCCCGTAACAGCATGGAGCACCGACATCGTTAAGGACTTTGTAGATCTTCCTATCATTGGCAAGGACGAGGAGGGTAACGATGTGCATGAGACTGCAACACCGGAAAACAGTCCCATTGTAAGTGTGGCTGGCCGTATCATGAGCAAGCGCATCATGGGTAAGGCCGCCTTTGCAGAACTGCAGGACTCAAAGGGTCGCATCCAGGTGTATGTACAGCGTGATGCCATCTGCCCCGATGAAAACAAGGACCTTTATAATATAGTATTCAAGAAGTGTCTGGATCTAGGTGACTTCATCGGTGTGAAAGGCTATATATTCCGCACAAAAACGGGTGAAATCAGCATTCACGTAATGGAGATGACCGTGTTGAGCAAAAGCCTGAAGCCGCTGCCCATTGTGAAGACGGATGCTGAAGGTAATATTTATGACTCGTTCGATGACCCAGAACTCCGCTACCGTCAGCGCTATGTTGACCTAATAGTCAACGCTGGCGTGAAAGAGACGTTCCTGAAGCGTGCCACCATCATCCGCACTATGCGTCGCATCTTGGATGATGCAGGTTATACCGAGGTTGACACACCTATCCTGCAGAATATTCCCGGTGGTGCTACTGCCCGCCCGTTCATGACGCACTTCAACGCCTTGAATCAGGACATGTATATGCGAATTGCCACAGAGCTTTATTTGAAGCGCCTGATTGTGGGCGGATTCGAGGGTGTATATGAGATGGGTAAGAACTTCCGCAACGAGGGTATGGACAAGACCCACAACCCAGAGTTCACCTGCATGGAGCTGTACATCAGCTACAAGGATTTGAACTGGGGTATGGGCTTCACAGAGAATATGCTGGAGCAGATTTGTACAGCCGTGAACGGCAAGCCTGAGGTGGAGATTGACGGTAAAACCATCTCCTTCAAGGCCCCCTTCCGCCGGCTGCCTATCTTGGATGCTATCAAGGAGAATACGGGTTACGACCTCTATCCCATGAACGAGGATGAGATTCGCGAAGTTGCCAAGAAACTGAACATAGAGGTTGACGAGACCATGGGCAAGGGCAAGCTGATTGACGAAATCTTCGGAGAGACCTGCGAGGGAACTTTCATCCAACCTACCTTCATTACCGACTATCCCGTGGAAATGTCGCCTCTGACCAAGATGCATCGCAGCAAGCCTGGTCTGACAGAGCGTTTCGAACTGATGGTAAACGGCAAGGAACTGGCTAACGCATATAGCGAGCTGAATGACCCCATAGACCAGGAAGAGCGTTTCAAGGAACAGATGCGCCTCTCTGAAAAGGGCGACGACGAGGCAATGATTATTGACCGGGACTTCCTGCGTGCCCTTCAGTACGGTATGCCTCCCACCTTTGGCATCGGCATAGGTATCGACCGTTTGGTAATGCTGCTAACGGGCAAGTTCCAGATTGGCGAGGTAATGCTCTTCCCGCAGATGAAACCCGAGGTGAAGGCTCCCCGTGACAAGGATGAACGCTTCTTAGAGAAAGGCATCCCTGCTGAGATAATTCCCATTCTACGTAAAGCAGGATACAATCTGGTCAGCACCCTGCAAGGGGTTGCACCTGCCAAGATTCAGCAGCAGATTATAGAAATTGTTAAGAAATATAAGCTGGAAGTTGAGAAACCCAGTCAAGATACAATAGCAACTTGGACAGTTTAGGAAAAATAGCCGTATTAGGAGGAGGTAGCTGGGCGACTGCTATAGCCAAAATGCTGTTGGAGAAGAACGACAGCGTTTGGTGGTATCTGCGCAGAGACGACCGAATAGAGGATTTCAAACGCTTAAAGCACAACCCAGCTTACCTGACAAGTGTTCTGTTTGACATAAAGCGGATTCATTTCAGCAGCGACATCAACGAGGTGGTAGAAGAGGCGGACACACTTATCTTTGTTACTCCATCGCCTTATTTGAAAGGACATCTGCGGAAACTCTATACCCGGTTGGATGACAAGTTTGTTGTTACAGCCATCAAAGGTATTATTCCTGACGAGAATATAATATGTTCTGACTATTTCAATCAGGTTTACAATGTTCCCGAGGAGAATCTGGCTGTGATAGGCGGTCCCAGCCATGCAGAAGAGGTTGCCATGAACCGCCTTACCTATCTTACAATAGGGTGTGCCGACCAGAAAAAAGCAGAACAGTTTGCACAGATGCTGGCAAGTGATTATGTGAAGACCAGTACCAGCAACGATGTAATAGGCATTGAATACGCATCGGTGCTGAAGAATGTTTTTGCCATAGCTGCAGGCATCTGCCACGGATTGAAGTATGGAGACAACTTTCAGGCCGTTCTCATTAGTAATGCGGCCCAGGAAATGAAGAGGTTCTTGAACACCATCTATCCGATTGACCGTAATATCACCAATACGGTTTACATGGGTGACCTTCTGGTTACAGGATATTCTAATTTTAGCCGCAACCGCGTTTTTGGCACTATGATTGGACAGGGCTACAGCGTAAAGAGCGCACAGTTGGAGATGGAGATGGTGGCCGAGGGATACTTTGGCTGTAAATGCATGAAAGACATCATACACCATCTGGGTATTGATATGCCCATTGTAGATGCAGTATATAACATCTTGTATGAACGGGCACGTCCTGACAGGGAAATCAAGAAACTGTGCGAAGCGTTAAGCTGAAAGAATACAATATATAAATAAGGTTGAAAGGTTAAAAGAACAAAGGTTAAAAGGTTATATTTATGATTAAGTTAGACATTACAAAAGTAACCCCATTTGTGGGTGAGGACATTATCGATGTTTATTACGGTCGCGCTATCAAGGCACAAGAGACATTAGTAAAGGGTACTTGCCCTGGTAACGATTTCCTGGGTTGGTTGCACATGCCCACCACTATTAAGCCAGAATTCCTTGAAGAAATCAAGGCTGTTGCACAGACCCTTCGCGAGGAGTGTGATGCAGTAGTCGTGGCAGGTATCGGTGGTTCGTACCTGGGTGCCAAGGCTGTTATTGAAGCCTTAAGCAACAGTTTCCAGTGGCTCAAGAACGACACTAAGAATCCCGTCATCCTGTTTGCCGGCAACAATATTGGCGAAGACTATCTCTTTGAACTGACAGAATACCTGAAGGGTAAAAAGTTTGGCGTAATCAATATTTCAAAGTCAGGTACCACAACAGAGACTGCTCTTGCTTTCCGTCTGCTGAAGAAACAATGCGAACAACAGCGCGGCAAAGAGGTTGCTAAGAAGGTCATTGTCGCCATCACAGATGCCAAGCGCGGTGCAGCCCGCACATGTGCCGACAAGGAGGGTTACAAATCATTCATTATACCTGACAATGTAGGCGGACGTTTCTCTGTACTTACCCCTGTAGGTCTGTTGCCTATTGCCGTTGCAGGCTTTGACATTGACCAGCTCATAAAGGGTGCTCAGGACATGGACCGTGACTGTATGAATATCGGTCCAACCAACCTCGCTGCCAAATATGCAGCTATCCGCTATGCCCTTTATCAGTCAGGAAAGAAGATTGAAATACTTGCCAACTATCAGCCGAAACTGCATTTTATCGCAGAATGGTGGAAGCAACTCTATGGTGAGAGCGAAGGTAAGGACGGCAAGGGTATCTATCCTGCCAGCGTGGATCTTACCACTGACCTTCATTCTATGGGCCAGTGGATTCAGGAAGGCGAGCGCACTATCTTCGAGACCGTTATCAGTGTGGAAAATCCTGAGTACAAACTCCTCTTCCCCAGCGACGACGAGAATCTGGATGGCCTGAACTTCCTGGCAGGCAAACGCGTGGATGAAGTAAACAAGATGGCAGAACTTGGCACACAGTTGGCTCACGTAGATGGTGGTGTACCCAACATCCGTATTGCCATCGAGCGTTTGGATGCCTATCATCTTGGCCAGCTTATCTATTTCTTTGAACACGCATGCGGTCTCTACTGCCAGCTGCTGGGTGTCAATGCCTTCAACCAGCCTGGTGTTGAGGCATACAAAAAAAACATGTTTGCCTTGCTTGGAAAACCCGGATACGAGAAGGAAACCGAAGCCATCAAAGCAAAGCTTCAATAAAATTCCTAATTAACAAGCCATAATTAAGGATTTTATGAACAATCCAGAAATAACAGGACGGTTAAAAGCCGTCCTGTTTGATATGGACGGCGTGCTGTTTGACAGTATGCCGAACCACGCATACGCCTGGAGTCATGCTATGACAGAATATGGTTTGGCCATGACACCGGAAGAAGTATATATGAACGAAGGCCGAACAGGTAGCGCCACCATCAATATACTGGCACAGCGTTTCTGGGGACGTGACGCTACAGAAGAAGAGAAGGAGCTTATCTACGAATCCAAAAGCAAAGTCTTTAACACGTGCCCGGAGCCAAAACCCATGTCCGGAGCCTTGGAAACCCTGAAGGCTGTTAAGAAGAAAGGCGTAAAGATTGTTTTGGTAACAGGAAGTGCCCAAACCTCCCTTTTAGAGAAATTAGAGCACTGCTACCCCGGTTTCTTCAGCCAAGAGCTAATGGTTACAGGCTTTGACGTTAAATTGGGAAAGCCCTATCCTGAGCCTTATCTGAAAGGCCTGCAGAAGGCAGGCATTAAACCCGAAGAAGGGATTGTGGTGGAGAATGCGCCATTGGGCGTAGAATCTGCCCATGCAGCAGGTATATTTACCATAGCAGCCAACACAGGACCGCTTGAGGATGCTATATTGAAAAATGCCGGTGCAGATATTGTACTGCCCGGCATGATGGATGTTGCCAGATTCTTTTCAGACTGACGTATCTTCCTCCTCTATATCCGGAGTCGTATCAGGCTCCAAGCTGAAACTTCCGTCAGGACCAATGGTAAGGATGAAAGGAGTGGACATGTCACTTTCTGGGAAACTTACACAAACGCCAAAGGTAAGCATCCCCTCCTGGGCCGAAATGAAACGGAATCCGTCCAGAATACCGTTCTTACGGAAACTGTCGTCAAGCAAAGACTCAAAAGATGCCTTGGTAAACCTGCGCCGGAAAAATTCATTTCCGTCCTTACAGATATTTAAGTCATAATAATTATCTACAAACTTGTCGCCGTTCTCATCTGTCACCACCTTTAGGGAATCATCGGCCTCACGGTGAATAGTATAGATATACAAGTGGCTTCCCAGCGTAACACTATCTGTAAGATTGTAATCATTCAACCTGTGAACACCAGCCTGCTGTTCTGTGGTTTGCAACACCTGGTCTGTTGTCTGTCCTTTCTTGTTATCGCAAGAGCAGAAAGTACAAACAAGCAGACATACATACAATAATCTGCTTTTTTTCATAACTTTATCTTCTTCTTAACGCCCTTAGATTCATTTTGTGTATGGTCTAAGGCTGTTACAACATAAACGTATTGTGTCTTTCCTCCCTGATAGACAAGGGGTAGTTTTGTCTCGCGTGTAATACAGAGTATGTGAGAAGCATCCTCCAAATCTATCTTTTCGCTTTTAGAAAAACGATATACCACATACTGTACAGCCTCATCCATAACCGTTTTGGCCTTTGGTGCTGTCCAGAAAAGAGCAGGTCCATCGCTGGTCCAAACGACACCAGTCTTTCTGGGCTTCCCCGGAGCCTTGTTGTCAATCCAAGGCATACTGGGCTGTAAAGCCGGTGTGCTATGATATACCTGACGGAGCATGGTCTGATAATTGCCGGGATTATCACAAACAGCTGCGGCATACCACTGACAACTGCCCGCTATGCCTGGAAGTGTACGTTGAAGCATATACTTTCTTGGCATCTGATGCGATGCCGGATTCTGAGGGTCCGGAGTCTTAACGGTACGCAGCACGTCCTGCCCGATATAAAGAGGGCGACGACCGGCATGGGCACTCCACCATTTAATCAAAGTTTCATAATCTGCCGCCTTATGACCAATCTCCCAGTAAAGCTGGGGAAGATTGTAATCAACCCAGCCGTTTTCCACCCATGTCAGCACATCGGCATATAAATCGTCATAATTCTGCAAACCGTTGGTAGCGCTACCGTTAGGATCGTTTTTCTGATTCCTGTAAATTCCAAAGGGAGAAACACCGAACTTTACCCAAGGCTTTACCTCCCTAATCTGGCGGCACATCTGCTCAACAAACAGATTCACATTCCTACGACGCCAGTCTGCCCGATTCATTCCACCCCCATAAAGAGCATATGAATTGTCATCCGGAATAGCAACACCCGCCACAGGGTAGGGATAGAAATAATCATCAATGTGAATACCGTCCACATCATAGCGGCGGACAATGTCACACGCTACCTGGCAAATGTAATTTCGGTTTTCCGGATAACCGGGGTCGAAGAGCATCAACCCATCATAGTCGAAGAAATGATTTGGACGGCGGAAGTATTCATGTGTATTTGCCAGAGCCTGGGTTCCTTTCGTCTTAGCACGGTAAGGATTAATCCAGGCATGTAACTCCATCTGACGGGCATGACATTGTTCGATCATCCACTGCAGAGGGTCCCAATAAGGGTTAGGAGGCGTTCCCTGTTCACCTGTCAGATAGCGACTCCAGGGCTCCAATTCACTTGGATATAAGGCATCACCCTCGCATCTTACCTGAAAGAAGATAGAGTTAATACCATCTTTCTGAAGGTCGTCAAGCTGACTTGTCAGTATCTGTTGCATACGGTCACGCCCCATACCCTGAAACTGACCATTGACACTCTGAATCCAGGCACCCCTGAACTCCCTCTTTGGATTCTGGGCTACCGCCGTGACTGCCATAAAAAGCAGCAGTAAAAACCATTTGTTCTTCATAACGCGACAAAAATACAAAAAAAATTCTACACATCCCCCATTATAAGCATTCTTTTTTGTAATTTTGACTATCGCTGAAAGTACTTCCGCTCGAAAAAGCCTAAATATTTTTGGCTTTTTGCCCGCTTATTTGTACCTTTGCGTATATTTATAAGGTATGATTATTACAGAGACACATAGACCCAGCGTTCTTCTCATTTATACAGGAGGAACCATAGGCATGAGAGAGAATGCTGAGACAGGAGCTTTGGAGAATTTCAATTTTAATCTCATATTAGATGAAGTTCCTGAACTGAAACGTTTTGATTACAGAATTCACGCCTTTACCTTTGACCCTCCCATAGACTCAAGCGACATGGGACTGGAACACTGGGGACGTTTAGTAAAGATTATCGAAACCAATTATAACCTCTTTGACGGATTTGTCATCCTGCACGGAACAGACACAATGGCATATACGGCTTCTGCGCTAAGTTTTATGCTCGAGAACCTGGGAAAACCTGTGATTCTCACAGGCTCGCAACTGCCAATAGGAACACTTAGGACAGACGGGAAGGAAAACTTGATTACTGCTATCGAGATAGCTGCTGCGCAGCATGAAGACGGCACACCCATTGTACCTGAAGTTTGTATCTATTTCAAGGAAAAGCTGATGCGCGGCAACAGGACTACCAAGATTAACGCCGAGCAGTTTAATGCCTTCCGCTCTTTCAATTATCCTGATTTGGCTACAGCCGGCATGCACATCAAATTCAACGAGGCAGCAATCAGGAAACCCGACCCTGAGAAACCCTTCAAGCCTCACTATCTTGTAGATCCCAATGTAGTGGTGCTCACGCTCTTCCCCGGCATACAGCAGAGTCTTGTCCATTCTGTGCTGAACATTCCGGGACTTAAAGCCGTGGTGATACGCACCTTTGGCGCAGGAAACGCCCCCCAACTGAAATGGTTCAAAGAGGAGTTGCGAAATGCAAACGACAGAGGACTCCTTTTGGTGAACATCACTCAATGTCAGGCCGGATGCGTTCACATGGGGCTTTACGAGACCAGCCTGCCGCTGATAGAGGCTGGCGTGGTAAGTGGCTATGACAGCACGCCTGAATGCGCTATTACAAAACTGATGTTTCTGCTGGGACACAAACTGCCAAAAGAGCAGATTCAGGAAATGATGGACAGCAATCTGTGTGGGGAGATTACGAAATAAAGGTGATAGTTGAATGTTTAAAGTTTAAAGAAAGTTCTTGAGTTTTTGGAGTTGGAAAATTGCATTAAAATAAAAGGAGCCAGGGTTAACAACCTGAAGAACATCGACCTGGAAATCCCACGGGGCAAATTGGTGGTTATTACAGGTTTAAGCGGAAGCGGAAAGAGCAGTCTTGCTTTTGATACGCTATATGCCGAGGGACAACGACGATATGTAGAAAGTCTTTCTTCATACGCCCGCCAGTTTCTAGGCAGGATGAACAAACCCGAATGTGACTACATAAAGGGCATTCCGCCCGCCATCGCCATAGAGCAAAAGGTTACCAGCCGAAACCCAAGGAGTACAGTTGGCACCAGTACCGAAATTTATGAATATCTGCGTCTTCTTTATGCCAGGATAGGCCGGACATTCAGTCCCGTCAGTGGAACAGAGGTTAAGAAACACACCACAGAAGATGTGGTAAGAAGTATGCTTTCCCACCCGGAAGGTACCAAACTGATGGTGCTATGCAAGCCAAAATCCAACGTCAATATTCTAACACAGCAGGGCTTTAGCCGGTTATTGGTAAACGGCGAGGTGGTTCGGATTGACGAATATCAGGCACAACCCGCCGACGAAGTATATCTTGTAGTGGACCGCCTGTCGGCTAAAAACGAGAAAGACACCATAGCCCGACTGGTCGATTCTTCCGAGACTGCTTTCTATGAGGGAGGCGGCGAGATGATGCTCCAGTACCTGCCTGGCAACGAAACAGAATCTTTCTGTACTAGATTCGAGGCCGATGGGATAACCTTCGAGGAGCCCTCCGATAATCTCTTTGCTTTCAACTCTCCTGCCGGTGCCTGTCCCGAATGCGAAGGCTTTGGTAAAATTATGGGCATAGACGAACATCTTGTTATCCCCAACAGCGCCCTCAGCGTATATGACGGAGCCGTTGTCTGTTGGCGAGGAGAAAAAATGGCGGAGTGGAAGAACTGGTTTATCCGCTTTAATTCAGAACGCGGCTTCCCCATCTTCAAGCCCTACTTCCAGTTGACACAAGACGAAAAAGACTGGCTATGGCACGGAAGCCCCATTCAGCATTCCCCTAAGGACGAAGAAGGTATAAAGATTCCCAGCGACTGGGAACTGTCGCCCGAAGAGAAAGAATGGGGAATGCTTTGCATAGACGAATTCTTCGAGATGCTCCGACAGGGACAATACAAGATTCAAAACCGTGTAATGCTGGCCCGCTACAGAGGCAAGACCACGTGTCCCAAATGTCACGGCACACGTTTGAAACCCGAAGCCGGCTATGTTAAGATTTGCGGCAAGAGCATATCGGAACTAGTGGAGATGCCCGTCACAAACTTATTGCCATGGATAGAAAATCTGCAGCTTACCGAACATGAGCAACAGATTGCCAGCCGCATCCTTACGGAAATCAGGAACCGTCTGCATTTCCTCTTAGATGTAGGGTTAGGGTACCTTACTATGAACCGCCTATCCAACTCGCTATCTGGCGGAGAGAGTCAGCGTATCAACTTGGCAACATCTCTTGGAAGTAGTTTGGTGGGCAGCCTTTACATCCTGGACGAGCCCAGCATAGGTCTGCATAGCCGTGATACAGACCGGCTGATTTACGTTCTGAAAGAACTGCGCGATTTGGGTAATACTGTCATTGTGGTGGAGCACGACGAAGACATTATGCGTGCTGCCGACTGGATTATAGACATCGGCCCCGAGGCAGGCCGCCTTGGCGGACAGGTCGTCTGGCAGGGGAAACCGACAACCCTCCCTGCAAGGGAGGTGGACGGGGGCGAGTTCTCCCACACCCTTGCCTTCTTAAGCGGACAGGACCGTATAGAGGTACCCGTTTCACGCAGACCCTGGAACAATTACATCGAGGTTAAAGGGGCACGGGCCAACAACCTGAAAGGCATTGACGTACGCTTTCCCCTAAACGTGCTCACTTGCGTTACAGGTGTTAGCGGAAGCGGAAAGAGTTCGCTTGTTCGCGATATCTTCTACAATGCCGTGAAACGGCATTTGGACGAAGTGGCAGAACGTCCTGGAGAGTTCCTGGAGCTTCAGGGCGACATGAATATGATTCGGCATATAGAATTCGTGGACCAGAACCCCATTGGAAAAAGTACACGCTCCAATCCCGTTACCTACGTGAAGGCATGGGACGAAATCCGCAAACTCTTTGCCAACCAGCCCCTTGCCAAGCAGATGGGCTATACCCCAGCCTACTTCAGTTTTAATACCGATGGAGGACGATGCGAGGAATGCAAGGGAGAAGGCACCATAACTGTTGAAATGCAGTTTATGGCCGACCTGGTGCTGGAATGCGAAAGCTGTCACGGCCAACGCTTCAAGCACGATATCCTGGAGGTCCGCTTCGAGGGGCAGAACGTAAACGATGTGCTCAATATGACCATCAATCAAGCCATCGAGTTCTTTACGGAACACAAGCAAAAACGTATTGTAGCGATGCTGAAACCCCTGCAGGATGTGGGTTTGGGGTACATCAAACTGGGACAGTCATCCTCCACCCTTTCTGGCGGAGAGAACCAACGGGTAAAACTCGCTTATTACTTGGGGATGGAAAAGCAACAACCCACCATTTTCATCTTTGATGAGCCAACCACAGGTCTTCACTTCCACGATATAAAAAAACTATTGACCTCCTTTGATGCACTTATAGAACGTGGGCATACCATAATAATAATAGAGCATAATATGGAAATCATAAAGTGTGCCGACTATATCATAGACTTGGGCCCTGAAGGTGGAGAGGCCGGAGGCAACCTTGTGGCTTGCGGCACACCCGAGGAAATAGCAGAATGCAAGCAAAGCTATACAGGAAAATACCTAAAAAAAGAAAAAAAGTTAATATAAGGATAACAACGTATTCAGAAAAAATGTAACTTTGCATACCTGAACTAACCAACATAAAAAGAAAAGCATAAGTTTTTACCTTCTGCAAAAAGAGAATACCTTTTAAACATTAAAAATATGTATATTAAATTTCAAGAACATCTGAAAAAAGAACTGGCTGAAATTGAAGCAGCCGGTCTGTACAAGAACGAGCGTATAATTGAGAGCCCTCAGGGAGCCGAGATTTTGGTCAAGGGCAAGAAGTGCCTTAACTTCTGCGCCAACAACTATTTAGGTCTGGCAGGCAACAAGGAACTTATTGAAGCCGCCAAGAAGGGTATGGATGCCAGAGGCTTTGGTATGGCAAGTGTACGCTTCATCTGCGGGTGTCAGGACCTTCACAAGAAACTGGAACAAAAGATTTCGGAATTCTTTGGAACAGAAGACACCATCCTCTATGCAGCCTGCTTCGATGCCAACGGTGGTGTTTTCGAGCCCCTCCTTACAGATCAGGATGCTATCATCTCCGATGCTCTGAACCACGCTTCAATTATCGATGGCGTTCGTCTCTGCAAGGCACAGCGCTATCGTTATGCCAATGCCGATATGGCCGACTTGGAAGAGCAATTGAAGGCCGCACAGAAGAACCGCTTCCGCATTATCGTTACCGATGGCGTTTTCTCTATGGACGGTAATGTATGCCCGCTGGACAAGATTTACGAACTGGCCCAGAAGTATGATGCTATGGTAATGGTGGACGAAAGCCATAGTGCCGGTGTTGTAGGCAAGACAGGACGCGGCGTCACGGAACGCTACAACCTACGCGGAAAGATTGAGATTCTCACCGGTACCCTGGGCAAGGCCTTTGGTGGTGCAATGGGCGGATTCACCACAGGTAAAAAGGAGATTATCGATATGCTACGCCAGCGTAGCCGTCCTTACCTGTTCTCTAACTCTATGGCTCCCGGTTTGGTAGCTGCTGGCATACGTATGTTCGAGATGATGAGCGAGACCAACGAATTGCAGGACAAATTACATGCCAACACAGACTACTTCCTGCGTCGTATGCACGAGGAAGGCTTCGACTGTAAGCCTTCAGAGAGTGCTATCTGCGCCGTTATGATATATGATGCCGCCAAGAGTCAGCAGTATGCTGCCAAAATGCAGGAAGAAGGTATCTTTGTAACAGGCTTCTACTATCCCGTAGTACCAAAGGGCCAGGCTCGTATTCGCGTCCAGATTAGTGCCGCACATGAGCGTGAGCATCTTGACAAGTGTATAGCTGCATTCAAGAAAGTTCGTGTTGAGATAGAAGGGTAATAATATCAATATATCTTTAATCCGTAAGTCTGACTATGAAAAGAATACTTATTGTGGGCGCCGGAGGCCAGATAGGCTCTGAACTCACCCGCAATCTGCGTGATATCTATGGCGACGCTAACGTTGTCAGTTCCGACCTTCGTCCCCTCACAGGCGAAATTTACGAACGCGGTCCCGTTGAACGCATAGACTCTACCCAAATTATGCAGATAGCCACAGCTGTCAAGAAGTACAACATCGATACTATCTACAATCTGGCAGCTATCCTCAGCGCCACGGCTGAGCTGAACCCCATGCTGGGTTGGAACGTAGGTATCGGCTCGCTGGTGAACTGTCTCGAGGTAGCGCGTCTTTTCGGCTGTGCCGTTTTCACCCCCAGCTCTATTGGAGCCTTTGGTCCCAGCACACCGCATGACAATACACCCCAGGATACCATCCAGCGTCCCAACACCATTTATGGCGTTACCAAGGTTACGGGCGAGTTGCTTTCCGACTATTACTTCACACGCTTTGGTGTCGATACCCGCTCCGTACGTTTCCCCGGCCTTATCAGCCACCTCAGTCTGCCAGGCGGAGGTACTACAGACTATGCCGTTGAAATCTACTATGCAGCCGTTAAGGGCGAAACGTTTGTATGTCCCCTCAAGCAGGGAACCTTCATGGATATGATGTATATGCCGGATGCACAGAAAGCCATGATAGACATCATGGAAGCCGACCCCACCAAGCTCAAGCACCGTAACAGCTTCAATGTGACGGCAATGAGCTTTGACCCCGAGATTATCTATCATGCCATCTGCAAGTACTATCCCAGCTTCAAGATGATTTATCATCCAGAACCCATCAAGCAAGCCATTGCCGACAGTTGGCCCAACAAGATGGATGACTCCTGCGCTCGTGAGGAATGGGGATGGAATCCTGAGTACGACTTAAGACGCATGACGGAAGACATGATTAAGAATCTTAAGATAAAATTACGTGGCTAAGGCCGCTAATTAAAAAATGTAAAAGGCAAGTCTGGAATATTTTTCCCAAACTTGCCTTTTGGATATCAGTTAAATGAAGAAGACTGCCCTGATAATCCTGACGGTGATTATGCTTCTGCCTGCATGGGCTGAAACTGTTCCCTTTGGCAAAGGCCAGCTAACCGTAAAGTACGTAGCAAATAATGCCGTGCGCATCCAGTATACAGAAGGCAATTCGCCTCTGCAATTTCCAGACTGGACCTATGTGAGAAATGACGAAGTTACTCAGCCTGACATTCAAGTTAAGATAGACAACAAGCGCCAACTGTTGCAGGTAAAGGACAGAAAAGGCCACGTGGTCTTTACGGCTACCGGACATCACATGCAGGGTGAACAGGCCACACTTACATTCCTGTCACCCAAGGGAGAGTTTCTATACGGACTGGGGCAGTTTCAGGACGGATTAGTAAATGTGCGCGGACTATCGCGCCGACTGACACAGGTTAACACGCAAATCAGTCTGCCTATGCTGCTCTCAAGCAAAGGCTATGGCATACTCTGGAACAACTACGGAATGACGGAGTTTAACCCCTGTAGCCAACATGTAACCCTCGCAGCCGATAGCCAACAGCAGGCAGGCAACAAGTCAGAAGAGGTTGACATCACATCTACCGAGGGTGGCAAAAAAGAGGTGCGCCAACAAAACATATTCCAGACAACATTCCATTTAGACAGCGAGGGAGACTATGCGCTACTGCTTGATGTAGGGCAGAAAATGGCCCGTCGTCATCAACTGGCAATTGACGGCAAGGAAGTTTTCAATGTGCAGAACACCTGGCTACCGCCCACAATGTCACAGATAGTACACCTGAAGGCTGGCAGCCATACGGTAACTGCCCAGTTGACAAAGGAAGACAAACCTGTCCTTTATTATGAAAAGGTAAAAGACCAAACAGTCTTCCAGTCACCCGTCGCCTCAAAAGTTGACTACACGGTGTTTGTCGGAACAGCCGATGAAGTCATAGCAGGCTATCGTCAGCTTACAGGTCCCTGCCCCCAGATTCCGTCATGGGCCTTGGGTTACATACATTGTCGCGAACGTTTCCACTCATCCCAAGAGATTCTGCAGACGGCCAACCGCTTCAAGAAAGAGCAAATCCCGCTTGACATGATTGTACAAGACTGGCAATATTGGGGCAAATACGGATGGAACGCCATGCAGTTTGACGAGGAATACTACCCTAACCCCAAGGCCCTGACAGATTCCCTTCATCACATGGGCGTACGCCTCATGATCAGTGTATGGTCTAAGATAGACAAACGCTCAGAGGTTGGCAGGCAGATGCTCAACAAGGACTACTACATACCCAGCACAGACTGGATAGATTTCTTCAATCCTGATGCCGCCGCTGCTTATTGGCAGAACTTCTCGGAACGCCTGGTACCCTTAGGTATAGATGCATGGTGGCAAGATGCTACCGAGCCGGAGAACGATGACCTTAACGGTCGTATGGTGAATGCCGGACGCTGGCGCGGCGATGCCGTTCGCAACGTCTTCCCCCTGTTGGTATGCAAGACCGTCTATGAAGGCCTGTTAAACACCAACAGCCAAAAGGCAACAACAGACCCTCCCTTCATCCTCACCCGTTGCGGCTATCCCGGCATCCAACGCTATGGTATTGCCCTGTGGAGCGGTGACGTAGGCAACGACTATGAAACGTTACGTCGTCAGATAACAGCAGGCCTGGGGGTACAGGCAGCTGGTGTCCCCTGGTGGACCTATGATGCCGGCGGGTTCTTCCGGCCGGGTAACCAATATACAGACCAGGCATACATAGACCGAATGCTGCGTTGGGTGGAACTGTCAGTCTATCTTCCCTTGATGCGCGTTCACGGCTACATGAGCAATACCGAGCCTTGGAACTACGGACCAGAGGCACAGGCCATTATCACCCGATGCATCAGGGAACGGCAGGAGTTGCGGCCATATATAGAGGAATGTGCCCACCGGGTTAGTACGGAAGGCTACACCCTGATGCGTCCGTTGGTATTTGACTTTGCCAACGACCCCCAGGCTTTGGCTCAAAAATATGAATATATGTTCGGGCCTAGTCTGCTCATCAGCCCTGTCACTGAGGAAAATGCCACTCAATGGCAGACCTACCTGCCTAAGACTGATGGCAAATGGCGGGACCGTCACACAGGCAAATATTACAGCGGAGGCCAGACAGTAACCACCCGGATAGATAAAACCTTTATTCCTGTCTTTGAACTGGAGAAATAAATTCGTATCAAATAGGTGAGATTCTGCGGAAAGACTACTATTATTGCCTCCTCACCCAAGGGAGGCTTTTTTTTTGTATTTTAATCCATTTTTTTTTACCCTTTCCTTTTTTCTTCGTACCTTTGCCGCACAATCTTTATCTTTCGTAACTAAATTAACTCAAACGATATGAAATTCAAAGCTTTACTAACCTCATTGCTTCTGCTCATTACAGGAGTGGTATCTGCTGCCATCACAACGGGTTACTACCGTATTGTGAGCTACAACGGCAAGTACATGACCGAGAACACAAACAGCCACACGTTGGTTTGTTCTGATTTTATTGAAGGAAACTACTCACAAGTATGGTACCTAAACATTTCGGGTACGAACGTTACCTTTAAGAATGCACTTACAGACAAGTATATTCAAGGGCAGGCTTCGTACTCGAGCCAATATTCCACGGGGGCAACTCAACAGACCTTCGTTATGGCCGAAAGTGAAGGTAAATACACTTTTGAGTATGACCCCTATTTCAAACAGGGTGGTGGTATGCACTGCTCCAACGAAAATAACGTTGTGGAGTGGTACACTAGCGAAAGCAAATCGCAGTGGACTATCGAAGCAGCCGATGTTGATGCTTCGGCCCTCGAAGCTCAGAAGTCAGCAACCGCCGAAGCTACTGTCGGTCAGCTTACCCAATTCTTCACCACCACTGCATGTACAGCACTCAAAAGCAACTATGCAGCCATGAGTGATGCCAATTTGCGCAATGCCATGAGCGCGCTGCCCACGTCGGTGCAGGACATGGCTGTCAAGGTAAAGAACAACACCTGGACCACCTACTCTGGTTGGGACAAGACGGAGCTTGACTTCCGCGTAGGCAGCCATAAGGCATACAGCCATCACGACCGTTGGGCCGGCATTATCGGCTGCGGTTACGTCATGGGGCGCCTCTCCAATCCTACTGGCATCTATGCCCAATCAGGTGAATATCTGTATGTCTATGTGGGTGAAATCCCTTCGGACCAGAACGTGAAGCTGGAAGTGGCCTCCGCAGGACAGGGGGCAGGCGTGACCTACGACCTGCACGAAGGCATGAACACTCTGCTGATGGCTACGACGGGTAACTGCTATGTGCTCTACGAGGTGGACAACACCACCGACGGCAAAGCGCCCTACACCGCCATTGATTCCTATCCTGCCATTACCGTACATATCGAAGGCGGAACGGTACAGGGCTACTTCGACCTCACCAAAGGTGACGACAATGACGACTGGGCTAACCTCCGGCAACACTTGCTGAAATGTCCTACCACCGTTGAGTTGAAGACCAACAACCTGCTCTTCCACATGACCGCTTCGCTCGTCACTGCAGCCTGTCCCACAAAGATGGTTGAGCTGCTTGGCGAGTGGGATAAGATACTCGACATGGAACACAGTCTGATGGGACTGGGGGAATTCGATGGCTACTGGAACAACATGCTCAGTGTTACGGACATGTCAGGCCAAGACTACATGCACGCCTCGAATTATGGCACTTATTATGATGTTGGCACCATTTCCTCCATAATGAGCTATGAAGACATGTTTGCAGGTGGTGCCCTTTGGGGACCTGCCCACGAGAATGGCCACATCTTCCAGAAGTACATCAATATGGTGGGACAGACGGAGGTCTCCAACAACCTATTCTCCAATGTCGCTATCTATAACAATGGCCATCTCACTTCTCGTGCCGCCAACATCAGCACTACCTTCGAGAACATGGCCAATAATGTATTCTGGAACGACCGCGATATTTGGGAGCGGACACACCTCTACTTCCAGCTCTACCAGTTCTTCCACATCCTGGGCAATAAGTCCGATTTCTATCCAGAGCTCTTCAAGGCCTTGCGTAGCGACCCGATGGAGCATTCGGGCGGCACGTTCATATCTGCTACTGACGACTACCTCAAGTTCTACAAGAAGTGTTGCGCAGTCAGCGGCTATGACCTGACCGAGTTCTTCCAAGCCTACGGATTCTTCGTCATTCCTTCGCTCACTACCTATGTTATCAATAATGTCACCAAGGATGCCTATAAGGTGGAAGACTACGCAAACTACTACCTCACCATTACCCAACAAGAGATAGACGCAGCCAAGCAGGAAGTGGCAGCCATGAACCTGCCCAAGGCCAACATCATCTTCATCGAAGACCGCATCTCGGCTCCCGACGCCACCTACCCTGGAGCAGCAGGAGCAAAGAAGACAGCCTTCTCCAACGAATACCCCATCGGTCAGGCTGGCGAGACAGGACAGTACACAGACTTCGGTGCCACATGCTCAGCCTACAAGTATAACGTGACTAACAACAAAGTCACGATGGTTGGCACAGGTACCGTAGGCTTCAAGGTCTATGACAGCACAGGCAACCTGCACGGCCTCTATAACACCAATTCCTTCACCTTACCCGACGGCATTGGCAAAGGATACACCGTCAAGGCAGCCGCAGGCAACGGCACAGATGTCGAGGCAACATACGATGCCAGCATTGGTATCATCGTTTCGGACGTAACAGATTATGCTGGCAACGCAACAGATGCTGTTGCAATAGGAACGCAGATAACATCAGAGGCTGGAATTACAAGCGGCAAAGCGTTTGTTCTGAAGACGGGTGCAGAACGTTATATTACAGACAATGGCACCAATTATGATGTTCCCAACAGTGCCAACACTTCCACCAAAGCCAGCACATATTTCCTCATAAGCAATGGTGATGGCACATGGAAGATTAAGAACTATGCTACCGGTAAGTATTGGGGCGTTCCCGCTTATAATACTGCATTGGCTTCAGCAGAAGAGGCTAAAGCTGGTGCATGGTCGCTCAACTTCTCCGGTGGTATTGCTTATCCGTCCGCTCCTGATGCAAGCAATACGATAAGAGGTATCGACCGTTCCAGCGGCAAGGTTTGGGGATGGAGTACAGGCAACAACAATAATCACAAGGTTTACATCTACGAAGCCGATTTAACAAGTATTGCCTCTGATGAGTTTGAAGACAAGGACATTCGTGTCAGCTCTGACGCAGCAGCCTCCCTGCAGACAAATCAGTGGTATGTGATGTTCGACCGCGGTGCAAATCATGGCTATCTCTATGAGAACAACTCGAACCAGCTCTACAATACGGCCACTGCTCCCTCAGGCTCTGCGACGAGCAATGCCAAGTACCTCGTCCGCATCGTAGGATGGGACAACGAATACTACCTGCAGACTGGTCTCGGCAACTTCTTCGGCAACATACAGCAGAGCACGACGGTTCCCACGACTGCCACTGCTACGGAGAAGATTACCATCAAGAAGATTGCCGACACAGACGGGCACTTCTATCTGATGTCTGCCGCAGGCGTTGTGCTCGATGCCAATAGTTTGGAAAACGGAGACGCAACCGTTGTAGGCTGGGGCACGACAGCTCCTACCTCCACTGGCGGCAACAACGACTGGGCATTCTATCCCGTTGAGTTCGTTGACTCTTGGATTCCCACTACAGCCGAGGTCTATACCATCAACAACACGAACACGAGCCGCGGTGCAATGATGTACAACGGCAGCTCAGACTACGTCTGGAGCAGCGGCAAGAGCGGCACGTTCAGCGCTACTGACCCCAACTGTCAGTGGGTACTCGTATCGGCAGGAGAAGACAATCAATACTATATATATAATGTAGGCGCAGGAAGGTTTGCTATTCCTTCCGGCACAAACAGCACAGCATCATGGGTGTTCTCCAGCGATGCCGTAGCCATTACACTGATTAAGCAGAACGACGGCACCTTCAAGATAAAGACGGTGAAGACTGACACCTACGCTGCCGTCAGCAACGGATATGCTGGTCCTATCATCAACTACAACGACATTGGCGGCAACTTCACCATTACGAAGGTGGACGGCGACCAAAGCGCTGCAGCGACGGCAGCCTTCAACAAACTTATCAAGAACCAGACGCTTCTCACCGCAGTACCCGACGGAGAGGGATGGTACGCCATCCGCATCAAGTCAGGCAATTATGCCGGCGAGTACGTCTATGCTCCCGAGAACGAGATTGCTTATGCTTCAGGTCGCAACTATCCCCTGACGTTTATGAATGCTGTCAATAAGCAACCCGCTATCGACAACACTTACTACCTGACACGCATCGTGAAGACTGCCAATGGCTATGCTTGGATACTGCCCAACGGCAAGTATCTCTGCAAGAGCTCAAGCAACTACTTCCCCACAAGCACGACAACTCCTGTGGAGAACGTCAGCATCACATACAATGCTACCAACGGTATGCAGTTCATACATGGCGGCTACAAAGCTACGCCCTACTACCTGAGCAGCAAGTACTTCATCGGTGAGACAAGCAACGTGGGCGGCTACTTCGATGTCTATCCCGTCAGCCTCAACGACGCAGGACTCACAGCATGGCAGGTTCTCTGCGAAAATGCTCCTGAGACAGCTCAGATTAGATGCACACGCAACGATGTAAGTGGCTTGACAACTGTTTACAAGAATGGCTACATCTTCCTGCCTGCAAATGTGACACCCGAAAGCAGCGACTTCGTACTGGACGGTGCAATAGATGCTTCTGTAGATGCAGACGCCAAGACAATAACACTCAACTACAATCCTGACCTCGCAATAGTCAAAGGAGGCGTCGTTGTGGCTCAAGGATGGCAGACCGCATCCCGTGGCGGAGAAGTGATGCTCCTGAAAGTCGATGCTGCTCCCTTCAGGGATGCTACAGGTGTTTCTATCTCTCTTAGCCTCAAGGATGGCTCGGAGGCTAACATCTCGAAGCTGACACTCTATGAGGCTTCAAGCAACTCACCCGAAATCCTCTCTGCTGGCAATGACGGTGCTCCCACCAAGACTTCCGTTGCCGAAGCGAATGTTTCTGGCGCTACTGCCTCATTCTCCATTGCAAGTCTCGCCGCAGGTAACCACTACTATTGGGTAGGTGCAACGGTGAAGGACGATGCAGCGCTAGGTGCAGTCCTCGATGCAGCCGTAACAAGCATCACCTATACTTGCAACAATAAGGAAACCACGCTCGACCTGACTGCAGTAGGCGACCCCGCAGACCGAGGCGCTATGGTCTTCAACGTACACTCCTATCCCTTCCTGCCTCGCGACAATGGCAGCCGCGTCTATCGTATTCCCGCAATGGTTGTGGCTGACGACGGAAGTATCGTTGTGGCAGCCGACAAGCGCTATCAAAGTTACACCGACATCGGCAATGGCGGCCACGTCATCGACATCGTGGTGCGCCGCAGTACCGACGGTGGACGCACATGGAGCGAACCCGTGACCATCGCCAAGGGCGAAGGCTCCACCGCAAGCGGCGGCGAAGATAAGCGTTGCGGCTACGGTGACCCCAGCCTCGTCAAGGGTAAGGACGGCAAGCTCTATTGCCTCTTTGCCGCTGGCAACGAAGGCTACTTCTACGGTCAGAAAGGCATGTGCATGTCTGTCAGCACTGACAACGGCGTGACCTGGAGCAGCGGCGTGGGCAATCCGCCAGTTGACCTCTACTGGAGCGGTGCTATCAAGAACGTCGCCACCGCAGGTGCAGCTGGCTTTGGCCTTTACGACTACTTCGTGACCTCCGGCCGTGGCCTCTACATCCCCGACGACGACATCCTAATGTACCTCATCCCTGCACAGACAATGACAAGCGCTACCGAGCACACAGGAGATTCACAAGACTACATCTTCTATTCAAGAGACGGCGGTGAGTCGTGGTACTTCAGCAATATCCCCATGGTTCAAGGAGGCGACGAAGCCAAGATTATCCAGATGAACGATGGCTCGCTCTTCGGCTCCATCCGCAAGGGAGGTCAACGCCGCTTCAATACGGCCACCTACACCTGCAACGATGATGGCAAGACGCTCAGCTTCAGCTATGGCACACAATGGGACAACAGCCAGCTCACGCAGAGCAGCCAGAACAACCAGGACATCCTCTATTATCAGCGCGAGACGGTAACAGGCAAGAAGGACTACATCTTCCACTCCATCACGACTGGAAACCATACGAACTTCAAGCTCTATTACAGTACTGACCAAGGTAACAACTGGACGGAGTTCCTCAACGTACAGACAAAGGGCACGCGCTACGTCACGATGGACAAGAGTGGCACCGATGAGAACCCCGGCAGCCTCTACCTCTTCTTCGAGGACCAGTCGCTGAACAGTGCCGGTGGCTATACAGACTACAACCACTATCCTTTGAACTTCATTGAGATTACCCGCGAACAACTGCTGCAGTACATCCCCGACCTGGATAAGTCTGCACTGGAGAAAGAGGTGAAGATTGTCTATGGAACATCCGGTGAAGCTACATTCGGTTCATGGAGCGGTCTCACTTGGACTTCCAATGCTACCAGCGGAGTTGCAGGTCTGACAATGACATTGAGCGACGGCACAAATAACAAATTCTCTAACTTTAATAGTCGCTACAATCTGGCTTATCATCCTGCAGCCGCCAACACCAACTCCACGATAACGCTGACAGCGCCTACTGGTTATGTCATCACGGGCTATTCTGTACAGACGGGCGTTTATCAGGCTTCCACATACACGCTTACCGCAGAAGACGGCACGTCCGTCATCCCTGCCAACCTCGGCAGCACTTACACACCGCTTGAGGTTTCGGGCTTGTCGGCAGCCTCTACAGCCATCACCGTCACCACGACAGATGCCAGCAAGTGGTTGTCTCTGGCCAACTTCACTGTTACTATTCAGCCAATCATTACTTTGGACGAGACAGAAGACATGGCATCCACAATCTCTGCTAACGATGGCAAGATTGTCAATGTGACACTCAACCGCAAGATTAACAAGGGCTTCAACAGCGTCGTGCTGCCCTTCGACCTCAATGCCGCACAGGTGCAAACGCTCTTCGGCGAAGACACTAAGGTCTATGCTTATAGCGAGGATAGCGACGATGCCAACAACGTTACTGTGAAGTTCAAAACCGTGACCGATGGCACCATTGCTGCCAACCAGCCCGTACTCGTTGAGGCCACAGCTGCCAGCACAGAGAACCTCATCAGCAATGTAATCATCACGTATGAAGAGGAGCCAAAGGCCGAAGGAAGAAACATCGACTATGTAGGTCTCTACGCACCCTCGACAGTTCCTGAAGGTGATTACTTCATCTCCAAGGGCGCCATCTACAAGAGCGAAGGCAGTACCAGCATCAAGTCCTTCCGCGCCTATCTGAAGGCCAAGACAGACATAGCCGGTGTCAAGCTCTTCATTGACGACATTGAGACAGGCATCACTTCAATTGATAATGGACAATTGACAAGTGATAATGCTGCTATCTATAACCTCGCTGGCCAGCGTCTGAACAAGGTTCAGAAGGGCATTAACATCGTGAACGGAAAGAAGGTTGTGATTAAGTGAGAGAAGTGAGAGCTTGCTCGCACTTCCGAGCGTGAGCAAGCTCGAACGAAGTTCAAGGTAATAGTAAAATAAGGAAAAATATGATAATAATAAGGAGATAAAAGAAGACAAAAGAAGATAGAAGGAGATAGAAGACAATACTTTTTCGGATGCTGATTCAAAATGCCAAAGCTATCGTCCTTTAACTCCCTTTATCTTCCTCTAACTTCTTTAAACAGTATATTACTAAGATGAAAAAGACATATATCACGCCACAGGCCCAAGTGGAACTCGCACTGGTAGAAACAATGATAGTTGCCAGCATCACCACAGTTGGTGGCGACGCAAACATCGAAATTGGTGAGGGCGAAGTGCCAGACGAAGCTGACGTAAAAGGCTACAACTTTGGCGAAAATATCTTCGAATGAGCCGAAACAATCACTTTTCTTGTGACATACCTTTGTAAAACAATTTATAATGAAACACTATTTCCTTTTTATAGCCCTTTTGCTCACAGCAGGATTCGTTAGTGGACGCACAGAGCGGGTGATGATTCAAGGCGACCACGGAAAACTGGTAGCTGATTTACAAACACCTGACGTGATGCCCAAGAATTGCCCCATTGTTATTCTTTGCCACGGCTTTACGGGCAACAGAAACGGAGGGTTGGAATGCGGCATTGCTCAGGAACTGGAGACACAAGGTATTGCCAGTATCCGATTTGATTTTAACGGGCACGGAGAAAGCGAGGGCGATTTCCAGCAGATGACTGTTCCCAATGAGATTGAGGATGCCCGCCACGTATATGAATGGGTAAAGGCCGACGGAAGATTCGGAAACATTGGAATTGCCGGTCACTCGCAAGGTGGTGTAGTGACAGCTATGTTAGCTGGTCAGTTAGGCAAAAAAGCATTGAAGGGCGGCGTGGTGCTTCTGGCACCCGCCGGTGTTCTGCGCGATGATGCCATCCGGGGTACTGTGGCAGGCCAGCCTGGCGACCATGGCGACCCACTTGACCCACCTGAGTATGTGGAAGTATGGGGACACCACCTTGGACGCGACTATATAAAGACGGCTTTCTGGCTTCCAATCTATGAAACGGCAGCAGGCTACAAAGGACTTGCCTGCATCATTCATGGCACTGGTGACCGTACAGTTCCTTACACCTACGGCCTGCGGTTCCACCAGCTATGGCAGAAAAGCGAATGGCATCTGTTAGACCGTTACGACCATGGGTTCGGACCTCATCCCGAGGAGGCTGTAAAACTGGCCGTAACATTCTTTACAAAGCAATTAAAACGCTAAAGTTCCGGTAAAGTGATGGGGAAAAGAGGACTGTCAGTATGGTCCTCATATATCTTCTTAACAAGCTTACGCACAAGGGCGGGGTACTTTTGTGAAAGGTTGTGATCCTCATGCGGGTCCTCACGCAAATTGTACAATGAAGACTTGCCATGACAAACCACTAATTTCCAGTCACCCTGCCTAATAGCCAGCATATCTGTCTCATGGAACTCCCAATACAGATGGTCGTGCTTGCGCTGTCTGCCCTTACCCGTTAGCGTAGGCAGAATACTGATACCATCATCTCCCTTAGGCGCAAGGCCAGCCATCTGGCAGAAAGTAGGCATTAGGTCGTAGAAGGCAAAGGGGAAGTCACTCTCGGAACCCGCTTTCACACGCTGAGGCCAGCGGACAATAAAGGGTATGCGGATGCCACCTTCGTGCGTGCTGCGTTTAAGCCCCCGGAACTTACCATCATGATTAAAATAGGCAGGGTCTGCCCCACCCTCCTCATGAGGACCATTGTCACTGGTAAAAATAAGTACGGTATTGTCAGCTAATCCCTGTTCTTCCAGCACCTGCATAATCTCACCCACTTGGGCATCCAAACGTGTTATCATGGCAGCAAACTGCGCATGCGCCTCTGGAGTGGGATTATAGCGGGAGGGATTGTCGCCTCGGTATTCGCGCTCAGGCAAAAGCTTACCACGGAAGGATTGCAAGAGGGAATCATCGGGCTGACGCAGTTCTGCATGTGGCAAGGTATAAGTGAAAATGCCAAAGAACGGTTCTCCTGCTTTCTGTTGCCGCAACCACGACAAAGCCCGCTGGTGTATAAGGTCGGCACTATACTGTTGCCGATTATTATAATCCTCCCCAAACATGGCGTGCTGAATATTTTGCTCCAGCACCTCACGCACTACACAGGTATCACCCAAGGAAGTGCTGTATCGATTCAGGAAATTGGGGAAGTAAAGATGTGCCTGAAACTGGCAGATGTAGCCAAAGAACTCTTCCACCCCCCTTTTGTCTGGCGTTGAGGCGCTACCCTCGTAGCCGCCAGCCCACTTGCCGAACATTCCGGTATGATAGCCTGCGGCCTTCATGATTTCCGGCAGAATGGGCACAGCAGGATCATAAGGTTCTTGCCCGACAACAGCATAGTCGGTATTCGGTCCGTATTGCACACGTCCGCTCCAGTACTCCTTGTTGCCACGTACGTGAGTATGTCCCGAGTGCTGCCCCGTCATGAAGCAGGCACGAGAAGGAGCCGAGACAGGACTGCCGGCATAGGCAGAAGTCATACGCATACCCTGCAAGGCCAGACGATCTATATTAGGCGTGCGGAAATGCTGCTGACCATAACATGACAAATCACCATAGCCCAAATCATCGCACATTATATAGAGGATGTTGGGCTGTCCCCCCTTTGGCTGTGCCATGGCAGGAACAGCAAAAAGGGGGAAGAGAAAAGACCAAAACTTAGAAATAGAATCCAAGGCCAAGTTTGAATCCAACCTTGCTACCATCAGAGAACTTATTCAAACAAAGATTATAATAAATTGCAGGCTCAATGCTGACATAATGGTTGAGATAGAAACAATAGCCTACCTCGAGGGGCAACTGAATATAATCTACTTTCGAAGCAACATGCTGATACTGGAAGCCTGCACCCAGATAAATACCATTCTGAACGAAATAATAACGGGCACCAGCACCCAAAGCTACACTATTGATGTCAGGTGCCGGAGCTGCCTTCCACTCGTGTCTGTATTCCAAACGACCGGTAAGCATCCAGGAATCAGCGAAAAAATATCCGCCAACAGCTTCCAATCCCATACCAAACTTCTCGCCACTACTGTAGGACAGGTTTAAAGCCGTAAGAGATGCACCTACATACTTGGTTCCCTTCTCGAACTGAGCATAGGAACTCATGGAAACAACTGCAAATAACAACAGCAAAAGACTCTTTTTCATAATAATATTCAAGACCCCTTTTAACTCTGCTTAGAGAGAACTGCTTTAAGGTCTGCGGCAGTTTAGGTTATATTCTTTTTTATTTTTCTTCCAGTTTACTTCCACTTTTTCTTGCTGACAAAAAAGACGATAGTAAAACATATCATCAGCACCAGTCCAGCTATGATTCCCCACAGCCAAGGCAGGCTGAAGCCTTCCGGAGCAATGATGATATAAGAGGTACATACCACCGTCATAAACATCGCCGGAATAAGACAGATATGATAAACCTTCTGTTTACGTGCCAGCCAAACCGTTGCAGCCCAAAGTGTAATACAAGCCAGTGTTTGGTTGGACCACGCAAAATAGCGCCACATGACATTGAAATCCATGAACATCAAAGAAGTGGCAATAGCAAAAAGGGGCAAGCAGAGTGCCAACCTTGACCATACATTCTTCTGACCCAGATGCAGAAAATCAGCCGCTATCAGACGTGCACTACGGAAGGCCGTATCGCCACTGGTAATGGGAGCTGCCACTACACCAAGAACGGCCAACACAGCACCGATGGTTCCCATCCAACTGGTACTGACCTCATTCACAACGATTGCGGGATTTCCTAACGAAGCCAACTTCTCGTAAGCCGTTGCACCAGCTTCACCTGGCAGCGTACTGGCAAACTTGATAGTGGCAGCCGCCCAAATAAGGGCTACCACACCCTCGGTAATCATGGAACCATAGAAAATGGGACGGCCATACTTCTCATTGGTAAGACAACGTGACATCAACGGACTCTGTGTACCATGAAAACCACTGATGGCACCACAGGCTATGGTAATGCAAAGCATAGGGAAGATGGGCAGGCCCTTGGGGTGATGGGTAGTGAAGAGTTGGTCTGTCAGTTCAGGCATCCACCCCTCTGCCGTATAAATATTCCACCCAATGCCTAAAGCCATAATCAGCAGTGCCATTCCGAACAAGGGATATATTTTGCCAATGAGCTTATCTATTGGCAGGAAGGTTGCAACAAGGAAATAAAGCAGTATAAGCACTACCCAGAACCAATTGCTCCAGAGCCACCCCTGGTTAGGAATCATATTATCGAGCAACGCCGCCGGAGTGGTTATAAAGACGGTACCTACCAGCACCAACAGGATTAGCGAACAGAGACGCATAAGAATACGCATGAAGAGTCCCAGCTCATCGCCTATCAGTTCCGGCAGGGAAACACCGCCCTTGCGGATGCAAATCATGCCGCACATATAGTCGTGCACGGCTCCTGCAAAAATACAGCCCAAAACTATCCAAAGATATGCGGCAGGACCGAAAAGGATGCCCATGATGGCACCAAAGATAGGGCCTGTTCCTGCGATGTTCAAAAACTGGATGAGAAAAACACGCCAAGGTGAGAGAGGGAGGTAGTCAACCCCGTCACGCTTGGTATAACAGGGCATGGAAGAACCTGGCTGCGAACCAAAAACATGATCAACAACGGCTCCATAAATCAGGTATCCCAAAAGCAGGGCAATCAAAGCAATAGTAAAGGTTATCATCTTTTTCTTTTTATTTGTAGTTAGAGGAAGTTAGAGGTTAGCTTTTTTATTATCATACCATATAAACAATACGGTGAACACCATTGTTATCACGGCAGCCATAGCTTCGCTGGTTTCCACAGGAAGTCCGAAACCGTTTCCTTTGTCAACAAGGATGAATTCGCTGCTCACGCTAAGCATAAAGACTGCGGGAAGGAAAGCAATAATCCAACTCCAACGCGGCAATATTCCTTTCCCGTCCGCACGATGATGCAAGTAGTGCGTGATGGTGAAGAAGGTAAAGGTAGCCAGCACTTGGTTGAACCAGCTGACATAGAGCCATAGTACCTTAAAACTGCTGACATTAAGCATCAGAATAGCAATCAGAAACAAAGGAGCAGCCAAAAGAATGCGCCTCAGTACAGTCTTCTGTCCAAAACGGCTAAAATCTGCACAAATCAGACGGGCTGCACGAAAAGCGGAACCGCCAGTACTCATAGGCGCTGCCACAATACCCAGCACAGCCAGAACAAGACCGGTCTTGCCCAACCAGTCGTTACACAACATATTGACCAGCAGGGAGGGATCCATCTTCACCTCCGCCACTTGTCCGTCTCGCACCACATGGGTCATGGTGTAATACAGTTTCTCGTAAGCATTATTAAAGGTGTCCGTGATGCCGTAAAAGGCATTTACATCCAGCGCATCCACAAACTTGATGGAAGCCGCTGCCCAAATAAGTGCCACAACGCCCTCAGTAACCATAGCACCGTAGAAACAGCGCAGGCCGTACTTCTCGTTCTTGATGCATCGCGCCATCATGGGACTTTGTGTAGCATGGAAGCCGCTTACCGCACCGCAGGCTATGGTAATGAAGAGTCCCGGGAAGAGCGGTGTAGCTCCCTTAACGGGATAGCAGTCAGTAAAAGCTGATGCAAAAGAGGGGATATTACCCTCAGGATGTGTGAACATACCTATACCCACCAGCACAGCCATCAACAGAAGGGCGGCACCAAAGACGGGATAAACATTACCAACGATCTTGTCGATGGAGAAAACGGTGACTGCCAGATAGAAAAGGAAGATAAGCACCGTCCAGATAAGACGGGTGTCAGCAATCCCCACCAATTGCACGGTAAGCTGCTCCATCAGACCTGCAGGAATCATAACAAAAGAAGCACCGACACAAATCATCAGCACCAGCGTAACCACACGCATCACCAAACGACAGGTACTGCCCAGCTCGTCACCAATGATTTCCGGCAAGGAAGCACCGTCACGACGGATACTAATCATGCCCGACATGTAATCATGCATGGCTCCCCCCAGCAGACAGCCCAAGACAATCCACAGAAAGGCTGCAGGCCCGTACAGAACACCCATCAGAGCACCAAAGATAGGCCCCGTACCTGCAATATTCAGAAATTGAACGGTATAAACCTTCCATGTGGGCATGGGAATGTAGTCAGAGCCGTCCGGACGTGTATAACATGGTGTCTTGCGGTCGGGACTTATGCCAAAAACCTTCTCTACAAACGTTCCGTAAAGAAAGTATCCCAACACCAGACAAGCCAATGCAATGCAAAATGTAATCATACCTTTTTTACCTTTTTTTCTCTAATCCACCGCAAAGATACAATATAATTTACAATTTGACAATTTACTATTTGCAATTTTATTTGTTTATCTGTTTATCTGTTTATTTTTATTTATAGAAACGTAAGCATCATACTTTTATAACGACGAGAGCCAGAACCGCATAACTGCAGCTCTGGCTCTCATCCTTCACTCTTCATTTTTTCATTCTTTCATTCTTTCATTATTTCATTATTTCATTTTTCACTTATTGTTCCTGCTGATATATGATTGAAGCATTTTATCCGTGATGACCCAGTTACTGTTCTTACGGGCCAGTTCACTCCTCAGTTTTTCAAATGCCTTCCTCCTTCCCTCTCTCTCCACCCACTCGGGACTCAGGTACTCCATCTTCCCCGTGGCGGCATTCATCATCCTGGCATCCTTCCAGTAGGGGCTTCTACTGCCGTCAAAATATACATTTGTAGTATAGTCGTCCGTAAGTCCCTCCGCCAATGTTACCCACCGGAAAACACTCAGTTTGTCCTTTCTTGACTCAACCTGCATCTTATGTCCGAAATACCTTACAGGCTTCAGGACGGTGCGGTTTTCATCGTTAAGGATGATAATGTCCCTGATGACAGTCAGCTTGTCGTTATAAAAGATATCCTTCTTGCTTACCACGTACGGCATCAGGGGGGACGGCCTCCTCAGCCTGTACTGGCCTTTGCCAACCCTGATCATATCCAGGTTGCCCACACGCTCAAACTCGGGAAGGGTGTCATAGTATGTCCGGCCCTTTCCGTCCCAATAAAGCATCTTACCGGAATCAGACCTGCCGTAGAACAGGTCGCCTTCCTGTCTTACGGTTCCGTAGAATGCCACCTTCTGGTCACGGCCCTTCAGGTCAATCACGGTCACCTTGTTCCTATACGTTGAATAAGGATATGTTGCCAGGGCGAAATATCCGCCAGGGAGTCTCCTGATGTGCTCAAATTCAGCAGGACATGTTATATTCCCGTCAAACATCACACCATACTTTCCTCCCAGCATGAACATCTCCGCACCCGTATGTTTCTCCCCGCGCCGCTTGATGCGTACCATTTCCAGGTTCACAAGCTCCTTTTCCTCCGCCTCGTCCCTGATAACGAGTGGCCGCTCTCCGCCCTGACCGGCCTTTCCTGCTATCCTTCCCGTGAACATCGCGTTCCAGTCGCGTTCGTCAGTAGGCAGGCCGAATGTCTGGTACAGACCCACCTGGTCAAGAATGGTCACACACTCTTTCCCCTCACTGACGCGCATACCGCGCCCTACCTGCTGCAGGTATTTCGAGAGTGACAATGTAGGACGGGCCAGCTGTATGAACTCCACTTCGGGGAAATCGACACCCTCACCCAGAATATCCACGTTCACGCAAACCTTTATCCTGTCTGCGCGATACTCCTCCACCAACCGCTCACGTTCTGCGGCAGGTGTCTTTGCCTCTATCCAGCAGCAGCTCACGCCATGCTTCTGATAGTACTCCGTAATATGCCGTGCATGTTCACGGTCAATGGCATAGACAATACCTTTTTTGCCATTGACATACTGCCTGTAAGTATTGTACAGATGTCCGATACTCTCCGGCACATCCATCACCATAGCCATTTCCTTGGTTTGGTAGTCACCGTCGGCACCCCGTTTCTGCAAACCGGCAATTTGTCGCATCATCGGGTTGTCGGGACGTGCCGAGATATAGTCGAAGTCCGACAGCCATCCCTTGTCAATGAACTCCTGTATGGGCCTTGACACCAGCATCGTACTGAAGAGATCCGTAAAGCCCACATGGTTCATCCTGCAGGGTGTGGCAGTAAGTCCCAGGAACCTTGCTTCGGGCCACCTGTCCCAAAGCATCCTATAGGTCTTAGCTTGTGCATGATGCGCTTCATCGATAATAATTAATGAAAAGTGAAAAGTGGAAAGTGAAGAATTATTATTTGCAGCTCCATTAGAATCCATGTCGTCCGTCCTTTCCAGACGGTGCGAAAGCGTCTGTATGCTCGCCACCTGTACCCGTTTCGTCTTATCTGTCGGCTTTCCGCTGACAATCAGTCCATGCTCAATCCCAAACCTGTCCAGCGTCCGTGAAATCTGTCCGATAAGCTCAATGCGGTGCGCCACAATCAATATTCCATCATCAATTGTTAATTGTGAATTATTAATTGTGAATTGATGAATGGTCTCCGCAAGGAGGACGGTCTTTCCCGTACCTGTCGGCATCTGCACCATCACGCTCCGGTGTTTCGTCCAGGCATCACGCATTTGTACCAGCATATCCTGCTGGTAGTCACGAAGTTTCATATCGTTTTTGAATTTGCTAAACGCCAAAGGGCCAGTGATCTCCCTTTAACGTTCCCTTTACTAAAGTCTAAAGTCTAAAACAATTCTCGCTAACCACTAACCAAGAAAACAGTTTTCATTTTTCACTTTTCACTCTTTCACTTTTCACTCTAACGTCTAAAGTCTAACGCCTAAAGTCTAACGCCTAAAGTCTAAAACAATTCCCGCTAACCGCTAACCCAAAACGGTTTTCGTTTTGGTTTTGGTTACTAAAGTCTAACGCCTAAAGCCTAAAGTCTAAAACGGTTTTCGTTATTCAAGTATATCCTCCGGCCCTGTAGGTTCATACGCACCGTCCTTGACTTCCATAATCACAGTTCCGCTCTCTAAGGAATGTACCGTGTGCCACTGCCCGATGGGGATATTTACCGCCACTACCGGCCCGTTAGGAGAAAGTTCTATGGCCTCCTCGCACATCCGGCCAAGGTCATCATAAAACTCCTCCACTAACCGTCCGCGCAAGCAGACCACCGTTTCAGAAGTCTTCTGATGCCTATGAATAGGCAAAACACTTCCCGGTTCTATCGCATTCAGCATCCGCTGGCTCTGGTCATGTTCAGAATTACGGAGGTCGTAATTCATACGCAGCCTTGGCGAAGCTTTTGCCTTTGCTGTCAATTCGTCAAGTAATCCCTGAGTTATTTTCATATTCGTGAAATTTATGCGATTCGTTCTCGTTACTAATGTCTAACGTCTAAAGTCTAACGTCTAAAACAGTTCTCGTTACTAAAGTCTAACGCCTAAAGTCTAAACCGGTTTTCGTTAATCATTCGCTAACCGCTAACCACTAACCTTAAACCTCAAAACCTGACGAAACTGAGTTTGCGAAAGTTTAGTTTATTACCTTTGCACAGACCTCAATTGCTGCTGCAAAAATCTATAAAGACTGTGCAGTTTAGAATCACAGAAACTTACAGATTAGTGCAGTTAAGTACTGCAAAAACACACAGATTAGTGCAGTTTGTGGTGGAAAAAATTTGCATTTTAGTGCATTTTGCATCCCAAAAACTTGTTCAATTCTCAGAAAATGAGTACCTTTGCAGACACATAACAAAACATCCAAAACATGACTGATATTGAACGTACACTTCGCAATCAGCGGGAAGAACTGTAACCCACCATAAGAACGTACCCCCGATTTTATCAGCAGTCGCGTTAATATGAATTTTCGAAAAGAGAGCCCCCATGTCCTCATGGGTGTATTCACGCTTCTTTTCCATACTCATCCTCATCCTTTGTCTTTCCTGTCCCGGAATCAGATGCAGCGGTATCCTTCGGCTTCTCGCTCTTCCTGCCGTGCTGACCACGCTTGCGCATGGCCAACTCACCCTCAAGCCTGTCATACCTGACCTTCAAGTCTTCGTAGGCTTCGGCTTTCTTCTCTAACTGGGCCACTCTTTCACCCATAGCATTATTGGACTTCAGGAGAGTCTCTACGGCCTGAAGAAGATCATTTATCCGGTTTATGTAATCCTGACGTTCCATATCAGACAGTTGAACACCCTTTACTG
>JAGCPD010000072.1 GCA_017645305.1 Bacteroidaceae bacterium | reverse complement strand
GGCGCGGCGACCCTGCGGGGCGGCGCGACAGGTGGATATATAAACGGCACGTCTGTGCCCTGCAACGTCAGGGCGCGGGCGTGCCGCTGCTGTGTATATATAATAAATGTATAACCAAATCATAGGAACTAATAACAATGAAAACTATGTTTCTGAAAGGCCTGACAATGGCTATGTTTATTGCAACAGTCGTGCCGACGGCTGCAACTGCCGAGAATACATACATTTTCGAGGAAAAGGATTTACAGCTTGGCTTCACGGCCGGATGGGTTGCCAAGGAATGGAGGACAACAATAAACGGCAGAACTGTCCGCGAAGACATGTGGGGCAATCCCAACAAGATGCTCCACGGCATGCAATTTGGCCTTTCCTTGTCAAAGGGGTTGATTCATGGTCTGGGATTTCGCACGGGGTTGTATTACGAATGGTGCTTAAGTTTTGACCAACAGATAAAGGAACTTGGCTATAACCGGTTCAGTGAACATAGCCTTTACATTCCCCTACAAGTTATGTTCCGTATGTCTCCTTTCCCAAACAAAAAGATAAGCATCACTCCTTTTGGCGGCATTGGGCTCAACTGGGCAATGGCTGGCAAATTAAAAAGCGGGCCAATGGTTGGTAATAATGCATACGGATATAACAAATACACAGGACGGCAGTACCCATTGGGATTTTTCAAATACGGCAACTACTCTCCGGAAGAATGGAATATACAGGCCGAGGCAGGCATTGCTGTACGCATAAAGGCAGTCGAGCTTTCCTTTACCTATGCGTGGGGACTGAATCATCATCATCTATATGACGGTGTGGCAAGCCGGCAGAATAAGATGGCTGTAAATCTTTCGGTAGTTTTGCCTCGTGAAGCGTTGAAGAAATCTTCTGACAAATAAACACCGAACTTGTACTTATCAACATGTAAATTAATATGAAACAGAAAATTTTACTTTCTCTTTTCCTGCTGCTCGCGGTCTCGACGACATGGGCAGATGTTGAGATTAACGATACTAACTTTCCCGATGCAAACTTCCGTAACTGGCTGCTTGTTCAGGATTATGGCAAAGACAGTATTCTGACCCAAAAAGAAATCGCAAAGGTAAAGGAAATAGAAGTGGATAGTCTTGGTATTAAGAGCCTACAGGGTATTGAGTATTTTACCAAGTTGACAATACTGTCTTGTTCCAACAACCAATTGTCCGAACTTGATGTCTCGAAGAATACCAAACTGACAAGTTTATCCTGTTTCAGAAACCAGTTGACGGAACTTGACGTAACAAAGAACAAGAAACTTCTGAGGTTGGATTGCCACAATAACAGAATCTGTGGCTCTTCCATGTCTGTTTTAGTGACTAGTTTGCCAGACACTTATAAGAAAAATTTTATAGAAAGATTTTCGGAAGATGTAAATAAGGATTCTAATAGCAGCTTCTTAGATAAACTTACCGCATTTTTCTTAGCAGCAATTTTTAGGAAAAGAAAGCCGATAAGAGAAATGAAAGTTTTGGGTAACGAAAACGAGCGAAATCAAGTTTCTCCTATACAGGTGTATGCCACAAGAGCCAAAGGATGGATTCTGTATTCCTACAATGGATCTACTTGGGATAAACTTTCTTCAGGAGATTTCAAAAAGCAAGAAGGAGCAGAAGTTTACGAGGCGGTTTATTCTAAAAATACCTATCCTGAGGAGTTTTATCCAAAATTGGCAAAAGAATTGAAAATTAACGAGGAGAATTTTCCTGATGAGAACTTTCGCAACTACTTGCTTAAACTACCGTATTGTTCTGACAGTTTGCTTACGAATATGTCGAGAGTCGTTAGTGTGTATAAAAAAAATATTCAGAGCATGAAAGGCGTAGAGTTCTTTATGGCACTGACATCTCTGGAATGCCCCGCCAATCAACTGACAGTGCTTGACGTGTCACAAAATACCGCGCTGACAGAACTGCAATGCTACAGTAACAAGTTGACGGAACTAGACATGTCGAAAAACACCGCATTGATTTGTCTTGGTTGTGGTATGAATCAACTTACGGAACTCAATGTTTCTGGATGCACTGCCCTGACAAAGCTGTTATGCGCCAACAATCAGCTGACGGAACTGGATTTATCGAGAAATACCGAGCTGACCATGCTGTATTGTTACAACAACAAGTTGACGGAACTTGATGTGTCGAAGAAAACTAAACTGTGCGATTTGTACTGCTACAGCAATCAACTGACTTCGCTTGATGTTTCGGGATGTATTGCGCTGGAAACGTTGTATTGCTATCAAAATCGGATAAAAGGTGCAGCAATGGATGCCTTAGTGGAAAGTTTGCCGAGCGTAAACAAAGGGTATTTAAAAGTAATCTATAACACCAACGAGCAGAACGAGATGACTACCACGCAAGTGGCAGCAGCTAAAGCCAAAGGGTGGATACCGCAATATTACGACAGATACAAATGGCGGGAATATACCGGAAGTGAATAATAGAATGGCATCTATTCAATTGATAATTGATAATGGTAAATGGACAATGGATAATTGCCATAACCTCGCAGGCAAGTGGGTTTGACAACACGAACGAGAAAATAGATTTCAGTCCCCCAAATGAGAAGTTCTAAAGCTGGGGGGAACTATCAATAGAAACTATAACGACGATAACTTATAAACTAATTTGGATATGAAACAGAAACTCTTACTTTCGTTTTTCCTGCTGTTTACAGCCACGACGACTTGGGCAGATGTTGAGATTAATGCGACGAACTTCCCGGACACGATTTTCCGCAGGTGGTTGCTCGGTCAGTCGTATGGCATGGACGGTGTGCTGACAAATAAGGAGATTAAAGAAGTTGAAGATATCGATATAAATGAAAGAGGTATTCAGAGTCTGAAGGGCATTGAGTACTTTACTGCCTTGAAAGTACTTTTATGTGAGGCTAACCGGCTTACGTCGCTCGATGTGTCGCAGAACACTGCGCTGATGTGGCTTGCTTCCGACAACAACCAGCTTACGTCGCTTGACGTGTCGCAGAACACTGCGCTGATGTGGCTGGGTTGTAGCGATAACCAGCTTACGTCACTTGATATTACGAAGAATACCAAGATGACTGCGCTGGCTTGTAACAACAACCAGTTGACAGCACTTGATGTGTCGAAAAACATCAAATTGGCGGCGCTGAATTGTAGTGGTAATCAGCTGACATCTCTAAACTTAACAATCAATAAGAATCTTTTATCGTTAGTCTGCTTTAACAACCAGCTGACGGCGCTTGACCTGTCTAAGAATAAATACTTATGTTTTTTGTGTTGTTATCAAAATAAAATAGATAGTGCTGCTATGGATATACTGGTAAGGGATTTGCCTAATATAACCAAAAAGTCCACCAAAACATTATACAACACAAAGCAGTATGTTAAATTAGCAAGGATCTTTTTGAACGAATTCAGAGTTATTGCTAGCGAAAATGAGCAGAACGTGATGACTTCTGCACAAGCGGAGGTTGCGAAAGCTAAAGGATGGAAACCGCTCGCCCAAGGCCCTTCCATTTGGTATTTATATGCCGGCAGTGACCGAAAGGTAAAAGGGGTGGAATTTAACGAGGAGAATTTCCCAGACGAGAACTTCCGCGACTGGTTGCTCTGTCAACCGTATGGTGCTGACGGTATGCTAACGGAGGACGAGATAGCCAATGTCACAAGTATTGACGTGAGTAAACAACGCATCCGGAGCCTGAAGGGTATTGAATTCTTCACGTCGCTGTTGGAGCTGAATTGCAGCTCCAACAATTTGACGACACTTGATTTGTCGAACAATACCGCGTTGGAAATGTTGTACTGCAATGCAAACAAACTTTCTAAACTCGACGTGGCGAAAAATACTAATTTGAAAGGCCTAAATTGCTCTGCCAACCAGTTGACTGCTCTTAACGTGTCGGGATATCTGGCACTAAAAGAATTATACTGCTATAATAATCAGCTTACGACTTTGAATGTGTCTGGATTTACAGCATTAAAACATTTGTATTGCTACAACAACCAGTTGACTTCGCTTGATGTCTCGAAGAATACCGCGCTGACGGAATTGCGATGCTACAAAAACCAACTGACAACGCTTGATGCATTGGGATGTACAGCACTGGAAGAGTTGTCTTGCCATTCCAACAAACTGACTGCGCTTGAAGTGTCGGGATGTCTGGCACTGAAAAAATTATACTGCTACGGCAACCAGCTGACGATGCTGAATGTTTCTGGATGTGCCGCGTTAACATCGCTGAGATGCCACGATAATAAGTTAGTGGAATTGGATGTGTCGAGAAACACTAATCTGAAAGAATTTCATTGCTACAGCAATCAGTTGGTGACGCTTGACGTGTCAAAGAATACTGTCTTAACAGATTTGTATTGCCACCAAAACCAGATAAAAGGTGATGGGATGGATATTCTGGTAAAGAACCTGCCACCAAGAAGAGGTCGCGCAATGATGTCTGTCATATTCTATACAGGGGAACAGAATGTGATGACCACCACGCAAGTTGCAGCAGCCAAGGCAAAAGGATGGACACCGCATTGTTCTGACGGAAACGAATGGCGTGAATATACCGGAAGCAAAGAATAAAAAGACATCTATTCAATTGATAATGGGAAATTGACAATAGATAATTGCTACGACATGAACGGATGGCGGGTTAATAATGGACAATTGATAATGGATAATGGACAATTAAAGCCCGGAATCTACATCGTGAATGGCAAGAAGGTGATGGTGAAGTAAATAATATATAATGTTGAACCGCACAAGCACCAAAAACTGAAATGGGGCACTATTGTAATGCCGCAAAAAGTCGAAAAAATGAAAAAGGGCACTGTTGTAACGCTACAAAAGATCAAAAAATCGGAATGGTATTGATTGCAGTCAGCTCCATTTTCCAGTCTGGAAATCGGGAATGATCGCAGTCAATGCCATTTTCCAAACCGAAAATCGACATTGATCACAGTCAACGCCATTTTCCAATCCGGAAATCGGGATTGATCACAGTCAGCGCCATTTTCCAATCCGGAAATCGGGATTGATCGCAGTCAACGCCATTTTCCAATCCGGAAATCGGGATTGATCGCAGTCAACGCCATTCCGAAATTAACTTAATCTTTTTTATTAACTTTTTTAACAAACAATTTTTATGATTCAATTACCTAATTTAGTTCAGGATGCGCCTATCGTGCGTATGCAGAATGCCGTGCTTGTCGGCACGATGAAGTTTACTTTAGACCAGTTCGATCTTTTCTTTAACGCCGGGAATCCCGCCCCGACACGTCTGGCAACCCAAATCAGCGAGTTCCGCAACAGCTACGGCCGTCTGAATGCCGCCTATGCGCTGACCCGCGAGAGCCTGCTGACAGGTGACATCTCGGGGCTGGACGAAGAGGGCGACCAGCTGTACATGGGTGCCAAGGATACCGTAGAGGGTGCCCGCCGCATGACCTACGTGGTGACCCGTAAACAGGCCGGCGACCGTCTGTGGATTTTCATGAAGAAGTATGACGTGAACGTTAAGGAGAACATGATTGCCGAATGGAGCAAGCTGCAGCAGATGACCGAGGAGGCCAACGCCTCTGCCAGTCTGACTGCCGACCTGGCTACGCTGGGCTTGACCGAGATGTGGGCCCGTCTGACGGAGGTGGCCGACCAACTGCGTAACAAGTTGACGGAGCGTAGTGCCGAGATGCCTGCCCAGCAGGCCATGAAGCAGGCCCGCGAGGCTATCTATCCTGAGTATCGTGCGCTGATTGACTTGCTAAAGGCCTATGCGATGGTGGATGCCGACACGCAACGCTTTGATACGCTCACCGCCACACTGAACAATAACATTGACTACGTGCGCATCCATGCCATGAAGGACGGTGGCAGCACGGTAGGACAGGGTGGAAACTCTGAGAGCAACCAAAACGAAAACCAAAACGAAAACAACGGGAATAACAATAATAACCAAAACGATAACGAAAACAATAACAATAACGGGAACAACCAAAACGAAAACCAAAACGAAAACAATGACAATGGGAACGATAATCCAAACCCGAACCCGGGAGGGGATGAACCCATAGAAGACTAAAAGAATCGCCTTTCGGGGCGATTTTTTTAGTCCTCAATGGATAATTGATAATTGAAAATGGATAATTGAATTAACAATGAACAATTAACAATGGACCCCTAACCGCTAATCGCTAACCGAGAAAAAAAGTTTTCGTTTTGGTTATCGTTTTCGTTGAATTTTTGATTCTTTCATTCTTTCATTCTTTCATTTTTTCGTAACTTTGCAGTGTAAATAAGAAAATACATACAGGATGAAGAAGCTTTTGTTAGTACTTTTGGGCGTGATGGGCGCAGCGACCTTGCATGCTCAGTTGCCAAAGATAACACTGAAGGACATTAACGGCAAGGTGGTGCAGACGGATACGCTGAACAACGGGGGACGGCCGTTTATCATTGATTTCTTTGCCACATGGTGCAAGCCTTGCAACCGCGAGCTGGATGCCATCAGCGAGGTCTATGCCGACTGGCAAGAGGAGACGGGACTGAAAATCTATGCCGTGAGCATAGACCAGGCGCAGAACATTAACAAGGTGAAGCCGCTGGTGGACAGTCACGGATGGGAATACGAGGTGCTGCTGGACCCGAACAGCGACTTGAAGCGCGCCCTGGGCGTTCAGCTTATTCCCTACGTGCTGATTGTAGATGGCAAGGGAAACATTGTCTATAAACATCAGGGATATACTGACGGGGCTGAGGAGGAACTGATTGAGAAAGTCAGGGAAGTTTCTCAAATGGATAATTGAAGAATGAAAAGTGAAAGAGTGAAAAGTGAAAAATGTAAGTTAGTTACTCTAACCGCTAACCCCTAACCGCTAACCGAGAAAAAGTTTTCGTTTTGGTTTTCGTTTTCGTTAATCACTCGCTAACCGCTAACCCCTAACCGCTAACCCTTTTAATCATGAGGAATCTGCGTATTTTATTGCTGCTCGTTGCTCAATGCTCATTGTTCAATGGTCAATGGTCAATGGGAACGATAAACGCTCAGGAGCAAAAGCCTGTTACCGTGACGGGCAGCATCCAGACTGACATGCTGGTGCCGCAGGACGATGAGCGGACGGGGGCAAGGAAGGATGAGGCATTCCAGGCTAATGTGTATGCCGACCTGATGCTGCAGAGCAAATACGTGGATGCGGGGCTTAGGCTGGAGTATCTGGAGCATCCGCTGCCCGGATTCGAGAACGACTTTCAGGGTTGGGGCGTGCCCCATTTCTGGGTAAAGGCACGTTGGGGCTGCGCAGAATTGACAGGCGGAACGTTCTATGAGCAGTTCGGCTCGGGCTTTATCCTGCGTACCTACGAGGAGCGTTCCCTTGGCATAGATAACTCGCTGCTGGGCGGCAGGGTGGTGCTGAAACCGCTGAAGGGCCTTACCATGAAGGCTCTGTCGGGTGTACAGCGCCATTATTGGAAGTGGAACAAATCCTTGGTGAGCGGTGCTGATGCTGAACTGCACCTTGAGGAATGGATTCCGCGTATGCAGCAGGCCGGTACCAGGCTGACGCTTGGCGGCTCGTGGGTGAACAAATACGAGCAGAAGGAGGATATTCTGGTGCCTCCTGACTATACATATAAATATAACTTTCCTGTATGTGTGAATGCCTGGGACGTCAGGGCTTCGCTGAACAAAGGTCCCTGGAACCTGCTGGCAGAATATGCACAGAAGGGGCAGGACCCCTCACGTGACAACGGATACAGCTACCACAGTGGGTCGGCTGCCATGTTCTCGGGCTCGTATTCCCGGAAAGGCCTGAGCCTGCTGTTTCAGGTGAAGCGCAGCGAGAATATGTCGTTCCGCAGCCGACGCAAACTGGACAACCCGGCAAGCAACTCGTCCTTCATCAACCATCTGCCTGCCTTTACACAAGACCAGACATACGCCCTGGCAGCCCTCTATCCCTATGCTACGCAGCTGGCGGACGGCGAATGGGCCTGGCAGGCAGAGGCGGGATATAACTTCAAGCGGAAGACTAAGCTGGGCGGCAAGTACGGCATGAACGTGAAGGCAAACTTCTCGCACGTCAGATGGAAGGGCGTCACCTACTATCAGGACATAGACGTGCAGCTCTCACGCAAGCTGAGCAAAAGCTTTAAGCTGAACCTGATGTATATGAACCAACGGTACAACAAGACGGTGGTAGAGGGCGAGGGCGGCATGGTGCGCTCAAACATCTGCATAGCGGACGGGCTCTTTCAGATTGCTCCCAAGGTGAAGCTGCGTACCGAGCTGCAGTATCTGTGGACGGGCGACGATCAGGGCGATTGGTCGTTCGGTTTGGTGGAACTGTCACTGGCTCCCCGCTGGATGTTTACTTTCAGCGATATGTGGAACAACGGCTCCACCAAGACGCACTACTATCTGGGGCAGGTTACCTTTAACATCAAGTCGCACCGCTTGCAGGCTGGCTACGGACGTACACGTGCCGGCTACAACTGCTCGGGCGGCGTATGCCGGTACATTCCTGCCACCACGGGGTTCACTCTCTCGTATAACTATAACTTTTAGCGGGTAGGTTGGCCCATAAGACCAATAAAACAAATTAGAACAAAAAAATATGAGTGGCAGTAAAATTTTCACTTTTCACTTTTCACTTTTCCTTTTCATGCTGACGTCGTGCAGTTATATCGGGGAGGATGAGCGCTATATAAAGGTGGAACCCGTCGGGCAGGATTCGATAACAACAGACACTGTCGGGAAGATGGAAATGCGCCGCGTGTTGCTTGAGGACTTCACCGGGCAGCGGTGCGTGAACTGCCCCAATGCCAGCGATGTGATAACCGGCCTGCAGGAGAGCTTCGGGGCTGATACGGTTATTGCGGTCGCCATCCATGCCGGTCCATTGGCCTTCTATACCAATTCCAAATTTCTTGGACTCCGTACCCAAACGGGCGACGAATACTATAGTCATTGGCAGCTGGAATATCAGCCAGTAGGTCTTGTGAATCGCTCGGCTCCGACTGAATACCAGGAGTGGACAGCCAAGGTGCGCGAGGAGCTTCAGAAGACATCGTCCGTAACCATCAGTCTCAGCGGACAGATATCAGCGGACAGGACATCCTTGACGGTGAATACTGCTGTTACGGGACTGGAAGGGACTGCCAGCGGCTACCTGCAGCTGTGGCTGACAGAGGATGACATTACCGCCTTCCAACTTATGCCGGACGGAACGCGCAAGGACGACTATCTGCACCACCATGTGTTCCGTGCCGCTGTCAACGGTCTCTGGGGGCAGGAGATTCTGGTGGAAGAGGGGCAGACAGTGAATACGGCACATACCATGCCGATTGACAGGGAGTGGAACCCCGAACGCCTCGCAGTAGTGGCATTCATCTACAACGACGAGGGCGTATTGCAAGTCAGACAGTTTAACATTTTTGATAACGAAACCCAAAACGAACCCCCAAACGCTAACCCCTAACCCTTTTATAATTAACAAATAACAATTAATAATTAACAAATAACAAAGAATCGCGAACCGCTAACCCCTAACCAAGAAAAAAGTTTTGGTTTTGGTTTTGGTTTTCGTTAATCACTCGCTAACCCCTAAAAATAAAATAATATGAAGAAAAGACTTTACACCATGTTGTCAGTTCTGTTTGCTGCCTTTACAGTGGCAAGTGCTCAGGACTTTGTGTTCCAGTTTCAAGGCCGTACCCTTGACGACGGTACTACGGTAGCTATTGCTGCCGAAGAGAATGATTTCGGTGAGCTCGCCTGCGAGACCAACCCTTCGTCAAATCCGCAGGCTGGACTTGTGTTGAAGCTGCTTGATACCACCAGTGCTATGGTCAGTGCCACGCTGCAGGTACAGTACAATGAGCTGGCCCCCTCCGTCATGCAATGGTGCATGGGCGGCAACTGTGTCATTGTGAACGGCTATACCGCCAAGAGCAAAACCTTTACCGCCAGTGCTATAGAGCAGGTGCAGTTCGATGCCAGTAACATACAGGAAGAGGGCACTTTAGAGGCCCGGCTCACTGTCACCATCGGCAGCGTTACCAAATCTGTCAGCATCCTCTTTACCAACAACGCAAAACAGAGGTGGTGGAGCTACTACAGTACCAATGGTTCATGGTATATCAACGGCACCGGTAAGGCAGAACGCTATTATGTGGCCACTTATGTACCCGATGGATATATTGGGGGTGAAGGCACTACTATAGAGGGATTCTCTTATTACTTCCTGCCTATGGATGTATCGGACATACAATACTGGGTTTCCACCAAACTGCCTGCCTTTGGCGAAGAGGCCGACCTGGAGACTGTAAATCTGCCAATGGACGACGTTGAATTTAACAGTTTTAACGATATCAGGTTCACAAGGCCTCATGCTATCCCTCAGGGTGGCGGTCTTTACGTGGGCCTTTCCTTCACCATTACGTCATTAGAGGAATACTACTCTGATTGCCCTGTCAGCTATTGGAGAGGCGAATCGATATGTTCACAGGGCTTCTACGTCTGTACGACCAGCAATACAGAGTGGAGCCTCACGAGAGCTGACCTTATGGCACGTGTCTTCTCGGGCGGCGAAGGTTTCAGGAACAATGCCGTCAGTGTTTCTGCCAACGACTTTGCATATACCATCAAGGACACGGAACAGCAAATGGATGTCAGGATACAGAACAACGGCACAACACCTGTAAGAAGTGTTAGATATGTTGTCGAGACTGATGGCCAGTTTGTTGCAAGCGGCACCAGCCAGACTTACATTCCGGATTTTCAGGGAACCTCTACCATCTCCATTCCGCTTCCCACGGATGGTGATGCCACTGTCTATAACCGTACCGTTGCCATAACTGAGGTAAATGGGAATCTTAACGAATCGGAAGACAACAGGGCGGATTTCTGCCAGTATAACATACTTAGGAATTCTGCGTATATGCCCATTTTCGAGGAGTTTACCGGCACGTGGTGCGGTTGGTGTGTGCGTGGCATTGTGGCTATGAACAGGGCTCATGAGCAATATGACGGCCAGGCTGCCATTATTGCCGTCCACGATGGTGACCTGATGGCAACCGGGGATTACCAGCCCGTCATTAACAGATACTGCGACGGCTATCCCAGCGGTGTGGCCGGCAGGTCGGAAAAAACTGGTATCAGCCCCAATACCGTTGTCAACTACATTAAAAAGTCACTGAATAATGTAACGCCCGCTGCCATAGAGGCTAATGCCTGTTGGGCCGATGCCGGACAGACGGCCATTCAGGTGGATACACGAACCACTTTCCAAATGAATCTGCCCGACGGCAATTATGCCATTGCCTATATTCTGACAGCCGACGGACTGACAGGTACTGGCTCGTCATGGGCGCAGAGCAATTATTACAGTGGCAGCAGTGACAGCGATCCCGACTTGCAGTATTGGTGCACTCTGCCGAGCAAAGTCTCTGGTGTAGTCTTCGACCATGTGGCCGTTGCAGCCTGGGATGCCATGTATGGCGTAAGCGGTTCTGTCAGCACCCCCATCAAGGCGGGTGTGTCGCAGACATACAGCTTCACGGCTGACATCAGTGGAAACCAAATCATTCAGGATAAGTCGAAGCTGAAGATGATTACCCTGCTGCTCAATGCAGAGACCGGCGAATACATTAATGGTGCCCAGACCACTATTGATGCTTATAACCCGACTGGAATCCGTTCAATTGACAATGGAAAATTGAAAATGGATAATTGCTATGACCTGAGCGGACGCCGGATTGGTAATGGACAATTAAAGCCCGGAATCTACATCGTGAACGGCAAAAAGGTTGCGATTAAGTGAGAGAAGTGAGAGCATGCTCGCACTTCCGAGCGTGAGCAAGATCGAACAAAGTTCAAGGTTTTGGTTAAGTGAGATAATATTTGCGGTTCAGTTTTCCGTTGAAAGTCCTTTCTATATGATTTGTGACGGTGTAAAGCTGGGGTACCTTGTGGTGCTCCAGTTTTTGCATCAGGTAGGCATAAAGGTCTTTCTTGTTCAGCACCGTACCGTCTTTGGGGACGACGTACAGTTTCAGTACCGTTCCTAAAACGGGGTGGGGGCTTGGGGTACAGATGCAGTCGGCAATGCCCGGGAACAAGAGGGCGGCATCTTCCACCTCCACGGGATTCACCTTGTATCCCCCTATGTTTATGATATCTCCTAACCGTCCCGCCAGATGCAGCCTTCCATAGTCGTCAATCCTTCCTTGGTCGGAAGTAAAGAGCGTGCCGTCGTGCAGTACCGATTGGGTTAACGCTTCATCACCCACATAGCCTTCCATGAGCGTATCCCCCTTGCAGGCAACATTTCCGTCTGCCGTAATCAGGACAGCGGAATGCTGCATGGGTCTGCCCAGGCAGCCTGCCGTGCAATAGTCTGAGTTGTAGTTGTGTGTGCAGATGATTCCCGTCTCTGTAGAGGCGTATGTGTTGTACAGCCTTGTCTGTGGCAGAAGTCGGCACAATGCTTCCATATCGCTCTGCGGCATGGGGGCGGCTCCCGTCTCAATGAAATCTATCTTTTCTGAGAGCGATGCAAGTTCCTTCTGTGCGAACTGCAGCAGCATCCGAATGCTTGACGGGACAAGGAATGTGGCTACCTTATGGTATGGGAGCCGGAATGCACCCAGGAAGGTGTTCATGTCTTTCATTCCGGGTGTGATGCAGAGTGTCCCCCCTGACACTATGGTTGGCCATACTTTGCTCAGGCTGCCTATGTGGTTGAGTGGTCCGCTGATGACGAAAAGCAGGTCTTCTGTGAACTGCATGGCAGAAATAAGATTTTCAGCGTTGGCGATGATGGCCTTGTGGCTGAGCATGATGCCCTTTTGCCTGCCCGTAGTGCCTGTTGTATAAAGGATGTCCGCTACATGGGAAGGGATTTGGCACGTGCTTATTTCGTGCTGTATGGTGCTGAGCTTTGTGTCAGGACAGTCACTCTCTAATGGTACGATGGCTTTCCCCGTCAAGTGGCAGGCAAAGTATGTAATCAGGAAGTCTGCCTGCTGCGTGCTGCGGACAACCACAGCGTTTCCTCCCTCTTGCTTATACCGTAGCGAGCGTTCCCGGACCAGTTTCCACAACCGGCCGTATGTAATGGCATCCTCACCGCATATAACAGCCGTTTTTTTAGGGTGCAGTTCAGCCCACCTGCCTAAATAGTCCTCCAGATGCATCATTCTTTTTCCGATAATTTCTGCTCCACCATTGCTGCAATGCTGTCCAGGGTTCTTAGGTTCTTGGCCGTAGCATCTTTGGCTTCCAGTTCAATGCCGTATTCGACCGACAGTGTCATCAGAATGGTTGTTACACCCAATGAGTCCAGTTCGCTGAATAGGAAGTCGGAGTCCAGATCAACCAGCGGTACCACTTCCTCAAGCAGTTCCTTAATTCTTTCCTTTGAACAATTCATAATTCACAATTCATAATTCATAATTTCGCTAACCGCTAACCCGTTCTCGTTACTAAAGTCTAATGCCTAATGCCTAAAGTCTAAAACGGTTTTCGTTTTGGTTTTGGTTTTCGTTAAATATCGCTAACCTCTAACCTCTAACCCTCTTTCATTTTTTCATTCTTTCATTTTTTCATTCTTCCAAACAGCAGCGGTGGTATCACGTATGCCATAAGCACCACAGAGAACATACCTACGATGGTTACTTCTGCCAGAGAATGCAGAGCCGGATGCTTGGTAAAAATCAAAGAGCCAATGCCGATGAACATTATCAGGGCGGACAAGGCGATGGAGCGTTTGTGAGAGGCAAGCATCTTTTTGCCATGCCGGTATTCGTACAGGCAGCCCTCTGTCACAAAGATGGTATAGTCGTCTCCCTGCCCGAAGATGAACGTTGCCAGTATCACATTCACCAAATTGAACTGTATGCCCAGTAGTGCCATGATTCCCAGAATCCAAATCCAACTGACCGTCATGGGCAGGAACGTCAGCAGCGCCAGCTTTATGTCTCTGAACGAGAACCACAGAAACAGGAAGACAATAACGGCGCAGGCCCATCCTACATAGTTGAAATCGTCTGTAAGATTGTTGGCCAATGCGGTGTTCATGCTTTCTATATCAAAGCATAGCGATGCCGGCGGCAATATTGCATTTATCTGTTCGCAGACCGTCTTTACATCTTCGCTTCTGACTGTTAAGGCATCCACCACGCGGAATCTTCCTGCAAGGGAGTCTATGCTGATGTGCGAGGCGTATAAATGTTGCAGCGGACGGAAGTAGGGGAAGTCCTGTGGCTGGTATTTCTTGTCCGTTATCTCACCAAAGGGTGCAAAGGCGTCACGGCTGAAGCCTGTTGCCGTAGCCTGCTCCGTCAATCGGTTACCTAGCAGTCCTGTATATTTGCGGGTAAAATGCTCCCATCTCAGGATTCGTCTGGCCTGTTCCTCTTTCGAGCATAGAAATGCTGCCGGGGATGATACCTGGGCATTCCTATGCCTTCCGGCTATGCCGTTCAGCGTGTCTTGTATCTGCTGCGAATGATCCAGCGCCTCATCCATGCAGTTTCCTTTGCTAACCACATAAATACATTGCAGACCGGAGTCTGTACCCTCTGTCATTTGTTGCAGGTATGCCATATCAGCCCGCCCGTCATCTGTCATGTAGTTGATGTGGTTCATGTTTGCATCAAACTCTGTGTCGAAACTATACCATCCGAAGACGAGCGTCAACAGACCGATGCTGATGACGGCCCATTTGTTTTTCTCAAGCGACAAGCCTGCAATCCAGTCCAGCATCCTGGTATTGTGGCTCTTCTCCGTAGCATTCATCTTAATAATATGCGGAAGCCACAGCAGCACAAACAGGATGGTGCCAATCAGCAGCAAGGCACTGAAGATTCCCAAATCCCTCAGAGCCGTAGCCTGCAGGGGAATCAGGGCGCAGAAGGCACCAACGGTAGTTATGTTTCCTATAACCAACGGAGAGACAACATCCTTAAGTGTCTGCCTGATGTCACGGGTATGTGATGCGTGGGCTATCAGATGAAGCGGATAGTTAACGGCAATGCCGACAATAATACTGCTTATGCCCACTACAATCAGCGATACGCTTCCGTGGAAGACGGACAGCAGCCCCAAGGCAAAGAGCCACCCCCATGAGACGGAAAGAACAATCAGCAGCATGTTCCGTAAGCTTCTGAAAGCATAGAACAGAAGGGCCAGGATGAGAATTATGCTGAGCGAAACGGACAAGATGCTGTCTTCCCTTATCTGATTGCTGTTACCCACGGCTATGGCAGGCCCTCCTGTATAATGCACCGATATGGAAGGGTTGTGTGCTTCCACGCTGTCGGCAACGGCCCCCAACATTTGCATGAGCTGTGCATTGTTCTGCGTCTCGCTGTTTCCGTATGGCGATGTTAGCACGGCAATGCCCCGCTTCATGTCCTTGGTAAAGATATATCCGTCATATACTTCAAAGCCGCCCGACTTGGTATTCTCCAGTAGCCTCGACACTACAGGGGAAAACAGATTCAGCGGATCCCTCTCCAGATTTGTCGCCAAAAGGCTCGATGTAGGGAACATAAGCAGAGACATGTCTTCCTGCAGCTGCCTTTCCAGGTATCCGGGAATGTTTAGCAGACTGTCTATCCGCACATAGTCTGATTCTGTCAGGAAGAAGGGTATGTTATCATATACAAAGTCTGTTGTCTCAGCAACCTTCTCGTAATCTACCTGTACCGTTATCTCTTTGATAATTGCCGACGTGTCAGTTTCTGCCAGGAACCTCTCAAAGTCGTCCATGGCACAGGTAATGTTTTCTGCATCCGTCTCTGTCGTGTCTTTTGATTGGAATATCGCCAACAGTTTACTGGCACCTGAGACATCCTGATATACCTGCAGTGACTCTTGGTGTTGTTCGCTTAGGGGAAGAAAGGCAGAGATGTCTTCGTTGAACTCTATTCTGCATATTAAACCGATAAGCAATGCCGTTGTGACACAAAACGTCAGTACACACACCATTGTGTGCCTGCGCATATAGTCATATATCTTTAGAATGATATCTGTCATATTGTTTAGCGGTTAGTGTTTAGCGGTTTGACATTGAGCATTGAGCATTCGTTTTGTTTTTCGTTTTCGTTTTGGTTTTCGTGGCGAACCCATTTCAGGAATTCGTCTTTCCAGCTCCTGCATTCCTCCGTTCCTTTTGATGCCGAGGCCCCAAACCCGTGTCCGCCGGTTTTATACTGTATATATGAATGCGGAATATTTTTTAGTGACAGTGCAGAATCCAGCAGCTCGGCATTGTGATAGTTAACGATAGGGTCGTCCTGGCAGTTGAGCAGAAATACAGGCGGACAGTCGTCCGGGACATTCTGCTCCAGGGAAAGCAGGGCTCTCAGAGTCTTGTCGTTCTTCTTGTCGTCTCCCAGCAATGCCCTTCTTGACCTTTTGTGAACGCACTTTTCCGTCATTGTAACAACGGGATAGACAGACGCCACAAACGCTGGTCTTTCTTCTTTGGGTAACAGCTCGGCACAGGACATAACCAGATGTCCGCCGGCAGAGAACCCCATGGCCCCCACCTTGTTAGGGTCTATCCCCAGTTCTGCGGCTCTTTCTCGGACTGTTTTTAATGCCTGCCTTAAGTCGTCATGGGCATCCGGGTATCTGTTGCCCCTGAACAGGTACCTGTATCTGAGAACAAAGGCAGGTGTCCCCGCTGTCCTGTATTTTAGGATAAAGGCAGAGATGCCGTTTGCCTGCAGCCATTCAGCCACATACCGTCCCTCGTTTTTCATGTCATGCCAGAAATAGCTTCCGCCAGGGCAGACTATTACGGCCATATTCCCGTTTTGGTTTTGGTTATCGTTTTGGTTTACCAAATAAGCCGTCATTTCAACCTTTTTCCTGCAGGCAGTACCCTCCCAGATGTTTATCTGGGCATATAGTGTGTTCAGAGTGACGGTCATTATTATTGTAGCACCAAGTCTCATTTAAAAAACAACAGTTTTCGTCTTAAAATCCATAATTCGCTAATCGCTAACCCCTAATCGCTAATCAGTCATCGTTTTCGTTGCTTATATCAGCCAGCCGGTGTATATAGAATCTCCTGAACCGTTTTGCACGTTCCAGAATGGTGTGTCCCAGCTTCTCAAATTCTTGCGGGCTGGTCCTTTTTTCTATATGTAGCACAATAGGGCTTCTACGCATGTACTTGCCATGCTTTGGCAAGGCTCGTCCTGCACCGTACATAACCAGAGGCAGAATGTCCGTTTTCAGGTCATCGGCCAGTTGGAAGGCACCCTTGTGAAACCTTCCTATCTGGCAATCCTCCGAGCGTGTACCTTCTGGGAATACGGCTATACAGTAGCCCCTATCCGTCAGGTCCTTTATTTTCGGTTTTAGCTTGTCATATCCCATTGAGACAGGATAGTATTCCGCATGACGCAGAATATATCCGAAGAACGGACTGTTATAAACCCAGTTGTTTGTCAAGAAGACAATCTTCCTGGTAAGGCTTAGCAGAATCATTAAGTCCAGATGGCTCTGATGATTACAGATGATAATGGCAGGTTTCCTGAAATCTTCCCCCTGTGTGTTGCAGACGGTTACTTTTCCGGCCGCAATTTGCAACAGACACGTAATCACTTTGCCGCTGGCGTGTAACAGCATGTGCAGGGGGGTGTTGCTCAGCCCCAGCAGTTTGCTGGCCGGGACGTAGAACAGCGAGAACGGTGTGAGAATGCATACGCCAAGCAGATAAACCATAAGGGCAAAGACAGTTCTTGCAATGGTATCTGCTACCCGAATCACATAGAATGGATACCCCCATACGAAAGCCAATGCGCACAGAAAGGTGTTCAGCACAAAGATACGTGTAAAGTCAGGACCTGGCCTAAAATGAGTCACACGTTCCTCTTGCGGCGGATAGTACACGTTTACGGGGACGGAGACTATTTTTACTCCGTTCCACGCAGCGGATACCAGCAATTCCAGTTCAGCCTCGTAGCGCGATGTCAGAAGGGGCAGTACATGCAGTTTGTGTAGCGGGTATAAGCGGAATCCCGATTGTGTGTCTGGCAGCCAGTGCAGGGTCTGGACGCAGAACCAGAAATTGCCAAAGGCATTGGCAAATTTACTACCCCCCGAACGTTTGATGCCGTCCATCTTGCGATTGCCTATAACAATGGCTCCCGGATTTCGTAGGTTGCACTCCAGAAGCAGCGGAATGTCTTCAGGGAAGTGCTGCCCGTCTGCATCCAGCGTAATAGCGTAAGTGAACCCCATTTCCCGTGCTTTCTGAAGTCCTCGTTTAAGGGCTGTTCCTTTCCCCTGGTTCTTGTGATTTTCTATAAGTGTAATGCCGTCAGTCTTTTTTAATAGTTCCCCTGTGCCGTCGGTACTGCCGTCATTTACAACAATGACATCTCTGCATTGTGTCTGTGTCCGGGTAACAACGTCGCTGATAGTCCCGGCATTATTATATGTAGGTATAACAACACAGATTTTCCTGCCGTGCAGCAGTTCTGCCGTGTCAGTCCCTTTCGTTATGTATTCGTGCTCAGACAATTTGTAATAATGTTAAAATGTTAAAGCCATGGATAGCTTGGCATACACCGTATTGGAGCAACCCGTCACAATGGCTTGTGCCCTGATTCTGCCTTCTTCTTGTTTAATGGCGGAAAGATGTACCAGAATAACTTCGTCCGTCGGTGCAAGTACAGAAATGAACTTGGCATTCTTTACCGCCATAAGCTGCAAGTCCTTCTTTACAAAGTCTGCCAGCAGTTCCCCGGCCATCTGGATTATGCAGGCTCCTGGTGTAACAGGCATACTGGGGAAATGTGCCTGATAGATGGGGCATTCCCGGTTCATTAATATGCTGTACGAGACACCTTCGGTGGTCTCTTTCACATCCTGTATTTTATATAAGCTATTCTTGAGTGTCATTATTCCTTCAGTGCATATACCGATTCGTTAATGGCCATGTTTTTCTTTATAGATGTGAGTTCTATGGTTGTATTATCTCCGTTTTTCTCTCGCATCTCAACTTTTGTTACAATACTCTGCCTGCGGTCATAATAAAGGATAATCTTAGTGTACATCTGTTTCAGTTCTTTGCTTAGCGGAAGAAGCTCCAGGATGTGTATATTGTCCTTCGTTTCGACAGACACAAAGAAATCTTTCTTATCCATAAGACATTTTCCAAGGGCGGGGGGAATCATAATACGGGTCATTTCCTTGAGCATCTTGCTCCGATTTACGCTGATGACATTGCTGCGCTTGCCTTTTTTCAGCAGGAGTTTTCCTTTGTTAAGAATAAATGCAGAGGAATAGGGTTCCAAATATTCCCAACGCAAACGGTCTGGCTGCGAGCACCACATTTTGCCTTTCGACACCATTGCGTCATTTAGCATCTTCAGTTTTTTTGTCTGTACGAAATCACATTGCAAGGTATTGACTGTTTGCGAAGCCTTGCTTATTTCGTCAATTGCATTCTCTGTGCCAGATTGTGCCAGGGCATAAACAGTACAAAGATTCAATATCACAGAAAATACTAATGCCTTCATATTTTTCACTTTACCTTGATATAATATAACAGCCTGCCATAATTAGCAGGACTCCTATCCATTTGCTTACCTCTACATGCTCGTGGAAGAAGATTATTGCAGCAATCATGCCAAACACATAACTTAAGCTGATTAACGGGTATGCTGTGCTTATCGGATAGTTCTTAATGATGTACATCCAAAGTAGGCTGGCTGCACCGAAGCAAATGCCGCAAAGGGCGAACTGCCAGTTCAGAAGGACAGAACGCCAGAATGCATAACTCCAGGCGAAGGGCTCCATCCTGAGAAGACCTATCTTTAGCATTACCTGCCCCATAGCAAGCAGGGCACTTTGCACGAATGCCAATGACAAAAGAGTTATATTCATATCGACTTAACAATTATGCTTTTTGAGTATATCTCATGCGTTTCATTCAGACCTTGTCCGTCAAGTACAGCTTTAAACTTAGGCGGCATCTCGTTATGGAGTCCTACCAGCACATTTTTCGCTTTTCCCTCGCAGATAAGTCTTTTTGCATCACGAATGGCCCATTGCAGGGACTCTTCACCTTGCGAGTATGTTATGTTATATCCGTGACAGTCAAAATGGATAGCCAGTGCTCCTGCCAGCGTATTATGTGTGCTTTGCATGAAAAGGGTTGGGCTTATGCCCTCTTCACCCTGTTCCTGGATAGTATCTAAGATTTTCCCGCCATTTTCCAGCATCCCATATTGTGTGGCTATAATAATGGCATCTGGCGATGTGATACCTGCTGTCTCCATGACACGTATTGATGTAAGGAATGCAGCCTTCGTTATTTTGCACATTCTTCTTGTTTCCATGGACGGGAGGTAGCGGCTGAGTTCTTTAAGTTCTTCAGGCTGCGTAATTTCGTTCTCACCGGCAATTGTATATTCGCTTGTAGGTGAGGGTTCTTCCCTATGCGGGCAACAGGGAAGCTCTCTGTCTGAGATTACCAGTGAGGAGTCGTTGCCTCCAAAACCGAACGAATTGCACAGAACATGGTGCAAGTCTTTTTCTGCAGTAAATTCTGCTGGTACAATACATTCCGCCGTACTGTTCTCCCATCCATAATTACCGGGGATAAATCGGCCTTGCATGGCAATAAGGCAGATTACTGCCTCTATGCTGCCTGATGCTGAAGTTGTATGACCTGTAAATGACTTTGTGCTTGATATAGGTGGCAGCTTGTTGGCGAATACCCTGCGCAAGGCTGTACTTTCAGATTTGTCGTTGTCGGGCGTTCCTGTCCCGTGTGCATTTACATAGTCAATTGCGTTAGGCTGCAGGTGTGCAATCTGCAAGGCATCTGTCATTGCTAGGAACGCGCCTTCTCCGTTTTCCGATGTGGCTGTTTGGTGGTAGGCATCGCATCTGTTGCCCCATCCTGTTATGTAGCCTTGGATATTTCTTTCCCGCAGGCGTGCATCCTCTGTACGTTCCAATATCAGATATGCAGCTCCCTCGCCCAAATTGAGACCTTGACGTGTGGCATCAAACGGTCGGCAAACGTTGTGGTCAAGAATCATTAGACTATTAAATCCGTTTAGATGAAACATGGAGAGAGCTTCTGTCCCGCCAGCCAATACTATGTCGGTCTCGTGCCATAGTAGCATCCTTACTCCTAGGATGATGGCATTCAGGGCTGACGAACAGGCTGTTGATATAGTTGTTACTTCGCAGTCTATTCCCACCAGACGGGCAATCGCCCGTGTGTTGTTGCCGCAGGAGTACTGCTCGGCTATATCTGTTCCGCCTACAGTGGTGCCGGAGATGAGGGTGACGCGTTTTCCCTTCAGCGATTTTGGGGAAAGCCCTGCATCCTCTATGGCCTGACGGAGTGCGTATGCGCCAAGTAGGGCTGTGCGGCTAAATTCTCTATCGAGACTGACTGCAAGGGCATTCTTAAGGTCGGCATCTGACATCTTAACTTCTCCCACAGGCAGTTCCTTGTGTCGGGATTTCAGGTAACGCAGTTCTCCGATACCAGTCTTGCCTGTCAACAAGGATTCGCGCACCTGCTGCTTGTCGGTTCCTATGGCACAAACGATTCCGCTTCCTATTATTGCAATGCTGTTATTCATTGAACATCTAAAGTCTAACGTCTAACGTCTAAAAACTAATGCCTATTTCTTCCTGTTCTCGCTTACGAACTGGGCAATACTACCGACACTGGTAAAGATGGTTTTGCCTTCGGCTGCGCTTGCCAGACGGATGCCGTAGCGTTTTTCCAACAGTACTATCAGTTCCAGCACATCAATGGAGTCGAGTCCCAATCCTCCCGCTCCAAACAATGGGGCATTCGGGTCAATGTCCTCCGGTGTCAAATCCTCCAGATTAAGCACGCGGATTATTTCTTCTTTCAGTTCTAAAATCAGTTCTTCCATTTTATTTAAATCATATTTATTTAATTCAAAATAATTTCGCTAACCGCTCAACGATTTTCACTTCTGCGTGGAAATCTTCTTCCGTCTTGCACTCCAGCCATCCTGTAATAATGCTGCTGTGGAAACTGTCAAACAGTGTGGCTTGTGTTATCATACGCATTGTTTCGTCGTCTTTCCGAGGCAGAATGTAAAAAGCCGTTTCACCGTGATAATTATTCCGGATAGCTATTTCCCCGTTCACAATATTCGGCAATGTATATACAAAAGCGGAGGGGGACGGGTAAAAGTTCTCCGGGTCTGCAATGGTAGAGAGGAATGCTTTGTCTGCATTTACGGAAGAAGACTCGTTGAAGAAGATAACGGCTCGTTCGCCCTTTGTCTTTTGTTCTTTATTCCCTGCCTTTTGTTCCTTCTGAAGTAACAGTTCCGTTGCCACAAAACCCAGACGGGCCAGGGCATCCATTTTATAAAACTTGGGATAGTCTTGAATCCTTGTTTTATAAAGGTAGGTGAGAAGTGCTTTTCCCGTCTGCTGTCCGATGTCCGTCTCTTCGTTGTCTAACATCACTTTCTGGGGCGTGATGAGAACTGTGTGGGTAGTGACCCCACTGTCTGCATTCCCTTGTGAAGAGGGAACGGGTCTTTTGCTCAGATAAATTGCTGCATTGCATCCGCCAAAGCCCGAAATAATTTTCAGAAAGTCAGTTTTGGTTGTGGAGGTGTTGTTGCGGACGATATTGATGTTGCCGCTTACTCCCAGCTCGTCATATCCCTTTGTACCGATGATGGTTTGGTGGTCTATGCCGTGCATAGTGATGATGGTTTCCAGAATACCTGCCGCTCCCATCGTGTGTCCGTAATACCCTTTCAGGGCATTTGTGGGAACATCTGCCAGTTCTGCGCGGCTGATGCCTCTGGCCTCCATCTGGTCGTTATACAGCGTGGCTGTCCCATGTGCATTAATGACAGACAGCCGACGGGTATCTTGTTCAGCGGTAGCGGCTTCTATGGTCATCAGGCATCCGTCGGCCTTGGGAGAGGGGTTGCTGATATGAAAGGCATCGTTCCTGATGGCTGAGCCTGTGATGAACCATCCGTCTTTTTGGTTTCCCTTTCCGAGTATCACGGTGGCTGCCGCTTCTCCCAGATTGAGTCCCGTCCTATCAATGTCGAAGGGACGGCAGTTGTCCTCTGACAGTGCCTTTAGCGATTGGAATCCGGAAATGATGAAAGAACTTTGCAGGTCGATGCCGCATACAATAACATAGTCGTACTGTTGCATCTCTATTAGTCGGTTCCCCAAAATCAGAGCCGATACACCGGAGATACAGGCATTACATACAATAATAGGGGTAGTGGTTACACCCACGGCTTGGGCAATCCTCTGGGCAGTATTTTTGTCTCCATCCCCTTGTTTCTCGTCCCTTGCCGGTTGTCCTACATTTTGCTTGGTGGAGCTTATTACGAGGCAGGTCCTCTGGTCCAACGGAATCTGGCTGGCCTCTAAAGCCTTTCTGACAGATGTTATAGCCAGACTTTCGAACAGGGTAAATCCTTCGATGCAGAAACTCTTTCGTTGCTCGTCAGAGAACAGTGATGCCGTGAACGGGAATGGTACATTAATATCAGACATTCCAATATACCCCTTTTTCCCCCCGTTATAATGGCATAATGCAGACTTGCTAGCCTTCACAGCCTGGTAATTGGCTTGGGTGGTAGCACCCAGCGGCGATATGATATTGTCTGCTATGATTCTTGACACCTTTATTATTTACTGTTTACTGTTCGTTGTTGTTTCTCTAACCGCTAACCTTTTTTCTTTTTCGTCCTCTTTTATTGCGATTTTGATTTCTGTAGTAACCAGATTCGTATTCCCTGATGTAACGGTTGCTGTTGCCAAAGACATCCCGAAGGCTTCTTCCACGATGCTGACCTCAGTGGTAATGGTATCCCCAACCTTAGGCAGGCCGGTTATTTCCATGTTGCGTATTGCACCGATAAATCCTGGTTGAATGCCTTTCCCTATGATGTATTTGTTGATGTAACCTATCCGTGCAGCACAGGTTTGGGCGATATTCTCAATAAGACCGCTGCCAGAGAGTGTTTCTTGGCAGACAAACATATTGTCCCGTCTGATGTTCAGCCAGGTCACCACACGGTTCATGCTGAAGTGCCTCAACTCATCAATCATCACAAACGGTTCCTGCTGGGGCAGGAGCGTGTGTATGTCAATGCTTTGCACAAACTCATCCGTAGGATTACTCATTTTTTCCATCTTTCTTATGCTCAACACTCCAAAACTCAAAATAATTGTACCATTGGGTAGGGTAGCGTTTTACCATCCGTTCCACTTCTGCCACATATTTGTCTGCCAACTCTATTATTTGTTCTTTTCGGGGGGCTTCCTTGTTGTATTGCAGGGGTGTTACGTATATCCTATAGGTGCGAGACTTCTGCTTCATCACATGGATGGCAAGAACATCCAGACTTCGTAGGGTGGCTATGCCGAACGGGCCATACGGGAAGTCTGCCGTTGCTCCCAAGAACGGTAACTGCAGGTTTTTCTGTGAACCGAAAAGTCGGTCAGCGGGCATACTTACTATTTCTCCGCCAAGGATAGCCTGGTCTATTTCGAACAGATGTCCCATGTCTGGCCGGATGGCTATCATTTTTGTATTTGTGCCTGCGAAAAGGCGGGCACGGTTAGCCATAACCGAGTCTTTTTCTCCAAAGAATACCAGGGCATTCAATGCTTTCCTTTCCTCCTTCAGGGTATAGCCCGCTATTTCGTAGTTACCTATGTGTGAACTCAGTATCACGAAGCTTTCTTCTTTGCCGGCAAGTTCTTGGAAGTGTTCATAGCCTTCAACCTCTATGCTGAACCTCTTGCCTGCATACATGGCGAATTTGTCTATTACAACTTGTCCGAAGAGGCAGTGGTTGCGGTAGGTCATAAGGGCAGATTTCAGTGGGCCGTACCCCAGCCGTTTCCTAAAATACCGATAGATGATGCCGGCACTGGGATTAACCAGCAGGCAGACGGGTATGAGGAATACGGCCACAAAGGTGTACAGGATTCTGACATCCATGTACCGGAGCATACGCACGAGCCATTTATGCATCCATGCGCTGCCGTATGTTGTTCCTGCCCACTCTTTTTTCATGCCATATTAATGAAAACGTTTTTTTCGGTTCTCGGTTTTCGGTTCTCGGTTCTCGGTTAGTGGTTAGCGATTAGCGGTTTTCGTTTTCGTCTCTATATAGTCGCAGAAATCGCTCAGCGTCCTTACTGTGGTCATTTCCTCCTGTTTAATCTTAAAACCAAAGATGTTGTTTACGATAACAACGATATCAACAAGGTCCAGACTGTCGATTCCCATATCTTCTTTGAGGAGAGCCTCGGGGTATATCTTTTTTTCGGCAATCTCCATCTCCTCGATCATGAAGTTCCTTACTTTTTCTTCTATTTCAGTTCTTGTCATATTTCTTTTTCTTGGTTAGCGGTTAGCGGTTAGTGATTAGCGTTTTCGTTTTGGTTATCGTTATCGTTTTCTCTCACTCAATCGTAGCCTTCACTTTTAATTCCAAAATACTGTGTCCTTGCCCCAGTCCGTCGTATATCTTCTCAATTTCCAACCCAGCGGCTTCGATGCACTCCTGCATGTCTGCCGTATTGTACATCTTGCTGTTGCCATTTGCCAGTGCTGTAAAATAGAGGCTGGTCATCGTCAGGCAGAAGGCTGCAGGCTCGAACCGTTGGCGATCCCATAGCGTCTCCATGATATACAGGCGAGTGTCTGCTGTCATGGCGGCTTTGGCTTTCAGCAGTATGCTAACTATCTGCGGCATGGAGAAGCAGTCCAGGAACTGCGACATCCAGATGGCATCAAGCCCTCCCTGCCGGTGCGGGAAAGTTGCTTCGGAATCGAGCAGGTTAATGCCGTAGCCTCTGATACGTTCCGCGCCCGGCTTTCCTGCCGTGTTCTCCTGCATCATCTTAATCTGCTGAGGCAGGTCCAGGACGGTTACCTCCACCTCCCTGTCGAAGCCCACACACTGCAAAGCCCATTTGCCGGTATTGCCGCCCACATCGTAGAGGGAGCGGGTACGGTGTTTTCCGAATATAATCTCCAGTGCCTGGGGGAATGCCGAGTCGCTATAGAAATGGTCGAACCCGAACCAGGACCGTTGTACCTGTTCCGGCAGAGAGCTCAGTCCCTCATATATCGTAGGCCAGGGACCGAAATGTTTCAGTCCTTCAGGCTTTCCGGTCAGGAGGGATTCTTCCAGATGAAACCATCCCAGATAGTTCACATCGTGGTTGAAGTCGATATTTACCCGTGTGGCCCTGTCCGTCAGCAGGAACCATCCTGTTTTGCTAATGGTATATCTGTCTGTTTCGGGGCTGGCCAATACGGTGCCTATGCACAGCGAGGCTTCCAGCAAGCATTTGACGGCATAGTCGGAGAGCCCGGTGCGGGCTGCTATCTCCTGACGAGTTAATCCCTCGTCGGTATCCCTGAGCATATCCAGAATGCCTAACTTAATCATCAGCCTTGATGCCTGGAATACAGCGGGTCCCCACGCAATGAATTCCGCCAGACGCTGGGCCTCGCGGGCCGACAGCTGCTCACTGGTGTATTTCTTCTTTAGTGCAGGGTGTAAGTTCATAATATTGCATATATCCGTTTCATATTACAAAGATAAGACAATTAATGAAAAGGACAATATTAAAGTGAGAAATTACACAAAATTTATGGTAATTTAAGTTTCGTATGTTAAGTGCAGGAAGTTAAAAAGGGGAAGTTTACTTCCACTTTTACTTCCGAAACGTCAGTCTGTTATCTTTTCTATAGTTTCTTGAGCAGGAAAGTATGCTTACGGGGCTGGTTCAGTTCGTAGATGCGGTCAACTAAGCAGTCCATCTCTTGTCGGTAGGCTTCCCGCACTTCAGGGTGAACCATTTGGTCGTAGGTACCTTTCTTGCTTGCGAGCCAGGCGTTGTCCTTGCAGAGTTCGCGGAACTTCCGTGCGCCCTGCTCTGTATTGTCGTTGAGGTGGCCCGCAGGCATCATGAAGTCGTAGTTCACCCAAGCCCATTCGCGTAAACGGCGCTCCACCTCCCACCGTGTCTCGTTGAGTGCCATCACCACCAGAGCCTGCTGGTACTGCGGCGTGTGGCGGTAACGGGAAAGGTTGATGCCGGCTGAGAGAGAGGCAGCAGAGAGGGTGTCGATGACGATGCCATCAATTGTCAGCTCGTAGCGGCCACCAAGTCCCTTGACGGTTAGGTGCTCATCGCTCAGGTCGTCAATGAACGACGGAATGCTCCTTGTGACCTGTGCGGCGCCGTGACTGAAGCCCCAACCGTGTGCGATGGTGTCGAGGGGGAAGGGCAGAGAAGCGGCAAGGCAGTCGAATTGCAGGCCGTCGTCCGTCCGCTTTATCTTCGAGATGCGGCAGTTCCCGGCTTTCATTACTTTGCCGCTTGCTGCATCCAACTCCATGTCAGCTACCTTCTGTCCCACCATGCCTTGTGCCTGGAGGAAGAGGTAGGCCATTGCCATGTGTCCGTCGTTGTCGGGATGGATGCGGTCATTGCCGATGATGGTGAAGGCGGGGTCCGTCTGCTGCTGACGCATGTTCAGCGCCACCATCGGTGCATTGAAATCGAGGAACTCCCAGCCGTTCCGTTGGGCAGCCTCCTTTTGCACGGCAATCACGCGCTGCATGTTGTCGTTCTTGCGGGCAAAGATGTCGTCGTTGAAGGTCGAGGTCTGGTCGTAGGGCGATGTGCCAATCATGATGGTGCGCACCCCATTGAGTGCTTTCAACTTCTCCTCGCAGAGCGCGAACTGCGCCTTGGCTTCCTCCAGCTTGCGGCGGGCGAAGTCGGCTGAGTCGGCACCGTTGTATTCGTAGTAGCCCGTGTCGTTCATGCCGAAGGTGAAGGTGAGGACGGTCGGCCTCTTCGAGAGCACATCGTCGTCGAAGCGCGCCAGTATCTCCTTTGCCGTGTCGCCACCCACCCCGCAGTTCGCCATCCAGAGGCGCATCCGGGGGAAGTGCGTCATGTAGTAGAGCCAGATGTAGGAATGGTAATGTCCGCCATCGGTGATGCTGTTGCCGACGAACGTCACGCGGTCGCCCCTTTGGAAAGGTGCAACCGTCTGGGCCGGCAGGCAGACACAGGCAATGAAGAGGAAGATGGACGCGGTGAATCGTTTCATGTGTGCCTTATCTTATAAACAGCATCTCGCGGTACTTGGGCAGGGGCCACAGTTCGTCATCGACAATCAGCTCCAGTTCGTCTATATGGTAGCGGATGCTCTCGATGAGGGGGGCTACGGTATCGTGGTAGGCAATAGCCTTCTCCCTTGCGCTCTCTATCTTGTTTGCCACACGGCGGGCCTGTATCAGGGCTTCCACATTCTCTGTAATGAAGCTGCTGTGCTCACTGATGCGTTCTATAAGAGCCAGATTGTTGGCGCTTACCTTCATGGCGGTCTGCTCCGGGAAAATCTCCTTCACCTTATGTACATTATCTATTAGCTGACTCTGGTACTTGGTGGCAACGGGGATGATGTGGTTCAGGCAGAGGTCTCCGAAGATGCGGGCCTCAATCTGTATCTTCTTGGTGTAAGTCTCCTGTTTGATTTCCAGTCGTGCTTCCAATTCCGCCTTCGTGAGAACGTGCATATTCTGGAACATGCTGACGGTCTCGGGCTTCAGGTAATTGTCCAGCATCAGCGGTGCGCTGTTCTCTACGTCAAGGCCGCGACGTGCAGCCTCCTGCTTCCATTGTTCGCTATATCCGTTGCCGTCAAAGCGAATGGGCTTGCATGTAAGAATGTCCTGACGAACGGTCTTAAGGATGGCCTTCATAGGCTCTGTGCCCTCCTGTATGAGTTTATCTACGCGCTCCTTGAAGTCGGTCAGGGCCTCTGCCATAGCGGTATTGAGCACAATCATGGAAGCGGCGCAGTTGGCCTGCGAACCTACGGCACGGAACTCGAAGCGGTTGCCCGTGAAGGCAAAGGGCGAAGTGCGGTTGCGGTCGGTGTTATCAAGCAGCAGTTCGGGAATCTGCGGAATATCCAGCGTGAGGGACTGTTTTCCCTTCAGGTTGATAATCTCCTCGTCAGTAGCGTTCTCCAGATGGTCAAGCAGTTCTGTCAGCTGTTTGCCCAGGAAACTGGAGATGATGGCAGGCGGAGCCTCGTTAGCACCCAGACGGTGCGCGTTGGTGGCCGAGATGATACTGGCCTTGAGCAGACCGTTATGACGGTAAACAGCCATCAGGCTCTCCACCAGGAAGGTAACGAAGCGCAGGTTATCCACAGGTGTCTTACCCGGACCGTGCAAGAGGATGCCTGTATCTGTTGAGAGGCTCCAGTTGTTGTGCTTGCCGCTTCCGTTTACGCCGCCAAAGGGTTTCTCATGCAGCAGGCAGCGGAAGCCGTGCTTGCGGGCTACCTTTCGCATGAGCATCATAAGGAGCATGTTGTGATCGACAGCCAGATTGCACTCCTCGAAGATGGGAGCCAGCTCAAACTGGTTGGGAGCCACCTCGTTGTGGCGCGTCTTGCAGGGGATGCCCAATTCCAGGGCCTTAATCTCCAAGTCCTTCATAAAGGCAGCCACGCGACCGGGAATGGAGCCGAAGTAATGGTCGTCCATCTGCTGGTTCTTGGCACTGTCGTGCCCCATCAGGGTGCGCCCTGTCATTACCAAATCGGGACGGGCGGCATAAAGGTCCTCATCTACCAGGAAATACTCCTGTTCCCAGCCCAGATTTGTGATGACCTTGTTGACACCTGGATAGAAATAGCGTGCCACGGCGGTAGCGGCCTTATCTACTGCCATCAGGGATTTCTTCAGCGGAGCCTTATAGTCCAGCGCCTCACCTGTATAAGAAATGAAGACGGTGGGAATCATCAGCGTATCGCCCACCACAAAGACAGGACTGGCAGGATCCCAGGCACTGTAGCCGCGAGCCTCGAAGGTAGAGCGGATGCCGCCGCTGGGGAACGAACTGGCATCAGGTTCCTGCTGCACCAATTGCTTGCCCGTGAACTCCTCCACCAGACCTCCCTTTCCGTCGTGCTCCACAAAACCGTCATGCTTCTCTGCCGTACCTTCCGTCAGCGGCTGGAACCAGTGAGTGCAATGTGTGGCACCAAGTTCCATAGCCCACTTCTTCATACCCTCGGCAACAATGTTGGCAGTTTCCAAATCCAAAGTTTCGCCATTATCCATCACGGCGCACATCTTCTTATAGACCTTCGCCGGGAGATACTGGAACATCTTCTTGCGGTTGAAAACGTATTTGCCGAAGAACTCGCTGGGGCGTTCTGTACGGTTGGGAACGGAAACGGGTTTCTTCTTGAAAGCTTCTCCTACTACCTGAAATCTGAGTGTACTTGACATTGTTCGAAAAATTTTCGTGCAAAATTACAGGTAATTTCTGAAATTGCAAAATCTTTTCCTTAATAGTTGACAGGCAAATGGTTCTTGTTAAAATTATTGTGTGAGTGTCGTTCTCAACAGCACTTCTATGATTATCCCAGCAAAGATGGCTATTAACCATTTTATCTGACCAATTCGATAGATTATTATGCTTTGATGGAACAGACAGTGAATTATGTCATAGATGTGGAATTTGTGATAATGTTTGCTTATTGTGTTTATAATTAAAGGGCAACTTTACCTATTCCTTTCATATCAAGTGCAATTTGTACACCCAATGCGTGGAATGCTCGCATCATGGATGAAAGGGTAATGCTCTTGCCGCTCTCTAAACGGCAAACCTGAGACCTCTGAACTCCCATCCTCTCGCCCAGTTCTGCTTGTGTAAGTCGCTGTGCTTCTCTTGCTTGCTTGATGGCCTCTCCAACGCGATAGGCTTGGACGGCTTCATCTACCTTGCGTTCAAATTCGTCTCGCTCAAGAGTTCCGATTTTGCCATAATCTTCATCCAGAATTTCTTCAAAGCTATAAAGCTTCATATCTCCTACCTGTTTCATGTCTTTTTGTTTTTATTCTCAAAATATTTCTTCCTTATCCCCTCGGCCTTGGTTATTTCCTTTTGGGGTGTCTTTTGCGTTTTCTTAACAATGCCGTGTGTGGCAACAACCAACGTGTTAGTGTCTTTATCCCAAAAGGCAAATAATCTGTAGCAGGTTTTGTTATATAATGTACGAAACTCCCAAATTTCTGTTCCATCCAGTTTCTTGAATAGTTCTTTGTCATGTTCTCCCTTTTGAACCCGGCGGATATTGAATCCTATTTTACCTCGAATTTCCTTTGGCAGCGATTTTAGGAAGTCTCGTGCTTCTTCTAGCAAATCAAGTTCAAATATTACCTGTTTCATCCCTTTTAAAATTCTGCTGCAAAGATACAGTATGTTTCTTAAATGCGCAACAAAATAATGAAGAAATTTCTCATATTTAAACAAAAGTCTAAAATTGCGTCGGATTCAGAATTTTTACTCTTGGTATAAAATAAGTGTCCACAAAACCTTTTATGTCATCTGCAATGCGTACACATGATTTATCAAATCTCAACTTTTACCGGACACCAATATTTAATAACAAAGTATTTTCCTTCTTCTTTCGCATCATCTTCGCTCCTTCTTCGCTCCTTCTTCGCTCATGGCATACTCAAACAGTATGGTTGAGCGAGGCATGTACGAGTTTAGAGCGAAGGATTAATGATGGCGAGACGCAGAAAGGGGAGCTGACTTTAGAAGTTCGCTCCCCTTTCATTAATATATAGGATGGTTCGTTCGGTGCTATTTCAGCAGGAGTTTTCTTGTCGTGCCGTCACTCATGCGGATGATGTTCAAACCTTTTTGGGGAGCAGACAGCTTACGGCCATCTGCCGTGTAGTAAGACCTCTCCGCAGATTCCGTGCTTATGATGTTCTCAACACCCGTTTCATACTCGGGATCAATAGTGAAG
>JAGCPD010000071.1 GCA_017645305.1 Bacteroidaceae bacterium | reverse complement strand
TCAGGAATGGGATAACAGAGGGATTCGTAAACAAATTAAAGGAGGTGAAACGAACAATGTATGGAAGAGCAAAATTGGAATTACTTAAAAGAAAAATGATGCTGGGATACTATTATTTCAACTAAATTGCAAAAGAACCATGTATTTCGGGAACAAAGATAAAAATTTTTTTGTGATTTAATTCACTTTCAGCATTAAAAATGCCAAATTAACACTCCATTCGCCCAATAATCGCTTAATGTTCAATCATTGACACTCTCAAAAAAGTGTATCTATACATATTTTTGAAGTAGCTAGCTTATTATTATATGACAAGTCTCGTCTTTGTGAAATCGTCAAGTGTGACAAGATCGAAATGCAGGAACACTTTTGTCTTTTTTATTACAAGGGCAAAGGTAAATTTTCTTTGATATATGGTGCTATTCGCATGAAAAAAGTAGGCTTTAGTGCTGCATTATGGAACTTCCGCCCGCTTGATGGATGAGTGAGAGTAAAGGGATATTTACTTGTTTTGCAGGAAGGCATCGACCTTCTTAGCGATATCGAGACCCGAGGCTATAGCGCGGACGACAAGCGAAGCTCCGTTGGCAGCATCGCCACAAACGAAGACATTCTCCGGGTACTCGGGATGCTCGGGCTTGAGGAAACCCATAGCCAGGAGCACCAATTCTGCCTTGATGATTTCGGGCTTACCCTTCTCCACCATGATGGGACGACCGCCTTCTGGGTTCGGTTTCCAGTCAATCTCCTGCACCTTGACGCCAGTCAGTTTGCCGTTCTCGCCCAGGAACTCCAGCGTATTGATGTTCCAACGACGGGTGCAGCCCTCCTCGTGCGAAGAGGTGGTCTTGAGCGTGCGTGGCCAGTTGGGCCAGGGATTCTGCGGGTCTTCAGGTCCCTCCACAGGACGGGGCATAATCTCTATCTGCGTCACGCTCTTGCAGCCCTGACGATGTGCCGTACCGATGCAGTCGCTACCCGTGTCGCCACCACCGATGACGAGGACATCCTTGCCCTTGGCGGTGATGCGCTCGTCCTTCGAGAACTCCATGCCAGCCAGCACGCGGTTCTGTTGCGAGAGCAGTTCAAGGGCAAAGTGTACGCCCTTCAGTTCGCGGCCAGGAGCCTTGAGGTCGCGGGCAGTTGGAGTGCCTGTGGCAATAACAATGGCGTCAAATGGATAAATATCGGGGGTGGAGCAATTTTCAATTTTCAATTTTCCATTATCAATTGTTATGGTACTGCCGTAACAGAACTTAACACCCTCCTGCTCCATCAGACTGATGCGACGGTCGATGACAGCCTTGTTCAGTTTGAAGTTGGGGATGCCGTAGCGCAACAGTCCGCCGGCAGACTCGTTCTTCTCGAAGACAGTCACCTCGTAGCCCATCAGGTTCAGGTCGTGTGCGGCAGCCAGTCCGGCAGGACCTGCACCGATGACAGCCACCTTCTTCCCATTGCGTTGGATGTCGGTATGCGATTGGATATAGCCTTCTTGGAAGGCCATTTCCGTGATGGCACACTCGTCTTCGCGGTTCGTGGTCGGTTCGTGATTGAAGCGATTCAGCACACAGGCCTTCTCGCACAGAGCAGGGCAGATGCGTCCCGTGAACTCAGGGAAGGGGTTCGTCGAGTTGAGCAAGCGATAGGCCTGTTCCCAGTTGCCCTTGTACAAGGCATCGTTCCACTCAGGAGCCTTATTGCCCAACGGACAAGCCCAGTGGCAGAAAGGTACGCCGCAGTCCATGCAACGGCTCGCCTGTTCGCGGCGTTGGTGCGTGTTGAGCGTCTGCTCCACCTCGCCGAAATCATGTATTCTATCATGAATAGGACGATAGCCCGCCTCCTGGCGGTGTATCTCTAAGAATGCTTTCGGATTTCCCATCTTGATATTTTGCTATTTTACAATTTCACTATTTCACAATTTTTTTTGCCAATTGTCTAATTGTAAATTGTCCAATTGTCAAATAAATCAGTAGTCTCTCTGGATATCGGCAATCTTCTCGTGGAGTTTCTTCATCTTCTCCTCTTCGAGGACTCGCTTGTACTCGATGGGCACTACCTGAATGAAGTCGTCGATGTAGTGGTGCCAGTCGTCGAGCATGCGGCCAGAGAGGGCACTGCCCGTGTGGAGATAGTGCTGACGGATGAGTTCGAGCAGCTCCTTGCGCGATACAGAGTCTTCCACCAGTCCCAGTTCCACCATATCCATGTTGCAGAAGTAGTCGAACGTGTGGTCGGGATCATAGACGTAAGCCACACCGCCTGACATACCGGCTGCGAAGTTGCGGCCCGTCTTGCCAAGCACTACCACCCGACCACCAGTCATATACTCGCAGCAGTGGTCGCCAGCGCCTTCTATGACGGCAATGGCACCGGAGTTGCGCACGCCGAAACGCTCGCCTACCTTACCGTTGATATAGAGTTCGCCACTTGTAGCGCCATAGAGACCCGTGTTGCCTGCAATGATATTCTCCTCGGCATGGAAGTCCTCGCCACTGCGAGCAGGAGGCAGAATGCTGATGCGTCCGCCGGAGAGGCCTTTGCCGAAGTAGTCGTTGCACTCACCCTCGAGCCTGAGGTTCAAACCTCTCACGGCAAATGCGCCAAAGCTCTGACCTGCCGAGCCCTTGAACTTGATGTTGATGGTGCCGTCGGGCAGTCCAGCCTCGCCATACTTCTTGGCGATTACGCCCGAAAGCATCGTACACACAGCGCGGTCGGTATTCTTGATGGTGTAGTCGAGTGTGATTTCCTCACCTTTCTCAATAGCCTTTTCGGCACTCTTGATGATTTCCTCGTCCTTCACGCCGCTGACTTTCGTGAATGCGCCACGGTCCCAGAAGAGCGGTTTGTCTGTCTCCGGCTTGTGCAGCAGGCGGCTGAAGTCGATGGTGCGCCACTTCTTGGCGGTGCATGTCCCGTCTGTTGCGACTGTGTCGCAACTCTTCACCTCTATCAGCTCCGTGTGCCCGATGATGTCCTTCAGCTTATGCACTCCCATCTCGCTGAGGTACTCGCGAACATGCTCGGCAAGGAAGGTGAAGAAGTTCACCACATACTCTGCCTTGCCCATGAAACGCGCCCTCAGCCGCTCGTCCTGTGTCGCCACACCAACGGGACAGGTGTTCGTGTTGCACTTACGCATCATCACGCAACCCAGCACGATGAGTGGCAATGTGCCGAACGAGAACTCGTCTGCACCAAGCATCGCCATGATGATGACATCTTTGGCGGTTTTCAACTGACCGTCCGTCTGGAGGCGCACTTGGTTGCGCAGCCCGTTGATGACCAGTGTCTGCTGCGTCTCGGCAAGACCAATCTCAGGACTGATGCCTGCGAAGCGCATACTGCTGGCTGGGCTTGCACCCGTACCGCCCTCAGAGCCGCTGATGACGATGAGGTCGGCCTTGGCCTTTGCCACACCTGCGGCAATGGTGCCCACGCCGCTCTCGGCAACGAGTTTCACACTAACGGCAGCCGTTGGGTTGATGTTCTTCAGGTCGAAGATGAGCTGAGCCAGGTCTTCGATAGAGTATATGTCATGATGAGGTGGCGGAGAGATGAGCGAGATGCCGGGAATGGCGTTACGCGTCTTGGCGATGATTTCGTTCACCTTGAAGCCGGGCAGCTGACCGCCCTCACCGGGCTTAGCACCCTGTGCCACCTTAATCTGTATTTCTTCTGCATTGACGAGGTATTCTGCCGTCACGCCAAAGCGACCGCTGGCAATCTGCTTCGTCTTACTGCTGAGACTCACGCCATCCACTTCCGTATGATAGCGGGCATTGTCCTCGCCACCTTCGCCCGTGTTCGAGCGTGCACCCAGCTTGTTCATTGCCAGAGCCAGTGCCTCGTGTGCCTCGATGCTCAGGGCACCGAAACTCATCGCACCCGTCACGAAATGGCGCACGATGCTTTCCACAGGCTCCACCTCCTCGAGGGGCGTTGGCTTTGCAGCCTTCTTGAAGCCGAAGAAGTCGCGGATGAAGATGGGCTTCTCCTTCTCGTCCACCATCGCAGCCCACTCCTTGAACTTCTTGTAGGAGCCGAGCCTTGTGGCAATCTGCAGGTTGGCAATCGTATCGGGGTTCCAGGCATGCAGGATGCCATCCTTGCGCCAGGAGAACTGGCCGTTGTTCTGTAAAAGTGAAGAATGAAGAGTTAAGAGTGAAGAATTTGCTACCGCCAGACCTTCTTTGTGCAAGCGAATTGCATCTCTCGCAATCTCCTTCAGACCAATGCCGCCAATGGTGCTGACCTCTGTGCCGAAGTATCTTCTCAGCAGGTCTTCGCTCAGTCCGATGCTCTCGAAAATCTTGGCACCGCGATAGCTGCGGATGGTCGAGATACCCATCTTCGACATCACCTTCTTCAAGCCCTTGTCCACAGCCTTGATGTAGTTCGCTTCAGCGGTGGCGTACTCCTCCTGAATCTTGTGACGCTTCACGAGATCGTCCAGCACGGCAAAGGTCATATATGGACAAATCGCGCTTGCCCCATAGCCCAACAGTAGAGCAGCATGCATCACTTCGCGTATCTCGCCGCTCTCAACAATCAGGGCTGTCTGTACGCGCTTACCCACACTAATCAAATAGTGGTGAACAGCGCTTACTGCCAACAGAGAAGGGATAGCGGCGTGCTTCTCGTCGATATCGCGGTCGCTGAGGATGATGTAGTTCCCCCCCTCGTCAACGCTGGTCTCGGCATCCTGGCAGAGCTTGTCGAGAGCCTGTCTCAAGCCTTCCTCGCCCTTCTCAATATCGAAGAGGATGGGTAGTTTCTTCGTGTTGAATCCCTTATAGCGGATGTTACAAAGTATGTTGAGCTGGGTGTTGGTCAGCACGGGCTGTGGCAGGCGCACCATCTTACAGTTCGATGCATCGGGCGTCAGAATGTTGGTTCCGACGGCACCGATGTACTCCGTCAGACTCATCACCAGTTCCTCGCGAATGGGGTCGATGGCGGGGTTCGTCACCTGGGCGAACTGCTGACGGAAGTAGTTGAAGAGGATCTGCGGACGGTCGCTGATGACTGCCAGCGGGGTGTCGTTACCCATCGCTGCCACAGGCTCCTGACCTGCCGTAGCCATCGGGATGATGGTCTTGTCGATGTCCTCCTGGCCGAAGCCGAACTCCACGAGTTTCTGTTCGAGGTTGCTCACCGAGTTCTCCACGTGTCGGCCGCTCTTGAGCTTCTCCAGCTGGATGCGGTTCGTCGAGAGCCATTCCCTGTAGGGATGTGCCTTCGCCAACTTCTCCTTGATTTCGCCGTCGTAGTATATCTTGCCTTCCTGCGTGTCGATGAGCAGAATCTTACCCGGCTGCAGGCGACCCTTGCTCACCACGTCGCTCGGTTCGAAGTCCATCACGCCGACCTCGCTCGCCACGACCATCATGCCCTGCTTCGTTATCGTGTAACGACTTGGGCGCAGGCCATTCCTGTCGAGCATACCGCCTGCAAAGCGACCATCGCTAAACAGCAAAGCCGCAGGACCGTCCCAAGGCTCCATCAAGATAGAGTGGTATTCATAGAAGGCCTTCAAATCCTCGGAAATAGGGTTCTTGTCGTTGAAGCTCTCGGGCACGAGGATAGCCATCGCCTGGGGCAGCGAGAGTCCGCTCATCGTGAGGAACTCAAACACATTATCCAGCGAAGCCGAGTCGCTCATCCCTTCCTGCACGATGGGCCGCAAGTCCTTGATGTCGCCCAAAGCCTCGCTCGAAAGCACGCTTTCCCTTGCCTTCATCCAACCGCGATTGCCGCGAATCGTGTTGATTTCGCCATTGTGCGCCAAAAGGCGGAAGGGCTGTGCCAGCTTCCACTTCGGGAACGTGTTGGTCGAGAAGCGGGAGTGAACCAGAGCCAGACCGCTCGTGAAGTACGGGCTCGACAGGTCGGGGAAGTAGCGACGCAGCTGTCCGCTGGTCAGCATACCCTTGTAGATGATGTTCTTGCTCGAGAGCGAGCAGATGTAGAAGTCCTCGTCCGTCACACAGTTCTCGATGCGCTTCCTTATCTTATATAATATGCGGTCGAGCATCGGAGCCTGTTCCTCCGTCACGCCCGTCACGAATATCTGCTTAATTTCCGGCTCCACTTCCTTTGCACCGGCGCCCAAAGCCTCGGGACAAGTGGGAACCACCCTCATGTGCATCAGCTGCAGTCCCTCGCGCTCAATCTCTTCTATCATCACGCTCAGGATTGCCTGCTGCTGCTTTTCGTCTTTCGGGAAGAAGACCAGACCAGTGCCGTAGCGACCTTTCTCGGGAACGGGGATGCCTTGCAGCAGGATGAACTCGTGCGGAATCTGCACCATGATGCCAGCACCGTCGCCAGTCTTGTCCCTGGTCTCGGCACCGCGATGTTCCATGTTCTCCAGCACCTTCAGCGCATTATCCACCAGCTCATGGCTTTTGCCACCGTGGATGTTCACCACCATGCCCACGCCGCAGGCATCGTGCTCGTATGATTCTTGATATAAACCCTTGTTCATTTGCTATTTGACGATTTCTTCGTGTATTATTTATTCTTGTTTTAGCACTCAGGCGGCAAAGCCGGAGTCCAATTTACAATTTAATTCCCCCTGAAGGGGGATAGGGGGTCCTTACAATCTATTACTTATTCGGCGAAGTGCCTTCTCTGTGTTCTCGTGTGTGCCAAAGGCTGTGAGGCGAACAAAGCCCTCGCCACAGGGGCCAAAACCAGCGCCAGGAGTGCAGACAACGTGTGCCGAGTGGAGCATCCAGTCAAAGAATTCCCATGAACTCATACCGTTTGGCGTGCTGACCCAAAGGTAGGGCGCATCCTTGCCACCATAGACTTTGAAGCCCATCTCCGTCAGTGCCTCGCGCATCAGTCGGGCATTCTCCATATAGTAAACGATTGTCGCCTTAATCTGCGCCTTGCCTTCTGGGGTATAGATGGCTTCTGCGGCACGTTGAGAGAGGTAGCTCGTGCCGTTGAACTTCGTGGATTGACGGCGGTTCCACATTGCATGAAGCCCCCCTCTTATCCCCCCAAGGGGGGAAGAACTCCTCCCCTTTGGGGGAGGTTGGGAGGGGGCTTTCGGCACCACCGTATATCCGCATCGGATGCCCGTGAAGCCTGCCGTCTTGGAGTACGAATGGAACTCCACGGCACACTCCTTGGCGCCGGAAATCTCGTAGATGCTGTGTGGCACGTCCTCGCTCTGGATGTACGCCTCGTAAGCCGCATCGTAGAAGATGAGGGCATTGTTCGCCAATGCGTAGTCCACCCACTTCTTCAGCTGCTCACGAGTCAGCGTCGTGCCCGTCGGGTTGTTGGGATAGCAGAGGTAGATGACGTCCACATGCTCCGTGGGGGCTTCGGGTACAAAGCCGTTCTCTGCCGTGCAAGGCAATTTAACGATACGCCGTCCCGCCATTGTGTTTGCATCGATATAGACAGGATAGACGGGGTCGGTGACGGCCACAACGCAGTCTGCCGACAGCAGTTCCTGGAAGTTGCCCGTATCGCTCTTGGCTCCGTCGCTCACGAACACCTCATCCGCGTCGATGTCGATGCCACGGGCACGGAAATCGTGGGTTACGATGGCTTCGCGCAGGAAGTCGTAGCCGCGCTCTGGGCCGTAGCCACGGAAGGTCGCGCTTTGAGCCATCTCGTCCGTCGCCTTGTGCAGAGCCTCGATGACAGCCGGACAGAGCGGCTGCGTCACATCACCTATGCCGAGGCTGATGATGTCGGCCTTCGGATTCTCTTCCTTGTATGCTTTCACCTTCCGCGCAATCTCAGAGAAGAGATAGGACTCGGAAAGATTCAGGTAGTTTTGGTTGATCATTGTTTTCGTTATTACGTTATATCGTCATTACGTTATTCCGGCAGCTCTATTTCCCCCTCGAAGGCGATTTCTGCTGGCCCAGACAGATAGACGTGGTTGTCTGCTTCGCGCCACTCGATGTCAAGGGTGCCGCCGTCCATGACGATGCGGTTCTTGCGGCCGGAGCGCCCTGTCTTGCAGGCTGCCACCGCCGTAGCGCAGGCCCCTGTGCCGCAAGCCATCGTGATGCCACTGCCGCGCTCCCAAACGCGCACTCGAATACCGTCAGGACGCATTTCGGCAAATTCGATGTTAGCGCGTTCAGGAAACGCAGGGTGGTTTTCCAATTCTTTTCCCATGACTTCAACAGTGTTCACGTCGTCCGTAAAGATGACGTAATGGGGGTTGCCCATTGAGACGAAGTTCCCTTGTAGCAGCCCATTGCTGCTGGGTATAAACTGCTGATGGTTCTCGAACATAGGCTCTCCCATATCGACCGTCACACTTTCCACGATGCCGTCAACAATATGCAGGAAAAGCAACTTGATGCCGGAGAGCGTGAGCAGGCGGATGGTCGTATTGTCGGTCAGTCCCTTCTCGTAGAGATACTTCCCGATGCAACGGCTGGCATTGCCGCACATCATGGCTTCCGAACCGTCAGCGTTGAAGATGCGCATGGTGAAGTCCGCCTCCGGCATCGGAGACTTCCCTATCAGCACCAGCCCGTCCGAACCGATGCCCTTGTGCCGGTCGCTCCAAGCACGGGCTGCAACAGACGGGTCCTTTATAATATATAATGATGTATCAACGTAGATGTAGTCGTTGCCCGCACCATGCATCTTCGTGAAGTGTATCTTTTGCTTCATTCTGCGTCCCTTTCTTGTTTCAAACTATCATTTTGCATTAATTTCACTGCAAAGATATTGCATTTGGAAAGATTATTACACATTTTTATTGCAAAAAGAGATGTTGTCTTGCACTTTTATTGACATATATCAATTATCGCGACTTGGAATGTATCTTTTAGCAACGAATATTTGTATTACACAAACATTTTGCCATACCTTTGCAGCGATTTCATTGCAATGTGACACAAATAGGACGCTCATCAATTAAAATGATTAAGGTATGAAGAAGATTGAAGCAATCATCAGGAAGACCAAGTTCGAGGATGTCAAGGAGGCATTGCTCTCGTCGGACATCGACTGGTTTGAGTATCACGACGTACACGGCATCGGCCAGAGCCGACAGGAGCGCATCTATCGTGGCGTCCAGTACTCGACGGATGTCATAGAGCGCGTGGCGTTGACCATCGTGTGTCGCGACCAGTTTGTAGAACCGACCGTAAAGGTCATCATCGACACAGCTCATACGGGAGAAGTAGGCGATGGCCGCATCTTCGTGAGTGACATGATTGACACCTGGAGCATCCGCACAGGCGAACATGGTGACACGGTACTACGTGATAAAAAGTAAAAAGGTAAAAGGTTAAAAAGATTAAAAGGATTATGAACGAAATTGCATTATCATTAGATACAGTATGGATGTTGTTGGCGGCTATGCTTGTGTTCTTCATGCAACCAGGCTTTGCGCTGTGTGAGGCAGGCTTCACACGCAGCAAGAACACGGCCAACATCCTTTTCAAGAACTTCGTGGATTTCATGTTCGGCTCGTTGCTGTTCTGGTTCGTGGGCTTTGGACTGATGTTCGGTACCGACGCGCTTGGCGGCTTCATTGGGATGCCCAATTGGGGCGACCTCTCTTTCTACAAGGGCGAACTGCCCGTCGAGGGTTTCCTTATCTTCGAGACGGTCTTCTGTGCTACGAGCGCCACGATTGTCAGCGGTGCAATGGCTGAGAGGACGAAGTTCTCGATGTACGTCATCTATAGCGCCATCATTTCGCTGCTCATCTATCCCATCGAAGGCCACTGGACTTGGGGCGGCGGTTGGCTCTGCAACGATGCGGCAGACAGCTTCATGATGCAGACCTTCGGCGACGTCTTCCACGACTTTGCGGGCTCGGCCATCGTGCACAGTGTGGGCGGAGTGCTGGCTTTGATTGGAGCGATGGCATTGGGTGCTCGCCGAGGCAAGTATGCCAAGGACGGCAGCAGCCGAGCCATTCCCGGCCACTCGCTGACCCTCGCAGCCCTCGGTGTCTTTATCCTCTGGATGGGATGGTTCGGCTTCAACCCTGGCTCACAACTGGCAGCCAGCGGGGAGGTCAATCGCTTGGCCATCAGCCACGTCTTCCTGACAACCAACCTCGCAGCAGCAGCAGGCGGTGTAGCTACCATGTTCCTTACGTGGCTGAAGTACAAGAAGCCCTCGTTCTCCCTGACGCTGAACGGCGTGCTGGCAGGTCTTGTGGGTGTCACGGCAGGCTGCGACCTCGTTTCGCCCGTCGGTGCCGTCATCATCGGTCTCGTCTGCGGAACCGTGCTGGTCTTCTCCATCGAGTTCATCGACCACAGGCTTCACATCGACGACCCTGTCGGTGCCTCAAGTGTCCACGGCGTCTGCGGCATCTTCGGCACGATTATGACAGGTCTGCTCTCCACGAGCAACGGCGCTCTCTACGGTCACGGCTGGGGGTTCTTCGGAGCAGAGTGCTTCGGCATCCTCATCATCGACCTCTGGGCAGCCGTCTGTGGCTTCCTTCTCTTTTTTGGCATTAAGAAGCTTCACGGTCTCCGAGTGCCAGCCCGCATCGAGGACGAGGGACTGGATGTTTACGAGCATGGAGAATTGTGCTATAATTGAAGATTGAAAATTGAAGATTGAAAGATAAAAAAGTAAAAAGTTGAAAAGGTAAAAATATGAAAAGATTCATCATCATTGCCCTGTCCGTGGTCGGTATGACCACGGCATGGGCACAAGATAAAGTGAGTGCCACCCTTGGTGCCGATCTCGTGAGCCAATACATCTGGCGTGGTCTGGACATGGGTAACTTCAGTCTGCAGCCTACCCTGGGTGTTGACTACAAAGGCCTGAGCCTCACAGCATGGGGAAGCGTGGGTTTTGACAAAGACGACACCAAAGAGCTGGACTTCACGCTCAAGTACGAGACGAAAGGTTTCAGCGTGGGCATAACCGACTACTGGTTTGGTGAGGGCAGCTACTTCCAGTATAAGACAGGAAAGACCACCCACATCTGGGAGGGATTCGTCGGCTACGACTTCGGTTTCCTCTCCGCCACGTGGTACACCAACTTCGCTGGCAACGACGGACTGAACGGCAGCGGCAAACGTGCCTACAGCAGCTATTTCGAGCTCTCAGCACCCTTCCGCTTGGCGAAACTCGACTGGACGGGCACCGTCGGCATCGTCCCCTGGTGCACGACGAGCTACGGCACCACCGGCTTTGCCTGCACCAACGTCTCGCTCCGAGCCACCAAGAACTTCGTCATCAAGGAGAAGTACCACCTGCCCGTCTTTGCCGGCCTGACCTCCAACCCCAACTCCGGCAAGTTCTACTTCGTCTTCGGTCTGGGATTCAGCCTTTAATAACGAAAAGGGTTAGCGGTTAGTGGTTAGCGGTTAGCGAAATAAATATCCATTGTTCATTGTTAGTTGTTAGTTGTTAATTGTTAATTATCCATTTTCAATTTTCAATTATCCATTGACGAAGAAAGAGCGCCGCAGCGCTCTTTCTTTGTATTTAGTCTTCTATGGGTTCATCACCACCACTGGGGTCTGGATCAGGATCCGGCGTGGGCGTATCGTCACCACCGGGAGTATCGCCTCCACTGGGCGTGTCACCGCCCTCGTCGGCATCCTGCTGTCCTTCGGCTGTGGGAGCATCTACGAAGCGAAACTCCTTCTCGTTGTTCAGACGACTGGTCAACTCTAAAGCTGGCTCGAACAGCACGATAATCTTTGCACCGACTGAAGTCACTAGCTTCTTCTCCTTCTGGCTCTTGCCCTGAACCTTCAACTTGAAGGTGCCCAGGCCTGCAATCTCAACAGCGTTGCCATCCAGCAGCTCGTCAATAATCGACTGCGGGAAGTCCGAGAACACACCATTGATTTCACCAACGGAGAACGTGCTTCCGCGCGCCATGCGCTTCGACAGCTGCGTCTCGTTAACAGTTGAAATACGTGTCCACTTGGGATAATAGATAATCTCCTTGGTCTGAAGGTTCACACCCTTCATTTTAATCAATGAAATCATAGTCTTACGTTTTTTTGATGAATACTTTTGTTGTCTGAAAATCGCCATCTGCATGGCTTGCTCGGTTCATGATACATGATTTGATTCATTCATGATACATGATTTGCTCGGTTCATGATACATGATTCAATCCATTCATGATACATGACCGTTTCTGATGATGTTCGTAACGTTTTCCGTTCATGCTCATCGCCTGCTCAGGTCAAGGACCGTTGTTAAGTTTTTTTGCCATAGTTCCTATGTTTTTGGTGTTAACATTTGTTGCGCTGACTTATCTGCTCTTTGTATGCAGCCCCAGCGCGTTAAGCTGCCCAAAGAATTCTGCCAGCCCTAAAAAAGATACCTCCCCGCCGCCCGTTGCCGAATCAAACGGGGAGGCACGCTCATAGGAACTGGCGTGTTTTATTCAATCTTTCTCTGTGAGACGATGCGGATAAGTTCGTACCTGACATTGACATAATCCTGCGGGGGATTAGCAAGGGTTGTTTTCTTCACTAACAGTTCGTACTCGTTTCCTTTCTCGTAGGTGAAACCCGCTATTCTATAAAGGCTGACACAACTCCAACGAGTGGCACCCTTCTCCTGTATCTGCATCCCGACAATTGGATTCTCCCTTTCGGGGTCGAGCCACATGTCATAGTAAACTCCTGTTTCAGCAGACACATAGATGGTTACCTGCTCCACTTTATCTTCATTGTCATCGTCGCTGCTGCAAGAGGCGAGGGAGAAAGCAGCAAGCATCGCAAAGGCGATTCTCCAAAGTTTTGTTGTTCTCATATTATTTGTGATTTATTTTCCTTTTGTGATTCCGCCGACCTCGTCGCTGTTCTCAATCATTGTCTCGGTTTTATTCATTCGTTCAAAGTCGTTTCATTTCGTTGTTGGCGGCTCCCTCGCCCTTATACTTGCTCTTCTTTGGGTTGAAGGTATAGGAAACGGTGAGCATCAGGCGACGAGTGTCGGCATCGGAGTCTTTGTAGAGGCTCACGTCCTTGACGTTCATCCACCAACTTTGGTTGCGGGTGTGGAAGATGTCGTTGGCAGCGAGGGCTATCTGCAAGCGCTTCTGCATGAAGTAGCGACGCACGGAGAGGTCGATGCCCCATTGTGAACGCATTTCGTTGGTCATTGTGTGGCCGCGTGTGGAGCCTGTCACGTCGAAAGTCATCATCCAATTCTTCGAGGGCGTGAAGATATTCTTCAGCATGTAGCGGAAGATGGGCTTGTTGTACTTCTCACCATAGAGCGTGAGCCACTGCTGGTCGAAGCCAACGGTGAAGTTGGGTTTCCAGAACTTGACCACGGGGGCGTATGACAGGTAGGCGTTCAGCTTGTTGATGTCGGCCTGACGGGGACTGAACACGAGCAGGGGCTTTGCATCGGAATAGTGCTCCTTGGTATAGACGTAGGTGTCAGCCAGATGGCTGTAGGTCAGTTCCAGCGTCAGGTCTTTCCAGCCGAACATATAGGTTAGTTCGTCGGTCTTGCAGTCGCCCAACGTGGGATTGCCACCCTCCACCTCGTAAGGACCGACATATAATAAGGAACTGCGCAACTGTTTATAAGGCGGACGGGTGATGGAGTGCGAATAGTCGAGCGACATGAAGGTGGTCTCGTTGAAGTTGTACGAGAGCGAGAGATTGGGCGACAGACTGTTATCGGTGCGGCTCACCTCGTCGTCGCGGATGCCGTCGCGCTTGTAGTCAAACTTCACGTATTCGTAGCGCAAACCCAATTGGAGCGACAAGGCATTCCAATCCTTCTGCCACGTGGCGAAAGCTGCGCAATCGGTCTGGCGGCTCTCGTTCTCGGTCGATGGAATGTAATTGCCGACGGCAGCGTTCTGCATCGTGTACTCCTGATGGTTGTAGGTGTAGCTGTCCTCCGTGCCGACGTTCAGTTTACCCGTGGCAAAGGGAAACTCGTAGTAGAGTTTGCCCGCCCAGAGGTCGGAGGTCATGCCCGTCTGCGAGGGAACAATCTCGCTGGTCGTGGGCGAAACGGTCTGCGTCAGATTGTCGTCGGTGTACCATGTGTGGATGTAGTTGCCGTCGAAGTGCAGGTGTGCCTCGTTCTCGAAAGTGTTGTCATAGTAGGCCGATGCCAAATGCTTCTCCTGCTTGGAATCAATGTCGATGAGTTTGCCGATGTTCTGCTCCTTGATGCCCAGCACGTCGTCGTCCTCTGTGCCACGGCTTTTGAAGTGCGTGGGCTGGTTGTTGTACTGGTAGTAGGCACCGAGCGACTGCCCGCCGCTGTTCCAATTGAAGCCTCCCTTTGCGGTCGTGGTCTCAAACTTGTTGCGCTTCGTAGCCGTGTTTACGAGTTGGTTTTGCTGACCGTTGAAAAGGAAGTCGGTAGTGCTCACGTCATAGTTCTTTCGCCCGCCGTTGTTATACATCACCTGCCCGAACACCTGCCAGTTCGTCCAGTTGTAACTCAGGTCGGCCATCGCCATTTCCTCCCAGATGCGCTTGGCTGAGGTCTGAGAGGTCAGTTTTCCGCTCAGTCCCTTGATGAACGGCTGGCGCGTCTGAATCTTGATAACGGCCTTCACGTCCGAAGCGTACTCCGCGCCTGGCGAGGTGATAATCTGGATGTTCTTGATGTTCTCACTGCGAAGCATCTGTAGTTCCGACTCGTCGCGCATGGGGCGGTTGTCGATTAAGACCGCAGGCTTACCCTTTCCTACGATGCTGATTTCGTCGCCGTCCATATTGATGAACGGCAAACGCGACAGCACATCGTTGGCCGTGCCGAGATTGGCCAGTTCCGTGTTAGCCACTTGCGCAACGAGCGTGTTGCCCTTCATCCTGACGATGTGGCGGTGTCCCGTTACGGCGATTTCGCTGAGCATCTTGTCCCATACCACGGAATCGTTCTCCACCGTAGTCTCATTCTGTGCCTGTGTTACTGTGGTCATCAGGCAAACCATTGAAAATAGAATCAGTCTTTTCATCGTTTTTTGTTTGGTTTATCATCATTATATACACACAATAACGTAAACCGTTCAACTTTTAACATTAGCAGGTGCAAAAGTTCTGTCAATTATGCCTGACAGAAGTATCCCTTCCTTGACATTTGTCTAACATTTGCAGGACTGCCAACTTTTACGACCACAAAGTTATAGAAACGGTACGAAAAAGCCCTCGGTAAAGCCCGGAAATCGGGTGCCGAGGGCGAAAGTCTTAAACTACTTAAAGGAAGTAGCGCTATTTTTTCGCTTCGAACGTGATATTCTTGCGGATAGTGCTCAGGTAATTGGGCGTGATACAGAGGAACGAGGCAATGGCAGTAAGCGGCAAGTGCTGCACAATGCCCGGACAACGACTTAGCAATAATTCATAACGCTCGCGGGCCGTGGCGCGGTGGAAATCCAAGTGGCTTCTGCGAGCTTGAAATAGCAGGTGCTCGGCAATGCCGGCGCGAAGTTCCATTGTCTCTCCATTTTCACGGAACCATTGCAACAATTGTTCACCATTGACTCGGAAGATTCGGCTGGGCATCATCGCCTCAATCGTTGTTTGTGCCGGACGTCCGTCAAGACAGGTAGGATAGTCTCCCGCGAACTCACCCTCGAACGAGAACCATGTGATGTGCTCTCGGTCGTCGCTGATGCCGTGCGTCACATACTTGAAGCACCCCTCGGCCACGAAGCCGAACCACCGCGACGGGTCGCCTTCGCGCTCCATCTGCTCCCCCTTGCGGTACACCACACACTGCCCCTCCCGCTCGCAGAAGTCCCGCAGCACATCTATGTCTATTTTGTTCTTCCCGAATTTCTGTTCCATCCTGTCGTTCTCTCTTTGATTGAAAAAGCGGACAGCCCCGAAGCCGACTATTCGCTCTCTTACCTTTAGTATATATATTGCTACGCCGCCAATGCGGCTTGAAATTCAGGAGTTAGGATATTATTTCAATATGGTCAATGCCCACTCTGGAATGTCGTCGGTGTATTGCTTGAAGAGCTGACCGTCTGTCATGCGGAACAGCAGACGGGGCAGCTGGTTATCTACAGAGTTGTCGTAGATGTAGGCGCGGTCAACGAAGGTGATGGCCTTTGCCACATTGGCGAGCGACTTGTAGTAGCGCGTGATGATTTTCGAGATGGGCACCTCATGACCACCGTTCATGTAGCGCTGCGCAATGCGAGCCACATTGATGGCGGGATCGGACGTGCAGACGTAGAACAGCCGGATGAAGAAGCCTGAATCCTTTGCCTTACGAAGAAATTCCAGTTTCTCGGGGGCAGAGAAGACCGTTTCAAATACGAAGTCGCGTCCCTGTTCCAAACATTCGTAGCGTAAACGCGTGGCTTCCTCGGCAGCCTTCAGCACGGCCTCTGGAGAGTTCCAATCGCCAAAGGTTTCCTGCGCGATGTTGTCGGGATTGATGTACAGGCTGTCTGCCGTCCACTCGTTTTCAAGCAACTGGGTGGTGGTAGTCGTCTTGCCCGAACCATTGGGGCCGGCAACGACACAAAGTGTGGGTCTTCTTGTCGTCATATCGCAACTTTACGTTTCCACTCTTTGATTTCGTCGGCTACGGTCTGTAGCCTTCTGCGCTTCTCGGCCTCAGCTTTTGCCTTCGACTCGCGGGCAGCCTGAGCCACCTTCTCCATCAGAGCCTGCAGCACCTCGTCGGAAGGCTCCTCGGTACTTGTCAGTTTGTAGGTGTCGATGCTCATATCTATATTGTTATAATGAATTGCCTGTTGTCTGGCTGCAAAGATACAACTTTTCTTTGAAACGCCATCACCCTGCCCTACATTTTATATTATATATTAGGCGGAGCCTGCTGGTTCGCATGTAAGGACACCAGTCTGTTTGGCAATTGATACATGTCAATGAATTTGTCGATTATGTTGCAATTTGCTTGAATTATATTTGGATATTTAGCAAAATGTCGTAACTTTGTGCAGAATTTGGTAAAAGTGATAGAAAAGAGGCGCAAAACATGGACACAAAGTACATCTTCGTCACGGGCGGCGTAGTCTCGTCGCTGGGCAAGGGCATCATCTCCGCCAGCATCGGCAAACTGCTGCAGGCCCGCGGCTACAAGGTCACCATTCAGAAGTTCGACCCCTACATTAACATCGACCCAGGCACGCTGAACCCCTACGAGCACGGCGAGTGCTACGTGACGGAGGACGGCATGGAGACGGACCTCGACCTGGGCCACTACGAGCGCTTCACCGGCATCCACACCACGCGCCACAACTCCATCACCACGGGCCGCATCTACAAGGCCGTCATCGACCGCGAGCGCCGCGGCGACTACCTGGGCAAGACCATCCAAGTGGTGCCCCACATCACCGACGAGATAAAGAGGAGGATGCTGAGAAGCCCCCTCCCAACCTTTTGCCCTCCGTCGCTTACGCTCCCCAATTGCTCTGCTTCTAACAGGCAATTGCCCAGGGGGGAGGAGACATACTCACCTAATCATCCCCCCTTGGGGGGACAAGAGGGGGGCCTCGACTTCGTCATCACCGAGGTGGGTGGCACGATTGGCGACATCGAGAGTGCGCCGTTCATGGAGGCCATCCGACAGCTGCGCTGGCAGTTGGGCAGGGATGCCGTCTGCGTCCACCTGACCTACGTGCCCTACCTGAAAGCTGCCGACGAACTGAAGACGAAGCCCACGCAGCACTCCGTCAAGGAACTGCAGGGCATGGGCATCCAGCCCGACATCCTCGTGCTCCGTACGGAACGTCACCTCGACGACGCCATGCGACTGAAGGTGGCTGGCTTCTGCAACGTCGATCTGGAGTGCGTGGTGCAGAGCGAGGACATGCCCAGCATCTACGAGGTGCCCGTCAACATGCAGAAGCAGGGCCTCGACGCCGCCATCCTGCGCAAGATTGGCATCCCCGTGGGCGAGACACCTGCCATGAAGCCCTGGCGCGACTTCCTGGAGAAGCAGCGCAACGCCAAGCGTGAACTGCACATCGGACTGGTCGGCAAGTACGACCTGCAGGATGCCTACAAGAGCATCCGCGAGAGCCTCAACCTGGCTGGCATCTACAACGACGTGAAGGCCAAGATACATTTCATCAATAGCGAGGAGGTAACGAAGGAGAACATCGCCGAGAAGCTGGACGGCATGGCAGGCATCGTCATCTGTCCGGGCTTCGGTCAGCGCGGCATCGAAGGCAAAATCATCGCCGCCGAATACACCCGTACCCACGACATCCCCACCTTCGGCATCTGCCTGGGCATGCAAATGATGGTCATCGAGTTCGCCCGCAACGTCCTGGGCTACCAGGATGCCAACAGCGCCGAGATGAACCCCGACACCCCCCACAACGTCATCGACATCATGGAGGAGCAGAAGAACATCACCCAGATGGGCGGCACCATGCGACTCGGAGCCTACGAGTGCGAGCTGAAGGAAGGAAGCAGGGCTTATGAGGCCTACAGACCCACCCCCGACCCCTCCCGTGATGGAGGGGAGCTTCTCATCAAGGAAAGGCACAGACACCGCTACGAGTTCAACAACAAATATAAGGAAGAGTACGAGGCTGCCGGCATGAAGTGCGTGGGCATCAACCCAGCCGCCGACCTGGTGGAAATCGTGGAAATCCCCGAGAAGCGTTGGTACATCGGCGCGCAGTTCCACCCCGAATACAGCTCCACGGTCCTGCATCCCCATCCGCTCTTCATGAGCTTTGTGAAAACATGCCTCAATGGCTAAATTGTAAAATTGTCAAATTCGATGGTGGAACAACTCAAGCATGAGTGTGGCGTGGCACTGGTGAGGCTCCTGAAGCCCCAGAGCTACTACCGGCAGAAGTACGGCACAAGGGCCTACGGCCTGAACAAACTCTATCTGCTGATGGAGAAGCAGCACAACCGCGGCCAGGAAGGTGCCGGCATCGCCTGTGTCAACATGGATGCGCCCGTCGGCACGGAGTACATGTTCCGCGAGAAGGCGCTGGGCAAAGATGCCATCACCGAAATCTTCGACCTCGTGACACCCGAATGGGAAGAGGCATCGCTCTTCATGGGTCACCTGCGCTACTCCACCACGGGCAAGAGCGGGTTGCAGTACGTCCACCCCTTCCTGCGCCGCAACAACTGGCGAGCCAAGAACCTCTGCCTGTGCGGCAACTTCAACATGACCAACATCGACGAGATATTCCAAAAGATAGTTCGGCAAGGACAGTCGCCGCGTATCTACAGCGACTCGTACATCACGCTGGAGTGGATGGGGCACCGTCTGGACCGCGAGGTGGAGCGCTGCTACGTCGAGGCAAAGGCACTGGGCTTGCAGGACACAGACATCACCAACTATATCGAGGACCACGTGCAGATGGCAAACGTGCTGCGCACCACGATGCAGGACTACGACGGCGGCTACGTGATGTGCGGCATGACTGGCTCGGGCGAGATGTTCGCCATGCGCGACCCCTGGGGCATACGTCCCGCCTTCTTCCACAAAGACGACGAGGTGATTGCCGTCGCCAGCGAACGCGCCGTGCTACAAACCACCTTCGACCTCACCTGCGAGGAAGTGCAGGAACTACCCGCCGGTCAGGCGCTCATCGTACACAAGGACGGCAGTTCCTCCTTGGAAGCCATCCTGGAACCCAAGCAGCAGTCACGCTGCTCGTTCGAGCGCATCTACTTCAGCCGTGGCTCCGACCGCGACATCTATCACGAGCGCAAGCAGCTCGGCCAGCAACTCACGGCTCCCATCCTCAGAGCCATCGACGGCGACACCGACCACACCGTCTTCTCCTTCATCCCCAACACGGCAGAGGTTGCCTTCTACGGCATGATGGAGGGTCTGCGAAGCCAAGGGCTCAGCGTCCGCAGCGAGAAGGTGGCTTGGAAGGACATCAAACTCCGCACCTTCATCACCGAGGCCGGCTCTCGCAACGACCTCGCCTCACACGTCTATGACATCACCTATGGCTCGCTGCGGCCTTACGAGGACAATCTTGTCATCATCGACGACAGCATCGTGCGCGGCACCACCTTGAAGGAAAGCATCTTCAAGATTCTGGACCGCCTGCACCCCAAGAAGATTGTCATGGTGAGCAGTTCGCCCCAAATCCGTTACCCCGACTACTACGGCATCGACATGGCGCGATTAGAGGAGTTCTGCGCCTTCCGTGCCACCATCGCCCTCATCGAAGAGCGCGGCCTATGGCAACTCATCACTGACATCTACGAGGCTTGCCTCGCCGAACTCCGTAAACCAAAAGCTGAACAAAGCAATTGTGTCTCTGCTTTATACAAACCCTTTACCGTCGAGGACATCAACACGAAGATGGCAGAGATGCTGCGCCCCGTCGGGATGCAAGCGCCTGTGGAGTTCGTCTTCCAGACCATCGAAGGCCTGCATGCCGCCTGTCCAGACCATCAGGGCGACTGGTACTTCACCGGCCACTACCCCACCCCCGGCGGCATCCGCCTCGTCAACCAAGCTTTTATCAAGTATATAGAAGAAAAACAACTTAAATAAAATACAATAATATGTGTGGTATTGTAGGCATTTTTAATGTAAATAAGCAAACGCATGAATTGCGTGAAAAAGCGCTGCGTATGAGTCAGAAAATCCGTCACCGCGGACCTGACTGGAGTGGAATCTATTGTGGCGGCTCGGCCATCCTCGCTCACGAAAGGCTTTCCATCGTTGACCCAGAGAGCGGCGGTCAGCCGTTGTATAGCCCAGACCGCCGTCAGGTGCTGGCAGTCAACGGCGAGATATACAACCATCAGGAGATTCGCCGCCGCTATGCCGGACAGTATGAGTTCCAGACAGGCTCGGACTGCGAGGTCATCCTGACGCTCTATCGAGACAAAGGCATTGACTTCTTGGAAGACCTCAGCGGCATCTTTGCTTTCGCTCTTTATGATGAGGAGAAGGACGAGTTCCTCATTGCCCGCGACCCTATCGGCGTGATACCTTTATATATAGGTTACGACAGCGACGGCACAGTGTATGTGGCTTCGGAGCTGAAGGCGCTCGAAGGGCAATGCGAGAGGTACGAGCCTTTCCTGCCTGGGCATTATGCCTATGGCAATTCAAAAATTGAAAATGGAAAATTGAAAATGGAAAGGTACTACAACCGGGACTGGTTCGACTTTGATGCTGTGAAGAACAACGCGGCAAGTGTCGGTGCCATTCGCGATGCGCTTACGGCTGCTGTGAAGCGCCAGCTGATGTCGGACGTGCCTTACGGCGTTTTGCTCTCGGGCGGACTGGATTCCTCTGTCATCTCCGCCATTGCCGAGAAGTTCAGCGAGCACCGTATCGAGGACAACTCGCAGACACGCGCCTACTGGCCCCGCCTGCACTCGTTCGCCGTAGGCTTGAAGGGTGCGCCAGACTTGGCAAAGGCAAAGCTTGTGGCCGACCACATCGGCACCGTCCACCACGAAATCAACTACACCATACAGGAGGGGTTGGATGCCATCCGCGACGTCATCTATTTCATCGAGACCTACGACGTAACAACCGTCCGTGCCTCTACACCGATGTACCTGTTGGCGCGTGTCATCAAGTCGATGGGCATCAAGATGGTGCTCTCGGGCGAGGGTGCCGACGAGATATTCGGTGGCTACCTCTACTTCCACAAGGCACCCAGCGCACAGGCGTTCCACGAGGAGACCGTCCGCAAGCTCTCGAAGCTGCACTACTACGACTGCCTTCGCGCCAACAAGAGTCTGTCGGCCTGGGGCGTCGAGGGCCGTGTACCGTTCCTCGACAAGGAGTTCCTCGATGTGGCAATGCGGACGAACCCAGAGGCGAAGATGTGCGGCCCGAAGAAGAACGGCGAACCCGGCTTCGAGATTGAGAAGAAGATTGTCCGCGAAGCCTTTGCCGACATGTTGCCCGAGGAGATTGCCTGGCGACAAAAGGAGCAGTTCAGCGACGGAGTAGGCTACTCGTGGATCGACACCCTAAAGAAGATAACCTCCGAGGCTGTCAGCGACGAGCAGATGGCACACGCAGCCGAGCGTTTCCCCATCAACCCGCCACTGAACAAGGAGGAGTACTACTACCGCAGCATCTTCGCCGAGCACTTCCCCAGCGACAGCGCAGCCCGCAGCGTGAACCAGGAAGCCTCTGTTGCTTGCTCTACAGCCATCGCCCTGGAGTGGGATGCCGCCTTCAAGAACATGAATGACCCCAGCGGTCGAGCCGTCAAAGGCGTGCATGAGCAAGCCTATTGAAGGCGTAGCGGTGTAGTATATAATAAAGGTAAAAGAGCGGATGGTTGGCTTCAAGCCCGCAGAAGCTACTTGGATTTCCACCGCACCACGGCCCGCGAGCGTTATGAATTGTTGCTAAGTCGCTGTCCCGGCATTGTGCAGCATCTGCCGCTTGCAGCTATTGCCTCGTTCCTCTGCATCACCCCGCAGATGTTGTCAAAAATCCGCAAAGGCATCACTTTCGACGGTAAAAACGAATGAAACACTGACCATGGTAACAAAACAGCACTCAAAAAGCGATTTCCCATCCAAAAGTTTGGTCAATTCAATAAAAAACACTACCTTTGCACTCACGAGAACCCGCCAAGCCTCTTCACAATGCTTAAATCGGCGGGTCGTTTTATTTTCATATGGCACATTATTCAAAGACCTACACATCGCCTGCCCAGTTGGCGGCATTGCTGCAGTCGCGCGGTCTCCACATAGAGAACGTCACACGGACGGAAAACTACCTCCGCCACATCGGCTACTATAGATTCAGTGCATACCTTTATCCCCTCTTGACCACACCGAAGGAGAATCATGTGTTCAAGCCCGGGGCCACCTTCAATCAAGCTCTGGATATGTACCGTTTCGACAGGCATCTGCGACTGCTGATGTTCAACGAGATAGAAAAGATAGAGGTTGCAGTGCGCAGTGCCATTGTCAATATCACAAGCCGCGAGACAGGCAATCCTTTCTGGATGACTGACCCGACTTGTTTCTATGATGCTAACACCTTTATCAAGACAAAACAACTCATTGATGCCGAACTCGCCAAGTCGCGCGAGGATTTCATAGAACATTTCCGCAACACCTATTCCGACCCATATCCTCCAGCATGGATGTTGGCAGAGATCCTGCCCTTAGGCGTACTGACCAGGATATACAACAACATCAAGAGCAACCAGATACGCAAGAAGATAGCCCAGGAGTTTTCATTGGGCGTCCCTGTGTTCAACTCATGGATGACCATTATCACCGTTGCCCGCAACAACTGCGGCCACCATGCTCGCGTATGGAACCGCACATTTGCATTACAGGTGCTGACACAACGGCACATGACTTGCCCTTGGCTTACCATTCCCGTCAACCAGCGGAAAGTCTATTTCAGCCTTTGCATCATCAAGTATTTCCTCAACATCATTTCGCCCAACAACGACATGAAGGCGAAAGTCGATGCCCTGCTCTCCGCTTACCCGTCCATCGACGTCACCGCCATGGGCTTCCCTCACGGATGGGAGAGCGAGTCTTTATGGCAATAACACGCTATTTGAACCAAAGACATCACTTTCGAAGCCCAGCAGTAGAAAAACGCTGAAACTAGTTTCATATTTTCGCCCTCGGCATCCGATTTCCGGGCTTTGCCGAGGGATTTTCATGCCGTTGTCCGTAACTTCGTCGTTTGAATTGATTTTTGGAAAAGGTTACATCATGAAACGAATGCATCAAATGACATTTTTCCATTTTTGTAGTTTACCTTTCCCGTTCTTATTCGTGTTAATAGCAGAAGTGCATAAACAAAAATGGAATCGCAAGACTTTCAAAATATCGCAACATCCGTTCGTCCGAAACTGATGAATCTCTGCCGAAGTTTCTTCAACAAGCAAGAACTGGCCTACGACGCGGAGGATGCCGTACAAGAAACTCTTTTACGTCTGTGGCAGATGCGAGACAGGCTAAGCGAATACCAGAAGCCCGAAGCGCTGGCTATGTTTATTGCAAAGAACGTGTGCATTGACATCTTGAAACTCAATAAAGAGCAACATAAGCCACTTAACGAGACCTGCAACATCATCGGAAACGTGCAGGCTGACCAGTCGATGATTACTCACGACACTGAGCGGTTAATAAGCAATGCATTAGCAAAACTGCCGAGAACACAACAGCGAATGTTGATGATGCGGGCCGAAGGAATGTCAATGGTGGAAATTGCCGCAGCCTGTAATGCAACGTCCACCAGCACAAAGACAATGATATGCGCTGCGAGAAGGAAACTGATGGAAATACTAAAGATAAGGAGGAACAAGAAATGATAAATCTCAATGACATAACAAAACGGAAACAACTGGCGGAAAAGTATCTGAATGCAGAGACCACCGTAGAGGAAGAGCGTATGCTTCGTGACTTCTATAGCCATGCAGAAGAACCCCTCACACCAGAGGATGAGGATATGCGGCTACTTATGGATGCAACCGACAGGCTCAATGGCGGCTTCGTCCTCTCAGATGAAAAAGCCGAGGAGTTCGACCGTCTAATGCAAAGAAAAGGTAAAAAGAGTAAGATTGTTGCTCTATGCTGGATTGTTTCAGCCGCTGCCGCTATAATATGTGTTGTCTTTTTCTTATCAATCCACCATACAGACAATGCAGAAAAACATTCCGAGATTACTACTTCTGAATTACTGGAAACCATTACTATCCTTTCTGATGTAGGAGGTGATGATATGACCATAACAGCATCTTCATGTAATGATGGCTTCATCATAAAGACTTCTACCTCAAATGAGCCACCCAGTTCGTACATGTTAAAACGATGTTCTGATGGAACCTCGATAGAATTAAAATCCCAAGTAATAAACTTTTAAATTTATTCAAGATGAAAAAAAACATTTTATTGCTGCTTGTAGCAGTACTCACTGTTGCAACTATGGCTGCACAGGAAACGAGAAAGGCAATCTATGTGATTGACGGCAAGCAAATCGAGAATTTCGATGGAACACAGTTAGTTGGCAAGACTATCGTCAACTATTCCATTGACCATGCACACAACCTTCACTCTATTATTACCTCAGAGCTAACAGGCGGCAAGGAAGTGAAGAGCGTGAAGGTCCTCTCAGCATCCAGAACAGTAAAGTCCAGCGATTCTGATAATACAGGAGTTTCTGCAGATATTATTCATGTAAAAGCTGATGAGATTGCTTTTGTGCTGGATGGTAAAATTGTCCCATATACAGAAATCCAACCGCTGTCATCATCTAACATAGAATCCGTGACAGTTATCAAAAACGCTCAAGACAAGAATTTCCAGAAAATTTCTAAAGAATATATGAAGATCTACAAGACAGTCCCCAAGCAAATTATTCTTATCGCAACCAAGAAGTAATTCTCACATCTTTTCCGAAAAACTCTGAAACTAGTTTCATATTTACGCCCTCGGCACCCGATTCCCGGGCTTTGCCGGGGGCTTTTTTGTGCCGTTTTGTAATTTTGCGAGAAAAATGACACGATTTTTAAAAAAGTCGGCTTTTCTTGTTTAATTTCGATGTGTTTCTTCGTTATATAAGTAGAATGACACAAGAAGAGTTTACACATATAGCCAGCGAAATGCGGAGAAACGCCGTTTCTGCTGCCCAGAAATATGGGTTTGCGCCAGACGATGCCGAGGACATCGCACAGGATGTGATGCTGAAGCTGTGGTGCCTGCATGAGAAGATGGACGACATGGCTCGCATGAAGGCTTCGGTAGCGATTACGACGAGGCATGTATGCATCGACCGATGGCGCACGGCGTACGTTCATGCGGAAGTGGGCAACACGATGCCTGTTGTGGACGAGGACTCAATGTATGACCGTCTGGAGTACGCGGAACTGGTGCAATGGATGGACGAGCAGATTAGTCTTCTGCCCACCACGTCAAAAATCGTGCTGACGATGCGACAACTGGAGCATCGCGAACTAAGCGAAATCGCAGACATTCTGGGCATCAAGCAAACATCGGTCTCAACGCTGCTCGCACGTGCAAGAAACGAACTAATGAACAAACTAAAAAGGAGGAACAGATGATGAGACAGTACGACAAACAGAAAATCGCCCGCGTCCTCGGCAAGTTCATGGCTGGCGAAACCAGCTTGGACGAGGAGCAACTGTTGGCAGAATACTTCCGCACCCACGAGGTGGGCGACGAGTGGCAGGAATACAAGGAGATGTTCGCCCTGTTCGACAGCGGCAAGGTGGATATTGAGCAGGCAACCTCAGCCGACAAAGCTGATTCACCATTCCTCAAGCACCATTCCTCAGTCATCATTCGTCAGTCATCATTCGCAATCATCGGCATCGCCGCCGCCGTCCTCATCGCCTTCCTACTTTGGCCAGATAGTCATGAGGCTCCGATAAAGCAGCCAGGACAGCAGCCTGTCATTGCAGAGGTGACACCGCCAGAACCAGTGCAGAAGGAAAAGGTTGAGGCAGAAACACCAGTGCCACAAACGCAGACAGTTCCAAAGCGAAAGGCCGATGCTGTAGTTTCAAAGCCGCAACGCATAGCCAGCAAGCCCAGAACACCAGTCCCCGATGACCCCCAATCGATAATCTCAACGGACGACCCGCAGCTCGTAGCAGCTGTCGAGCCTGCAATCCGCGAACAGATAAGGACACTTCACATCGCCCCAGACCAAGTGATGTATGTCATAGAGGTCTCGAATCAGCCGCCTTCCGTGGAAATGCCTTCAGTAAGTGAACTTCGCGCCCGTGGAGTCCGGCTGACTGCCGACGTTCAACAGCATTTACAGCAAACAAGTATTCAATTCTAAACTTACAATACAGATGAAAAAGACAATCCTTTCCCTGATGTTCGCTCTCTTCTGTGTAACATCACCGAGTCAGATTAATCCCAAGATGCAAGCCCTCATCGACCAACTCACAGCGCTGGGCGAAAAGCCTTTCGCAAAGGAAAAGACTGGCGGACAAGGCAACCCCATACGCCTAAGAATGGCGGTTCACCTCTATTATAGCCCAGATATGTACAGCGGCATTGATGGTCCGGCATTAGACAGTTTGCTACAAGAAGACAGAAGCAAACTGAGACAGCAGGTTAAGGCCATCCGGCACACGCTTGACGACCTGCAGGAAGAGGCGCAGGAAAGCTACCACTATGAGTACCACAACGGTGGGCAGGACACCATCCTCTATTCCATGAATCTCTGCCAGGATACCACACGCATCTATAAGTTCCAAGCGGATAATCATCCGTATTATAACTCAGACGAGTACCTCTCTTTCCGTCTCCAACCACATAAGCAAGAAGGGTCTTATACGGCAAGCCTTGCCTACAATGTAGCTCTTCCTGCCCCTACGGGTGGGCCTTACACTCGTGAGAATCTGACTGCCGACATTGACCGTCTCTTCAAGCAACACCGCATTAAACCCCGAAAGGCTATCTGGCGACACGACAAGGCTTATTCTGACTCCGTATCAACAGCTTTAACAGAATATTTGTCAAAACCAGATTCGCTTCGCGATGATTTGTACTTCACAACAGATTGGGGCATTACCTTAGGCATTGGCAACGTCACTTTCGATAATGATGACAACAGTCCTGTTGGCGTGACGGATGCTACAATCTATACAGTTCCACTCTCCCAAGAATCGCTGGCGAAGCAACTGCTGGCGACTATCGACAGTCTGGCGCAACACTACACCAATAGCCCGCAGGATCATTGGTTCCAATACAACTACGGTCTCTCCTTTGAGGGACATACTCACCTGATTCTTCTAAGCCTTGAAGCTACTAAGCGGGAGGATTGTTACGTTGTTGATATCGAGCGTGACGATTTCGGATACCACTTCCTCGTGGCCCAAACCCAAGGATCATTATGGGTGCCCTTTTACTGGCCATCACTCAAGTCCTTCATCAACGGCAAAAAGACCTACTTCAAGGGCATGAAGCCTAAGTCATGACCAGACATCTTCAAGTAAACGTTGAATACTTTTAAGGTAAATTTCTTCATTCGCTCCGCCCGCCTGTGACAGGTAGGCGGGGCAAGCCGCAAAGAAACCTTACCCGTTAATTCTTCGTAAATTTTTAACTTCAATGAAATGAAACCGCACATTTGTGCGTTATAATAGAAGAAACAAATAAGAAATGAGCAAGAAAACCATCATCACCATCCTGCTTGCCCCCGATAGCCAGATATTGAAGCGCAGCCTGTACGGAGAGAACATCAAAAAGGAATAACAAGACTATTGCTACATACCTTTAGGGCAGGAACCGTAATTACGCGGTTCCTGCTTTTTTTATGTACCTGTAAAAACCAACGAAATGAAAGAAAAAAAGACTGACGGAAAGGGACGACGCGGACGGCGGTTTCGCGAGGCTGTGGACGGGCCGATTGTAAGGCGGCTGTACGCCACGATGCCGACGGCTGAGCTGGCACGGCTGATGGGGCTGACGGTGAGGCAGATTAAGAACTATGTCTATCGCAATAATCTGGAGGATTGGGCGAGTAAAGATGCTGCTACACTGTCATGCGGTAACAGCAAGCTGACTTCGCTTGACGTGTCGAAGAACACTGCGCTGACATATCTGTCCTGCTACAAGAATCAGATTAAGGGTAAGTCAATGTACAAACTGGTAAAGAGTCTGCCAAAGGCAAGTGAAACGCGTTTAAGAGTTCTATACATCATTGGAGAAAAATACAAGATGAATAGAAAGCAGGCGGCTGCAGCTAAGGCCAAGGGCTGGATACCGCAATATTATTATGGCAGAGAATGGCGGGAATATACGGGCAAAAAATTGAGATTGCTGAAGGTGAATAAATGACGGATTCAAAAATCACTAACGTCATGAGACAGGAGGGCATACTACCAGTTTAGAGTGAGGGGGACCGTCCACGGCCATGGATAGCAGAACGAGTGCTCCGACAGACCGTCCAAGGGGTTGGACGACCAGAACGAATGCTCCGACAACCGTCCAAGGCCATGGACAGCCAGAACGAGTGCTCCGACATCACCCCCGACCCCATTATTAATTTGGGTGCCGACAAAATTATTAATTTCATACCCCCCCGAAATTATTAATTCCCTTACCACCCAAATTACTAATCCCGTTCGGGACCTTCTTATATTACCCCCAAAAACCTCTCGATGTAAAGGAGTGGGGTCTCTTCCTCCCTCTAAAAGCACCTGCAGGAAAACAAAAAGGCGTAAGATGGCAAGGAAATATGGCAATATGTTTGTGCAATTGCGTGGATTTTTGTACTTTTGCAACCGATTTAACGGAAAAGCGAACAAAAAGCTATGAAGCAAGCAAGACTGATATTGGATGACGGAACGGTGTTCTGCGGACACTCCTTCGGTGCCGAAACGGACACTGTGGGCGAAGTGGTGTTCAACACTGCTATGACAGGCTACCCCGAAAGCCTGACTGACCCAAGCTATGCAGGACAGATACTGGTGATGACCTATCCTTTGATAGGCAACTATGGGGTTCCTGAGACTGGAGGTGAGCCTTTACCTAAATTCATGGAAAGCGACCGCATCCACGTCAAAGGCTTCATCGTGGCAGACTATAGTGAGAAGTTCTCGCATTGGAATGCTAAGGAGTCGCTCGCTGCTTGGCTTAAACGCGAAGGCATACCTGCCATCACCGGCATCGACACCCGAAGGCTTACCCAAAGGCTCCGCGAAAGCGGTGTGATGAGGGGGAGAATTGAGATAAGTGAAAAGGGAAAAGTGAAAAATGAAAAATTGGCTACCGCTCTCCCTGAGAATGAAGACTACGGCTCCGTCAACTGGGTGGAGAAGGTGAGCTGCAAGGAGGTGATAAGCTATAGACCCGATAATTGTCCATTATCCATTATCAATTATCAATTAAAACGCGTAGTTTTAGTGGATTGTGGCGTGAAGGCGAACATCATCCGCTGCTTGCTTCGTCGGGGCGTGGAGGTCATCCGCGTGCCTTGGGATTATGACTTCAACAAACTGGAGTTCGACGGCCTTTTCCTCGCCAATGGTCCCGGCGACCCCGAACAATGCAGCAAGACCGTAGAGCATATTCGCACTTTCCTAAATAACAAGGAAGTTAAGCCCCTCATGGGCATCTGCCTTGGCAACCAGCTTTTGGCAAGAGCCGCCGGAGCCAAAACCTACAAACTGAAATACGGTCACCGCAGCCACAACCAGCCCGTGCAGCAGGTGGGCACAACGAAGTGCTACATCACTTCGCAGAACCACGGCTATGCGGTCGATGCCTCTACCCTACCCTCTGACTGGGAACCGCTGTTTGTTAATATGAACGACGGCTCGAACGAGGGCATACGCCACAAACGGAACCCTTGGTTCTCGGCGCAGTTCCACCCCGAAGCCTGCTCCGGTCCCACCGACACAGAGTGGATGTTTGATGAGTTTATAAAGACCCTCTCCCCTCTCCCCCTTAATGAGGAGAGCCTCGCTCCGCTCGAAAACTGCGCCATAACAAAGCCCAAGAAAGTTCTCTTGCTTGGCTCTGGTGCCTTGAAGATTGGCCAGGCTGGCGAGTTCGACTATAGTGGCGCACAGGCGCTGAAGGCGCTGAAGGAAGAGGGCGTCAAGTCAGTCCTCATCAATCCCAATATCGCGACGGTGCAAACCTCGAAGGATGTGGCAGACACCGTTTATTTTCAACCTGTGACGCCTGAGTTTGTGGAGCGTGTCATCGAAAAGGAAAGACCAGATGGGATATTGTTGAGTTTTGGCGGACAGACAGCCCTGAACTGCGGCGTAGAGCTTTATAGGAAGGGTGTCTTCGAGAAATACGGTGTCAAGGTTCTTGGCACTCCAGTCCAAGCCATTATTGATACGGAAGACCGCGACCTGTTTGTCAAGCGGCTTGACGAGATTGGTGTGAAGACCATCAAGAGTGAGGCTTGCAATACAATCGAGGAAGTGCAAAAGGCAGCCCATGAATTGGGCTTCCCCGTGATACTTCGTGCAGCCTACGCCCTTGGAGGCTTAGGTTCCGGCTTCTGCGACAACGACGAGGAGTTGCTTGCTCAGGCCGAGGAAGCCTTCTCATTCTCGCCGCAAGTCTTGGTAGAGAAGTCTCTGAAAGGTTGGAAGGAAATAGAGTACGAAGTGGTGCGCGACCGCTACGACAACTGCATAACGGTCTGCAACATGGAGAACTTCGACCCGCTCGGCATCCATACCGGCGAGAGCATCGTCGTCGCCCCCTCGCAGACTCTTACCAATAGCGAATATCACAAGCTGCGCGCCCTCGCCATAAAGATTATTCGCCACATCGGCATCGTTGGCGAGTGTAACGTACAATACGCCCTCGACCCCAACAGCGAGGATTACCGCGTGATTGAGGTCAATGCCCGTCTGTCGCGCTCCTCGGCTCTGGCATCGAAGGCAACAGGCTATCCTTTGGCTTTCGTCGCTGCCAAGCTCGGACTGGGCTACGGTCTCTTCGAACTGAAGAACTCCGTCACCAAGACCACCAGCGCCTTCTTCGAGCCTGCCCTTGACTACGTGGTCTGTAAGATTCCGCGTTGGGACCTTTCGAAGTTCCACGGCGTGAGCCACCAACTTGGCTCAAGCATGAAGAGCGTGGGCGAGGTGATGGCGATAGGCCGCACCTTCGAGGAGGCCATACAGAAGGGCCTCCGCATGATAGGACAAGGCATGCATGGCTTCGTGGACAACAAAGTAGCCCCCCTCTTATCCCCCCAGGGGGGGACGACCAATCCTATTCTCTCTCCCTTGGGGGAGCTGGAGGGGGCTTTGCAGCACGCCACAGACATGCGCATCTTTGTCCTGGCAAAGGCTATGCTGATGGGCTACTCTGTGAAACAGATTCACGAATGGACAAAGATAGACCGCTGGTTCCTCGACAAACTCGAGCACATCATAAGCATTAACGAACGTCTGCGTGAATACTCCTGGTTATCAGATTACTATGAGTATGCTGATTATTCTGAGTTGCTTGAAGCTATTGAAGAACCCGATTTTGCTCATCTGTTGCATAAAGCAAAGGTCTATGGCTTCTCTGACTTCCAGATAGCCCGTGCTCTCGGTCTCGGTGCCGGCATGAACATGGAGAAAGCGGGACTTGTAGTTCGCAAGTGGCGTAAGGAGCTGGGCATTGTGCCCGTTGTCAACCAGATTGACACCCTTGCTGCCGAATACCCGGCCCAAACCAATTATCTTTACTTGTCATATCTTTAAAGCAGAGTCAACGGGAAATACAAATAAAGTATAACGGTATCAATCCTCTTTATGAACCGAGAATCACCCCGTCGCAAATGTGAATGGTGCGGTCAGCCATAGCGGCAAGAGACTCATCGTGCGTAACAATGACGAAGGTCTGTCCCATCTCCTTACGCAACTCGAAAAAAAGACGATGCAACTCTTCCTTATTTTGTGTATCAAGTGAACCGCTGGGCTCGTCGGCAAAGATAACATCAGGCTTGTTGACAAGAGCCCGAGCAACAGCAACACGCTGTTTTTCACCGCCAGAAAGTTCACTGGGCTTATGGTCGGCACGGTCTGTAAGCCTCATAAAGTTAAGCAATTCCATAGCACGCTTACGGGCCTCGCTTTTCCCGGCACCGCCTATCATGGCAGGAATCATGACATTCTCCAAGGCCGTAAACTCTGGGAGCAACTGATGAAACTGGAACACAAAGCCGATATGCTGGTTCCGGAACCTGCTGAGCTTGGAACCACCGAGACTGAACACATCCTTTCCCTGAATAAAAACCTTGCCGCCATCAGGCTTGTCGAGTGTTCCCATAATCTGCAACAACGTCGTCTTGCCTGCCCCACTGGGACCGACAATGGCTACCACCTCGCCACGCTCTATCTGCAGACTGATGCCACGCAGAACCTGCAAGGAGCCAAAGCTTTTAGTTATATTTTGGAGTTGAATCATTTTTATTCTTAGACTTTAGACCTTAGTATAGGACTTTATGTCCGTTTACGATGTAAATACCCTTCTTCTTATGTGAAGATTGAAGAGTAAAAAGCGATGAGTCAAGTCTCCTTCCGCTCAAATCATATACGGCATTATCATATTTTTCACTTTTCACTCTTTCATTTTTCATTTCGTCTATTCCATCCTCTATGCCACCATAAACATTAAAAAGATATCGCAAGCCCGCCTCGGCATCTATCTCGCCATACCCATAGTAGTTGTTAGGATAGGAAAGCTCCGGATCGGGTTGGCGTGAAGTAGCTGCTATAGCCTCCATCGCTTGCTGATAGGAAAGGCGGGGGAAAGCTTGCATCCAACAGGCTATAATACCGCCCACTATGGGCGATGCCATACTGGTACCCGACTGGGCACTCCAGGAATACTCCCGCCCCTGAAACTGAAACCGCTCTACATCGCGTTCACGCTGGTCAGCATTGGGATGAGCTTCGGAATAGTAGCTGCTGAAGGAGGCTATGATATTCTGCCCGGGTGCCATAACATCAGGCTTGACAAGTCCTGCCAACGATGGGCCTATGCTTGTATTGGAGCCACGCATACCGCCAGAACCATAATCCATGGTTACCCAGTCTCCTGAGTAGTTATGAACACCTGTGCGATATGCCGTACTTCCCACGCAGATTATATTGGGGGAACAGGCAGGGAAGTTGATGCTATGAGATGTCTCAGCATCGGAAAAATCAGGATAATTGGTAGGATTTTCAAAGAATCCGCTGTAGGTGATGGCCTCTGCCTCGACCTCCTCACCCAAGAGAATAAGACCAATGCGGTAATTAGGACCTGACGTCTGAGTGACATCCCTGACATACAACTCGGTAACTACCTGCTCGCTGTTATAGCACGACGGGTAAGAGGCCAAACATACCATATATTGCTTAACACCAACCGAAAGGGTATCTATAAGCATACTGTCTGGACAACTGAATACCTGCTCTGTAGAATATTCCACCATTCCCTTTCTGTTGCCTGGAGTTGCATAGAAATGAAGTTGGAAACGATGGCAGGCACTGGCGCGCAGGTTATAAAAGGCCTGCTTAGTAGTGCCGCTGCTGAGCACCATCATTGCGCTGGCACTGGCTTTGCCAACGGGCTTATGAAGATAAGTAAGGTTGAGTCCGTCATTACCGGCCGAGGAGCATAGGATATGCCCCGGCGTAAGCATGGAATCAAGAATCTGAAAGGCCAGCATATCCTCGCCATAGAGTTCCTGCTTACGTCCCTCGCTAAAAGAGATGACACAGGGCTGGTGGTGACGGTCGGCATAATCGAAGATGTATTTGAAACCCAATAGGTCGCTGGCAGTATTGTAAAGATACCAAAGTGTATCAGGGACGAGGGAGCGGTCGCTGCTTACAGCATTGGCAACAAGGCAAATATCCGCCTCTGGTGCAGCCCCCACGTATGGACTATTATACCCGCTCCCAGCTGCTGTTCCTGCCGTATGGGTTCCATGAAACTGCTGCTGTCCGTCGGCAGCATACGCCTTGCGGAGAATGGTACGCGAGGTAGTATATTCGCAACCTATGTACATACTGTCCCTATTGTCACCCTTTCCGCTAAAGTCTAACTGGTCCCAAAAAGAACGGATGCGGTAATCCTTGGCATCAGCAGAAAAAAAAGTAGGGTGTGTAAGGTCGAAACCAATATCCATAATACCCATAACAACACCTCGCCCCGTCCATGGGGTCTGGGCAAGACGACCGCTGTGGATAGCATCTATATGAGTAATAATGCGTGAGGTATCCATATATGCTACACAAGGCTCACCAGCCTCGATACGATGCACCTGTGGTTCCTGTGATAGAGCAGCTATACGATTGGCACGCAAGGTTACGATATAGATATCCCCCCACTGTGCCTGAATCTTGCATCCATATTGTTGAAGCACCTGCCGGGAAGAAGAGTGAACAATGGCACTCATAAGCGGTGCCTGCTGATGAACGGAAGGAGCCTTTCGCCTTTCTGCCTTCTGCTGGATAACAGCACGGCGAATATACGACGACATCTTGCTGTAATCGGCTTTCTGTGCCACACAAGGTAAGGCAAAAAGTGCTGCCAGCATAAGCACGGGTGTCTTCTGGGTAAAAAAGAGACGACGAATAAGGCTGCCGAGTGACCTTTGCTGACGAGTAACGGCCGTTCCGTTAGGCGTGAAGACAGAAACGGTATCCAACGGGTCACCCCACTGATCGGGATAGAGCAGCATAACACTGGTATGTCCGAAATAACGATGTATCTGAATAGGCAGACTGTCAAACTGAGGCTGATAGGAAATAAAGCCCGGACGTGCCGTAACCGCTACCAGCATATCGTTGGCAGTTGTCTGATGCTGAAGGCTCAACACTTGAGTCCACAGATTCATTTCAACACATTGAGTACGTACATTGCCGTGCTTCTGCTGCATGTAGCCCTGGATATAAGGCAATGTGTCAGTATGAGCGTGGAACTCGATGTGACAATCCAACTGCTCGCCAATACGGCAGATATGCTCGAGCCACTTATAGAAACCAACCTCATACTCGGCTTTCTGCGGAACGGCAACAAGTACCCGACGTATGGTTCCCGGAGGAACAATACTACGGACAATCATTACCTCGCGGTGCGAACCTCCGACAATATCGTCGATTATCGGGCCAAGGGACGATTTTGGCATACCTGTTGTGCGGTCGGCAAGGCACATGACAACCTCACCACAATCATACTCCTTCATGGTACGCAATATACCACCGGCAATATTGGTACTCATACGGTTAAGGGTTGCCATAGGCACATCTGCAGAAGCAGCAATCTCCTGAGCACGCTCCAGCATCTGCTTGCCAAGACGATAGTTACCTACCCCGCCATCGTCCTGCGTATCATAAGATACACAAAGCCCCATCAGCGAATCGGGAATATAGGGATTGCGGATGAGGATGGCAAGCTGCGTCATAACATCCACATTATCGTGCTGGCTATAGGTGATAAGGCATTTCCCGTGATAAGACCCCCGGTTATCCTCGAGTGTCGTATCGCTCAGGGCCAGACGCTTGGCACCACGACTGGTAGCAAATCCGCTAAGAACGCAACTGAAAAGAATAAGCATAACCGTACCGTTGAGTACCTGATCGCTCATAAGGTTCACGGCCGGGTCGGTTCCTATCATTACAATTGCCAAAGCTCCGGCTGCATGGGCGTTGGTTAGACCGAACATAAGCCACATGGAATTACGGTCCTCCCCACTCCACCATGCCATGGCAGCCGCTGCCAGTAACTTGGAGAGTGTTCCTGTTACTACCATTATCAGAATAATCCAGAGGGTTTGCGGATCGCCTAACATGATGCGGACATCAATGAGCATTCCCACACCAATCAGAAAGTATGGGATGAAAATGGCATTGCCGACAAACTCGAGACGCGACATAAGCGGACTGGTCTTAGGAATGAGACGGTTTACAACCAAACCTGCCAAGAAAGCACCTAAAAGTCCCTCAAGGCCTACCAGCTTGGCAAAGGAGGCACTAAGGAACACCAGTGCCAAGATGAAAATGTATTGCATGACACTATCACCGTAACGACGCAGAAACCAACGACCCAAACGAGGAAAGATGAACAGTACAGCAGCAACATAGACACAACACTTGGCAGCAAAGAGCATCCATGTAAGAAGCGTAGTGTCAGGCTTAAGGCTTCCGATTATAAAAGCCAACACCAACAAACTGACAAAGAGGGCAAAAGCGGTGGCTACCACACTCTTCACTACTATACGGTGACGACTAAGACCATACCTGCCTACTGTGGGATACGTAACCAAAGTATGGCTGCTGTAGATACAGGCCATTAGAATACTGGTTAAAACGGAAAAGCCCAACAGATAATGACTGGCTAAGAATCCCAAAAAGAAAGGAATCAGAAAGGTTAGCAAACCAAACTTTATTCCATCACGTCCGTAATGCTGCACGCTACCCATATCAAGTTCCAAGCCCGCCAAGAACATGATGTAGTAGATTCCCACCTGACCGAAAAGTTCGAAAGAACTGTCACGGTCCAGAACGTTAAGCCCGTACTTGCCGACGAACACACCTGCCAGAATAAGTCCTATAACGTGAGGAATACGCAGGCTGCGCAACAACAACGGAGCAAGAAGAATGATGCACAGCACCACACTGAAAATCCATGTAGGATCAGTAACAAGTGCTGTGGAAGTGTACGTTGACAATAACAATTGCATCATCTTTTTGCTCTATTTTCATATAAGACGTTGCAAAGATATCAATTTTTTGTGGAAATAGTATGCTTTGTGTTCGGGAATTAAGATAAAATGTGTAATTTTGCGCCGAATTTTTAGGATAGTATTAAAATCAGTTTACAAATGAAAGTAGCAATAGTTGGTGCCAGCGGTGCCGTAGGTCAGGAATTCCTGAAAGTCTTGGATGAGAGAAACTTCCCCATTGATGAACTTCTGCTCTTTGGTAGTCAGCGCAGTGCAGGAACGAAATACACCTTCCGTGGAAAGGAAATAGAGGTAAAGCTGTTGCAGCATAACGACGATTTTAAAGGTGTTGACATTGCCTTCACAAGCGCTGGCGGCGGTACCAGTAAGGAATTTGCCGAGACCATTACCAAATACGGTGCTGTAATGATAGACAACAGCAGTGCCTTCCGTATGGATGAGGATGTTCCTCTGGTAGTCCCTGAGTGCAATGCAGAGGATGCACTGAACCGTCCCCGCAACATTATCGCCAACCCCAACTGTACCACCATTATGATGGTTGTAGCCCTACAGGCATTAGAGAACATCAGTCATATCAAACGCATACATGTTGCCAGCTATCAGGCTGCCAGTGGTGCAGGAGCTGCCGCAATGGCTGAGCTGTACGAACAATACCGCCAGGTACTCGCCGGCGAAAAGACCACTGTCGAGAAATTCGCCTATCAGCTCGCCTTTAATGTCATCCCCCAGATTGATGTGTTTACGGAGAACGGATACACGAAAGAGGAGATGAAAATGTACAACGAGACGAAAAAAATTATGCATACTGATGCCGACTGTTCGGCCATGTGCGTTCGTGTACCCTCTTTGCGTTGCCACAGCGAAAGCATCTGGGCAGAGACGGAGCGTCCCGTAAGCGTGGAGGAATTCCGCGAGGCTGTAAGAAACGGTAACGGACTGCAGTTGGAAGATGACCCACAGAACAAGGTATATCCAATGCCGTTGTTCCACGAGAACTGTGACGATGTATATGTAGGCCGCATCCGCAAGGATCTTGCCAATCCCAACGGCATTACCTTCTGGCTGGTATCAGACCAGATTAAGAAAGGGGCAGCCCTGAACGCTGTTCAAATTGCAGAATACCTGATAAAGGTTGGAAGTGTGAAGTAATCACTTCACCCACATATATATCTACCCAGCACCGGCAGACACAATACGTGTTGAAGGTGCCGGGTATTTTTATTTATTTTATAACGTAACCTCTACTGTGCAATTTGGATTTGTGAAGTTAATGTTGCATGCATGACAAATGCCGCTGACGAACTGCCTCAAAGAGAAGGATGGCAGCAGAGACAGAGACATTGAGGGAGTCTAACTGTCCCAACATGGGAATACGTATATGTGCATCGGCAGCCATGCGCCACACATCGGTAAGCCCTGTACTTTCTGTACCCATTACAATAGCAGTAGGACTCGTCATCGGTGTATCATAATAAAGGCGTGAATCCTGTAGCTGAGCCGTAAGAATCTGTATGCCATTCTGTTTAAGGAATGTAATGCACTGCTCTGAGTTACATACAACCGTTGGCACTGTAAAAACGGCTCCTAAGGAAGAACGGATGAGATTGGGATTGTAAAGGTCTGTCAGCGGATCACACACAATAACACCTGTAGCCTGAGACGCATCGGCACTACGGAGGACGGCACCCAGATTACCAGGCTTCTCTACCCGCTCTAAAACAACGAAGAGAGGCTGGCCGTTAACACCCCTACCCTTTTGCAGCAGCAACGACTCCAAGGTTCGAGGCTGTGGGGATCGGATAACGGCTATGAGACCCTCCGTACTGCCACGATAGGCAATACGTTCATAGACATTGGGAGATACCTGAACAATATTATAAGATACGTCGCCAACAGTATCCGGGTCAAGACAATAGATACACTCGATATCCATACCGGCATGTATGCAATGCTCAAGTTCTCTCCTACCCTCTACGACGAAAAGCCCTTCCTGACGACGAAGAGAAGATTTCTGCTGAAGAGCCAGCAAATGCTTGATTCGCGGATTTTGTGCACTAGAAATAATTTCTACGGACATAGTTTATAATTCTGGAACCTGAGGGAAAGTAAGTTTATTTTTATCAATACCCTGCTGCTTATCGGCCACTGCCTTCATAGTAACCTGATTTGAGACAATCCATGGACTATAGGTTACTTTTCCATCGGCTACAATACCGACACGAAGTGTACGTGACTTTTCGTCCATCTTGCCTTTGGTCTTAATGATGCTTACAATAAGATTCTTTCCCTCAGTCTGAGCCTTGATTTCATACTGGGCATATTGACCATGACGAAAATCAAAACCATCACCAGCATCCTCATAAAGACACCCTGAAGCATTTCCTTTAGCATCAGGATTAACGAGAAGCGTAAGACTGTCTGTCTTCATCTCTGCGGTATTCTGATAAATATTTGCCAGCGGAATAATAGAGCCGGGACGCTGAGCTACGTAAGGCTGATATTCGTCATCTGAAGCCTCAAAAGGAATAATATCCCAATCACCCTGAGGAAGCTGTGCATCGCCTGCCCAACGAGGAAGAACAAGCAAATCTGCACCCAGCATAAAGGCCTTCTGCTCGGCACGTAATGAAGGATCCTTAGCATCAGCCATAAAGACAGGGCGCATAACTGGCATACCATTAATACTGGCTTCCTGAAATAAAGAATAAATATAAGGCATGAGACGATAACGACGATTGATGGCTGTACGGCAGACATCGAGCGTTTTCTTGTCAAAAGCCCAAGGTTCCTGTGCACGACCACCGTCGATGCAATGATTTCGGACAAAGGGAAAATAAACACCTACAGCAGTCCAATTGGCGACAAGCTTCGCATTGCTGTCGCCACAGAAACCACCGATATCAGGCCCATTGAAAGGCTGACCGCTAAGACCCAGTGTAATGGACATGGGGATACTGGCCATAAACTGTTCCCAGTTAGAATAGTTATCACCCGTCCACGTGGCAGCATAACGATGTCCGCCCAAGAAGTTACTACGACTAAGAATGAAAGGACGCTTGTTGGGATTAGCCAACAGCAAACCCTGACGGCTTGCCCGAACCATATTGAGACCATAAACATTATGATAGCGCAAATGTGAATCGACACGCAAGCCATCACCACCCAAATGCTTATTGGTAACAGGCATGGTACCGGCAGGGCCTCCAAAGACACTGGGTTCGTTCATGTCATTCCATATTCCATCAACACCCTGTGCCATGAATGGAGGATAAAGCGTACTCCACCATGAACGGACCTCGGGACGGGTAAAATCAGGAAAATGGCAGGCTCCTGGCCATACATTACCAACAAAAGGCTTGCCATTCTCGTCAAGAACAGCATAATCATTCCTCATCAACTGGTCATCTACCCAATATCCCTCTTGTGCCTTTACTCCGGGGTCAATCATATAGACACTCTTGAAGTTAAGGCTATGCAGATAATCGTTCAGTTCCTTTGGCTTTGAAAACTCTTGGGGATGCCAAGTAAAAATCTTATACTGGTCCATGTAATGAATATCCATCCATATAACATCGGAAGGAATCTGATAATAACGGAGAGTATCTGCAATCTCCTTGACACGCGTGTCGGGATGATAACTGTAGCGGCACTGCTGATACCCTAATGACCAAAGTGGTGGAAGAGGCATTGTGCCGGTAAGCTGTACAAGTGTCTGCATAAGAGCCTGCGGACTCTCCTTCTCGATAATGACAACACGAAAAGCTGGACCTTCACTTCGGAACACAACCTCTTTGTCAGTAGTCATGGTGGACTTCCATGTATTATCGGCGATAATACCGAAAGATGAGCCATCCTTGCGCAAACCGAATACCCATGGATGACTCTGATAAAGGTGGGTACCACCATCAACGCCATAACAAGGTGTATCAATATTGAAGAACTCGATGGTCTTTCCATTACGACGCAGAGATCCCCATACTTCGCCACCTCCATAAAGATCCGCATCACTGTCAACGGAAATGCGAACGGTATTCTTACCATCTTCTACACTATATAATGGACGTATCCTCCATGAAGCAGGCACATCACCAATTGGAGCAAGATCCTGTTCGAAAATAGGCGAAGGACTATGTGCTCCTGCATCGTAATTCTCGGGATAAAAAACAGCGACACCTGAAGAGGTAATATAACTCTTTTGCGCTACAGAGGAAATACAATATAGGAAAAGCGGCGCAAGAGCATATTTATGAATAATTCTCATATTTGAAAGCGGTTATTTTATTGAATAGTTATTTTTCGTGTAAAGTTTTCTTTTCCATTGGTAGCATGCAGAATATAAACCCCCGCACAAGGAGCCACCAATGTCACTTGGTTCCCACTGTCGGAAACAATTTGCTGGCCATCTGAACCGAAAAGGAATACAGCCATCACCTGAGAAGAGGACACCTGTATGGTACGATTGTGAACCATTAAGGCAACCTTGTCTTCTGGCTCTAGAGTCCCTACCCCATCATAATCGTAGCCAAAAAACTCACCCGAAATCGTCTCCTCGAAAACATTAATAGTAATACGGTAAATGCCATCCTGGGAAATCGCCCATTTATAATCAGAAGTACCATTGTACCATATCTCCTTTGCAGTAAGAATGCTCTCATCTTGCTTAAAAGGATGCAGTACCTTTGGACTCCATCCGTACTGACCGTTTATCTTAAAGCGTTTGGGCTCATCGTTACTGGTATAGTTCTTTAGTTCGCCTGTCCAAGTCCATTCATAAGGATTCAAAGACGACTGCTCCATAGCTTTTCCGGATGATATTTGCCAATTCCCTTCGCCTGGAGTCTGATTGTCCTCAACACACCCGCCACAAATCCAAGACTCATACCACCAGGTAAAAAGCTCTCCCTGCATGGTTCCTGCAGTTGAGCTGGAAGGTGTAACAGTGAAGCGATAGTTGTCTGCCTCAAAGAGAACCGTCCATGCAGCGACAGTGCTATCTGTAGTAGAAGTGTAGTTAATTCCGTCGTTAACGACATTGGAATCATACTGAGCTGGTTTATAGTAACGAGAACTGGACCTAGGCTGCTCAGATGTTGTTATAACAAAGGTACCGGGAAGCAACTTGCCATGATACTTAAAACAAGATCTGGAATTGAAACTTTTCAGTTCTTGTACGCCACCCGGTATAGCAGAACCGCGAACGTAAAGCCTGGAAACATAAGCTGCGCGAGCAGTCTGCCTGTCTGATATTCGGAATCGATTTGATGACTGGGGAAGAATCTCACCTTCCGTTTGTGCGTTTGATTCCTTTGCAATGGTCTCTGCTTCTACACCATCTACTTGCACTACAATTTCCTTAGCAAGAGCGGATGTGTGTATAGTTACAGTCAGGAGCATTGATTCTGCATCATAACTTTCCTCGTGCGATACGTCGTTATCACCTTTTATTGTGACACCTTGTGGTGCTGTTGAAATTCCCAGAAACTGAACTGTCCAAGTTCGCGTTGTAGGCATACCTTCGAAGCTTCCTTCACGAGGACTGATGGTCAGACTCTTGCTGGCAGCAGAAATGTTCCTATATGTGAATTGTGTACGTGCCCATCCGTTTCCTTTATAATCCTGGTTGTCGCCATTATCTTCATAGAAAGAACCTGTTCCGTCAGCTCCGGGAACTACCTTTAGGATAATCTCCTCTGGATTGGTAACAACACTGCGCTGTATAGGATAAAAAGGAATGACACTGCCAGGACGATAGAAAACAGGGAATTCGTCTAAAGTGTAATTGGCACGAAATACCTCCCCACCCTCTCTAAGACGGTTTTCTGTAACATCCCACCATAAACCACGAGGCAACCATATATTACGGGTGCTAACACCATTCTTTGAAGCCGTATAAATGGGTGCTACAAGCATATCGTTACCAAACATATACTCATCCTCATAAACGTATGCATTGTTCTCTTCTGGCCATTCATAATAAAGGGGATGATTCATCCCAAGACCTGTATCATACGTCTCACGGGCTGCTGTATATAAATAAGGGAACATCTGATAACGCATACGGACAGCTTCACGAAGTTGCGTAAAATTGCTATACTTCCAAATCTTACGCTCCAACTTAGAGTCATTGGTAGCGTGGGTACGGAAAATAGGAGTAAAAGCACCAAACTGGAGCCAGCGAAGCAACAGTTCAGGATCATTGTCTCCACCCTGATGGCCTCCTAAATCATGCCCCCAATAAGCATAGCATACATTGCTGGCATTGCTGGTAAAGAAAATCTCGTAACCTAATGTTGACCATGCTGCCCAGGTATCTCCGCTAAAACAGATAGGATAACGATGTGACCCTAACCCGCCCCAGCGGTGATAAATAACCGGACGTAACTCTGGTCGATTCTTCTGCATATCCTCAAAAAAGGTGTGATTACACCAGAATGTTTCGCTTAGTTTATCAGCACCATCCGTCAATTCATAGCCCTTGGCTGCTGCATGTTCTCCTACCGTTTTCTCCTGCTGCCAGTCAAGCCACCAAAAGTCCACACCCTGCTTCTCTAGAGGACGAATGACCTTGTCGAAGAAAGGACGTGCAAAACTGTAATCCTGTATAGTCCAAGGAATAGTTTCAGTGTGAGTGGAAGGTAACCCCATGGCATTCCGCAAATTATTATATGCGTCCTCAGAGTTCTTTATTCCATCTGACGGATGTAAATTCAGAGCTGTACGCAATCCATGATTATGGATAAAACGAATAAGATTTGCGGGGTTAGGTATCCTACTGGTGTTCCAACTCCAACCCGTCCAACCGCTCTTATGCCAATCCATATCCATGATAATAACATCCATTGGAATATCATTGTTTTCTACGTCTCGTATAATATTCTGAAAGTCCGTCTGGGTATAAGCCCAATACCTGCTGTACCAATACCCAAAAATATACTTGGGTGGCAAAGGAACACGTCCCCCTACCCTAGTAAAATCCCTTATACATTCTTTATACTGATGGCCATAGCCCAGAAAATACCAGTCAATTGCCTTCGCATCTGCGGTTTTCTCCCACCACATATAACCATCGGCATTCTGAGCCATCGGCAATGTGGAACTTCCATCACCTCGTGTCGTAAAAGGACTTTCATCTATAATACTCCACCCAGCCCGTGAAAGAAGTCCCTTTTCAAGCTTGGTACGAGCGTTATCACCCCACGCCCCGTCAAGAGTTCTGTTGGTTCCCAAAAGGTTCAATGCATCGTCCTTACCAGGATACCATGTACATGTAATACCATTAAACAGAAAACAAATCATCAGGTTATCTGGTTTCTTATCTGTAGCCTTAATAACAGAACCTATTTTATATCGAAGAGTAATATCAGCCGTTCTGATATAGAGATATCCATCCGCTTCCTCTGTAGTAAACGAAGGAACTGGCAAACGACGATTTACTATAGCAAAAGTTGCCCTATCCTCAAATTGATTCGTGCTACTATATTCAATACGAATCATCTTACTGGTAAGAACCGTAAAGCGTGCATTTCCGCTTATAACTACCGCCTCAGAATCTGCAACAGGATTCAATTCTTCCTGGGCAAAAATATGACAACACGTAAGTAAGAGCAGCAAATAAATACAATGTCTAAAAATATTCTTCATGCCGGTTAATTTGAAATATAACATATGAGAAATTATTTAAGCAATTTATTCCATACCCACAAAAATACCATAGCACCTATTACCGCCACGATTAACTCGCCTATCCAACTATTAGCTCCTAAACCGAATAGACTAAAAAGCCAACCGCCTAAAGCTCCGCCTACAACTCCCAAGAAAAGGTTTACCAAACAACCTTTACCCTGTCCATCAAACAATTTACAGGCAATAAAACCTGCTATAATTCCTGTGACAACACCTGTAATAATACCGCTAAACATAATTAATATTTGTCATTTAATATTTTTGCAGGCAAAATTACAAAAAAGGAACATAAGTTACAAAACTAACATGTACATTTGCCCGTTTTTTTTTATCTTTGTACCGAATTATAGATAGATACACATAAATATATGGATTACTTACCACAGGACCCTTTTATTTTAGCTTCATGCATTAATATGCTTTTACGCGACAACGAATTCGATACACTAAATTCATTATGCTGCTATTTTAATAAAGATATTAATGAACTGACGGATTATCTAAATCAAAACGGATTCGAATACATTGAAGAACAAAAACAGTTTCGATAATAATATATTTATATATATCAAATATTCAAACTATCTCAACCCTCTTGCTTTAAAAATAACTTCTTTTGCCTGATTAATTCGTTGAAAAGTGCTTTCTGCAGCGGATTTGGCTCTCTCTCCTTGAGAAGCAACTCTGTCTGGATGATACATCAATGCTAAACGTCTATAAGCTTTCCGAACTTCATCATCTGTAGCAGTCTCATCAATTTCTAACGTTCTATATGCATTTTCAAGTTGAGTATCAACATATGTATATAAATCAGAGGTACTACTCTCACGCTGTCGATTTGTATAAACACGGAATCTAATAGTTGGTGGAGAAATCATGGCATCAATTAAGCAACCCAAAAGGAAGCCCCAAAAAGCCCCCCTTCCACCAGCCATTCTAAATCCAATAATCAAAAAAAACCACTTAAACCTAAAAATCAATCGCATAAAAGAAAATTTTTGCAAAATTAAAAAAATTTTTACTTTCAGCAAAATTTACACCTTTGATTAAACATGATAAACATCATTCCTATATATTTTAATTATAATTTTATAATTCTACATTACACAAATCTTTTATTTAATTTTGTATATTTTGAATGTTTTGTATATATTATATATACTATATATCTTATATATTTAAAGTATTGAGCATATTAGCATATATACAATATTTTGAATATTTAATTATACAAATATTCCGTATATTTTTATATGTAATATATGTCGATATTTTATATATTTATGTATATTAATATTTATAATAGCAGAATATTTTGTATATGTTATATAGCAGAATATACAAAATATTTAATATAATTCTTTGTAGATTAAAAACAAAATTATAATTTTGCAAAAAAATAAATCTAAGTGAACAATGGCAAAAGTAATTTCTATTATCAACGACAAGGGTGGGGTGGCAAAAACCACAACAACAATCAATCTGGGAACAGCCTTATGGCTACTTGGGAAACGTGTATTATTGGTAGATACTGACAAACAATGCAACATGACAATAACAATAGACAGGTCAAGTTACAAAGTGGGCGTATCAACGTTATATGACTGGTTAAAAGATGACACCATCGCACCACCGGTGTATGAACGCTACAATGGCATGGACTATATCCCAAGCAGCGTACGCATCGACGAACTGAACACATGGCTAGCAGACAAAGTATATAGGGAGAATTATCTTTCTATACGAATAAATGCACTTAAAGACTTATATGATTATATTCTTATTGACTGTGCTCCCGGTTGTAACAGCATCCTTAACAAAAATGCAATAGCGGCCTCTGACGGCGTTATCGTACCAGTAAGGACGGATCTATATTCTGTACAAGGAAAAGATGCAGTACGAACCATTGTAGAAGAAATAAACAAAATGATGGGAAAGAATATAGAATTAATGGGATATCTGCTGACACAGTTCGAAAAAACAAAAATGGGAAAGGAAGTACAAGAATTTTTCCGTTCTCAGCCCAACACACCGGTTTTCCCTGTTCCAATACGCAAATGCGCAAAGTGCAATGAGGCACCAAAAGAACAAATGAGCCTTTTTGAATACGCACCAAGTAGTACCGCCGCAGACGATTATATGCGCCTAGCAGAGCAGGTTATAGGAAAAAACACACGCAATAAGAGGTGGACACCTTCTGCATGGTATAAAAAAGCAAGCGAAGCATATTTATCATTCATTAATGAACAAGAACAATAATAGGGGAGGGTAGAACTATGCCAAAGATAAAAAAACTTACACCGATAAGCACACTTGCCGACGGAATGAAAACACAAACAGAGGAACTGTATGATAAGATTCCTTCCAGCACCCCACCTGCACCAATTGCGGAGAAGGTAACCTCTGAAACAATTGTGCCCATGTATAAAAAACCTGGACGTAAAAAAGACAATAGCATCATTCCACGACAAAATGGAAAACTTATATTCTTCGAAGAACGACATAACCGAGCTGTAGAAGAAATACATTGGCAATGTAAAGTGGACAGACAAGATGTTGTACGTACTGCTTTAAACGAATTTCTGAAACATTACATGGCTGGTGAGATAATATCCCCCGAAGGAGCTGAACTTATCAGGCAATATGTACGCGATACGCATTTATAACCATCATAAGGTTACTTTCTCCGCAATTATACCAGGGAAAGTAACCTTTTCCTCAACTAAAAGCGGGGTTTCCTGCAATACAAGGTAACCTTCTCCTCAATAAAAGGTTACTTTTCCCGCAGCATGTCTTTGTAATGTGCTGTTTTTTAGCAAAATAGAAATATATAATATAAATAATATTGTTAATATGATTAATAAATCTCATTCTAAAGAATATAACATATTAAAAATATTATTATATGCTGAAACGCTAACTTCCTGAAAACCAGTCAATACCAACAAACAGATTGCGATAGATGTAACTTCTTTCTGAGAAGAAACCAACATTTAATTGCGGAGAAAGTAACCTGTTTTTGAGGAAAATGTAACATTTAATTGCAGAGAAAGTAACCTTTTGTGCTTTTTTTGTGTTTTTCCATGATCTCATTTAAACAGTTGCTTTAAAAGATATATATAATTTGTTTTGATTTTTTTGCTTTAAAATCAATTTTTATTAATTCTTATTTCTTTGTAATACAATGTTTTGTATTATTATTTCTATTGTTTTACATTAAAAGTGCTTTATCAGTACACTATATCTCATTTTTTGAGGATTTGGTTACTACCGAATTGAGGAGAAGGTTATCTTTTTGTTGCGGAGAAAGTAACCTTTCGCGCTTTTCCCCTTTTTTCTAATAGGAGAGTTTAAAATATAATATATCTTGGCAAAACTTCAAGCAATATATTTTATAGATTGAGATTTTGGTGATTATTTTCTGAGAATTTTGTTATTATGTTTTGAGTATCTGGTTTTCTCTTCTTGAGAGGAATGTTATTTGTTTTTGAGGAGATGGTTTCTATGTTTTGAGGATTATGTTATTATATATTGAGGATTTGGTTATTTTTCTTTCATATATCTTTTCTTATTTTAAAAAAAAAATCATAACTTTGCACATATATTATTAATTAATATAGCGCGCGTACATTATATATATTATATATGGCTACAAAGAAAGCAAATGGGAAATTGCAAATGGTAAGTCCGAAAAACGAGCTTATTCAGCAGTTAGAGAATTCGGACTATATAAAGAATCCGCTTGTTTATTCGCAGATACGAGGTGATTTTTCTCTTATACAGACAAATGTCCTTGTTGCTATTGCGGCAACCATGCAGACTCGCATTAATGAATGTTTTATAGACGGAAAGATGGGGCCTCTCTTTTCTAAGGAAGAACTGTCTAAGGGAAAGATTACTTTTGAGGTTCCTTTGCAGTCTTTGGGAGTAAAGACAAAAGAGTATGCTGCCGTTCACGAAGCTTGTAAAGCGCTGACGAAGTTGGATACTACTTTCAATTATACAGATGAGAGTGGGCAGAAACGGACCAAGACGAGTGTTATTTTTACTGATGTGGATGTTCCAACTTATACAACGACTACAGGGCAGGAACGCAGAAGTGGCATTATAAAAATCGACATGAATGCCTCTGTTGCCGATCTTGTATTTAATAAGAGTGGTGCATACGTAGAACATTTAGGTGGAATTGTAAGGCTTTGCCGCAGTCCCAGAACACCACGTTTGTACATTTATCTAAGTGCTTGGAAGCAAATGCGCATGTGTACGCTTGGTTACGAGGCGCTGAAAGAATTTTTAGGTGTTCTGGTTTATAGCAAAGACAGAACAAAGGTGTTGCAGGATAAGTGTACCACTTGGGCGGTTTTCCATAGAGATGTTCTGAAGCCTGCGCAACGCGAAATGGATAAGTTGGCAAGGAGGGGCGAAATAGAGTTTACTTTCGAGTATGAGCCCGTTTATCATAATGGTAAAAAGAGGGGGAATCCGGATAGTGTTAGGTTTCTTTTGAATCCTGCGATTCCAGATGTGCAGGTTGAGGAGGACGCAAAAACGTCTGTTTCAAGTGTGAATCATCTGACAGAGGAACAGCAAACAAAATGGTTCCGGTTTATGCAACTTATACAGGAAAGGGTAGGGGAGCCCTTCTTTAGTCAATACTTTGTTTTCTGCAGGGTTGACAGCATTACAGAAAAGCATCTTACTATTATTGCGCCCACCAACTTTGTTTGTGAGCAGATTGAAAAGAGCGGAGCAGATTTCTTTATGACGCTTAGGGAGGTTTTTGGGCCGGTGACATTGCAATATAAGGTTGTTCCGGATTACCTGGCATCAAAATAATACTTGAATCTTTATATTTCATATATATAAAATAGTTGCCAATAACAATATTAATAAGTTATGAAAAATACCTTTTGCTTGCCTACGTTTTTGTTTTTATAATACTGCCGGTTCGGGCTATAGATTATAAAAATTGGATGCAAACTCTGAAGTCTCAGAAAACAAATCAACCTCCCCAAAAAGCGAGAAGGCTGATGTTTGTGATTTGTCAGGAAGAAAAGTATCTGCTCCCGAGAAAGGTCTATTCATAATTAAGGGACAAAGGAGAATTATTCAGTAATCTCCGTCTTTTTCTTTTCTGTTAGGGCTCAAAGTTGATGTTCAGTTTCTGTCCGCTTTTTGAGTCGGTGCCCACTGTCATCACGTAATTACCGGCAAGCGGGTGCATTGTGTTAGTAGCAACATCCCACCATTCAAAGTTCTTGTAGGTAAACGGAATTGTAACCTCCTTGCTCTCTCCTGCTTTCAGGCTTACGCGCTTAAATGCACGTAGTGCTTTTATAGGTCCGTCGTTATCTCCCTCTTTATGCAGGTAAACCTGAATAACTTCTTCCCCGTCACATTTTCCTTGATTTTTGATGTTAATCTTTACCGAACCTGGTGTATAGACAGGTTTACCCAGTTTGAATGAGGTATAGCTCAGACCTTCTCCAAAATGCCAGAGCGGTTCACCTTTAAAGTAACGGTATGTCCTGTTCTGCATCCTGTAATCCTCAAAGTCTGGTAGTTGTTCTGTGCTTGCGTAGAATGTAACAGGCAGTTTCCCGGATGGGTTTACTTTGCCGAAGAGCACTTCTGCAACAGCCTGACCACCGCATTGTCCGCCATACCATGCCTGAATGATAGCGCTGCAGTTCTTCTTCTCCGGTGCCATCGCAATAGCACTACCCGAACAGTTTACAAGAATAACGGGCTTGCCCATTTTGTGTAATCTGTTCAGCATCTGTCGCTGTACATCTGGCAGTTCTATGCTAGTGCGGTCACCACCCTTGAATCCGGGGAATTTAACATCCATCTCTTCACCTTCCAGACGCGGGGTGATTCCGCCCACAAACACTATCACGTCAGCAGCTGCTACTTTCTCTTGCAGTTCTGCCTCGTTGGGAGAGTAGGGGGAGTCGGGTGCTGTAATCATGGGAACACCAGCAAAGAACTGTACGTTTTTCCCTATCTCTTGAAGTCCCTTTAATATGGTAGTGGTATGAGAGGGGAAGCCATTATAGTTACCCCATTGCATAACGCTGTCAACGGCATTATCGCCTATTACCAGTATTTTGGTCTCAGCTTTCAGGGGGAGTGTTTTCTTGTTGTTCTGTAGCAGTACAATGCTTCTTCTTGCTGCCTCCAGTGCCATGTTCTTATGCGTTTGGCAATCAATAGTATCTGGTTTGATTGTACTCCATTCTACAAGCGAAGGGTCATCAAGGTCACCCAGTTCATAGCGTCCTTTCAGTAGCCTGATTAAGCTTTCGTCTATCTTTTCTTCAGTTATCTTTCCTGCCTTTATGGCATCTGTCAGCGAATGGAATGTTACGCCGCATTCCACATCCGTTCCAGATAGCACAGCATGTGAGATGGCATCTTCCTTAGTCTTTGAGAATCCATGTCTGTTTGGTTTCCAGAAGTCATCGACAGCCCAGCAATCGCTGGTCACCAAGCCGTCAAAGCCCCATTCATTCCTCAGGATTTGATGTAGCAATCGGTCGTTTCCGCAACAAGGCTCACCGTCCAGACGCTGGTAGGCACACATTACTTCTCGCACCTTTCCTGTTGTCGTAAGTTCTTTGAAAGCCGGCAGATATGTTTCCCACAAATCTCTTATAGGCAGATTTTCCACATCAAAGGAATGACGGTTCCATTCCGGCCCGGAATGCACGGCAAAGTGTTTGGCACATGCATACAGCTTCAGGTATCGGTGACCTTCCTCTCCTTGCAGTCCTCGCACAACCGCCAGTCCCATTTTGCTGGTAAGATAAGGGTCTTCTCCGTATGTTTCCTGGCCGCGTCCCCAGCGTGGGTCTCGGAAAATGTTGATGTTGGGTGTCCAGAACGACAGGCATTCATATATCTTCATGTGCCCTTCTTTTCTGGCAATGTTATACTTCGCCCTCGCCTCAGTACTTACTACATCAAAGCATTTCTGCACCAGTTCATCATCAAAGGTAGAGGCCAACCCCATCGTAATGGGAAAAACTGTAGCCCTTCCGTTACGTCCCACACCGTGCAATGCCTCACTCCACCAGTTCCACTGGGGAATGCCCAGCCGTTCTATGGCCGGAGACTCGTGCTCCATCAGACGGACCTTCTCCTCCAGTGTTAGCTTCGAGCACAATTCGCGTGCACGCTCCAGATGTGACCGGTTATCTGCAGCATTTGTCTGAGCCTGTGTCCAGCCTGTTGCCACAATGAACAGGGTAATGCATACAATCGTCCTTTTCATTTCATGGAATAGGTTAATGGTTAATGAATTTACTTATATAGCTTTATCTCTGCAAGTTGCAGGCGGGTATCTTGCCAGACTTTCTCAAATTCAAACTTGTAGAATCTGAATGGCATTGCATTTTTAACTTTAAATCGGTACTCCTGCTCGTTCTCGTCACGCATAGAGCGATCGTACCTCACCTCTGTCAGTTGTTTCCAGTCCTTCTTGTCGTTGCTGCCAAACACCTTCCATTGCTGAGGGTTACGTCCGGGATAGGTGTGTGTGTCGTCTCCGGTAACCAATCCGTACTCTGCGATGGCTGTCTGTGTGCCGGCATCCAAAACAATAGAGTAGGGCATCTTGCCTGGTTCATCTATGCACCATTTGGTATAGAACAGACCGTCGTTAGCCATTGCCGCTCCTTCTTTTCCGCTTTCGCCAGTACCGCTGACAAAGGTTGTCTTGATAGCAGTTCGTGCCACTTTGTGTAGGTTGATTTCGCTAAGCTGGATGCGGGTTCCGCCTGCCATTTTCAGGAATTCAAAGCGATAGTAACGGAATTGACCTTTCTTGTCAGGCTTGAATCGGTACTCCTGCTCGTTCTCGTCACGTAGCGTTCGGTCATTCGTCTGATTATCTATTGTAGTCCAATTTTGCTTATCGTTTGAACCGCTCACACGCCAGGTTACAGGATTACGGTCGGGATAGTCCTGTGTGTCGTTTCCTGTAACAAAACCGTATTCTGCAAAGTCCATCGGTTTTCCTGCATCCAAAATAATTATATAAGGCATCTTCTCTGGTTCATCTACGCACCATTTGGTAGAGATATCGCCGTCACAAATCATTGCCGGTCCTTCTTCTCTGTCTCTGCCAGGACCGCTAACCAATGTTGTCTTGATTGTTTCCTGTGCCAATACTGTTGTTGTCAGTGTCATGGTACCTGCCAGTACCAGCATTCTCATCATGTTCCTCTTCATATTATTGTTATATTTAAGTTTCGGAAGTTAAAATTGGAATTCAAAATGGAAGTTAACGCACTTCGTTCGTAGAAGTTAATTCGCTTGCGCTCATAGACGATAGTTTTATTCAAATTTTGTGCAAAGATAGTTTTTTTTTGTGTATCATGCAAGAATGTAATCTGTTTTTGCGAATTGTTGAATTCTTTGTGTAAGAACCCAAAGTTTATAAACTTTAGCTTGCATCTTCTTCTTTAAAAAACAGGGTTTTTCTTTTGCTTTTCTCTCAGTTAATCGTATCTTTGTCATCAAAATTAATTATTCTAATCAGTTTTATGAAGAATCTTAGGTCTGTGAGGCTTCTTGTCTCGCTCTTTTTCCTTGGCTCGCTGTCGGCAAGTGCCGCTCAAGAGACGGAGCCTGTTGATTACGTGAATCCGTACATTGGTAGTATCAGTCATTTGTTGGTGCCTTGTTTCCCCACCATCCAGTTGCCCAACAGCCTGATGCGTATCTATCCCACACGTGGAGAATATACACATGAATTGCTGGACGGTCTGCCAATGGTGGTTACCAACCATCGCGAGCGTAGTGCTTTCCGTCTGAGTGTTACACAGGGCAGTGAGCTACATCCCATTATCAGTACCAACTGGGACCAGGAAAGGATTACGCCTTACGACTATCAGGTGCAGATTGCCGATAACAGCATAGATGCTCATCTGGCGGTCAGTCACCAGAGTGCCATTTACGAGATTACCTTCCAGGATTCTTCGAAGCCTGCAACTGTTTTACTTTATACCGATAATGGTCGTATGCAGGTTGAGGGTAGAAGTGTATTTGCCAATCAGCGTCTGAGCAGAAACATGAAGATTTTCTTCTCGGGCGAATTCGATGTTCAGCCTGAGCAGGTGGGTATTCTTCGTGATGGTAAAATCTCAAACGAAAAGGACATAGAGGATCGCCGTGCCTGTGCTGCTCTCCGTTTTCCTGCCGGAACCAAGAAGGTTTGCTTCCGTTATGGAATTTCCCTGATTAGTGAAGAGCAGGCCGAGAAGAACTTAAAGCGCGAGCAGGGTAGTGCCTTTAATCTGGCGCAGGTGGCTGCCGATGGACGTAAGGAATGGAACGAGACACTCAGTAATATTATGGTTGAGGGTGGAACAGAGGATGAGAAGACGGTTCTTTACACCTCTTACTATCGTACCTTTGAGCGGCCCGTCTGCCTGAGTGAGGATGGCCAGTACTTCTCTGCTTTCGATGGACAGATTCATAATGATAACGGTCAGCCTTTCTATACTGACGACTGGATATGGGACACTTATCGTGCTGCCCACCCCCTACGTGCGCTTATCCAACCTCAGAAGCAGGAGAATATCATTGAGAGCTACCTGCGTATGGCTGAACAGATGGGTACCAACTGGATGCCTACCTTCCCAGAGATGACGGGCGATACGCGTCGTATGAACTCAAATCACGGCGTCAGTATGGTGGCCGATGCACTTTATAAGGGACTGAGTGTGGATGCCCCAAGCGTGCCTTTGAGTATTGCCGTAAGGGTATTGAGGAGAAGACACTGGCTCCCTGGAGCGGTAAGCCTGCCGGATATATCGACGATTTCTATAAGGAGCACGGTTACATTCCTGCCCTGAAGGAAGGTGAGCAGGAAACAGATCCCAATGTTTCCGGTTTCGAGAAGCGTCAGCCCGTAGCAGTAACCCTGGGAACTTCTTACGATGAGTGGTGCCTGTCTCGCATTGCTGAGTTCCTGGGCGATAAGCAGTTACAGCAGAAATACCTGAAACTGAGCTATAACTATCGCAACCTATGGAACCCGGAGACCAAGTTCTTCCATCCTAAGGATAAGGACGGCAAGTTTCTGGAGAATTTTGACTACCGCTTTGGTGGTGGCATAGGAGCCCGCGATGCTTATGATGAGAATAACGGATGGACTTACCGCTGGGATGTTCAGCATAATTTTGCTGATTTGGCAGCTTTGATGGGAGGTAGGGAAGAGCTGGTGCGTAACCTCGACCAGACTTTTGCCGAGAGCATGGGACGCGGCAAGCGTGAGTTCTATACTCAATTGCCTGACCAGACAGGAAACATCGGTCAGTTCACTATGGCCAACGAGCCTTCGCTGCATATACCTTATATATATAATTATGTAGGTGCTTCCTGGAAGACCCAGAAGCGCATCCGTCAGTGTCTGAAGACTTGGTTCCGTAACGACCTTATGGGAATCCCTGGTGACGAGGATGGTGGTGGTCTGACATCCTTCGTCGTATTCTCAAGTCTTGGTTTCTATCCCGTAACACCCGGTTTTCCTGTTTACAATATCGGCAGTCCGTTGTTCACGGATGTTAAAGTGAATGTTGGAGGCGGAAAGTTCTTCCATATCATTGCCCAGGATTGCAGCGAGGAGAATAAATACATTCAGAGTGCCACACTCAACGGAAAGCCTCTGAATCGTCCCTGGATTAGTCACGAAGATGTAAAGAATGGTGCAACTCTTATACTGAAGATGGGTAGCCGTCCCAATAAAGAGTGGGGGGCAGCTGTAGGAAACGAACCGCCATCAGCTCAGAAGTTGTGATATATATTAGAACAAATACAGTTCGTCCGCTCACTCTTTGTTCATGAAACAGTTATCCGCAATGCCAACCATTAGGCATTGCGGATAAATATTATTGCTTACCAGCTTTTAGCGCGTGGAGCAATAAGGATTTTTCAAAGGCAGCAATGGATTGTTAATCTCCAAACAGAAGACGATACTCTTCTTCCTGTATTTTCATCTTATCGATGTCAGTCAGAGGCTTTGGCTGGAATGTGTCGGGTAATATCTTCCTTGAGCTGCTTCTCGTTGAAGTTACATCGTCTATGGTGAAGGTCATAACAGTTGTCATATCTCCTCTTCCTGCGCCAATGGGATAATTACCTGTTGCGGGATTCGTGCCTGTTGTTGGAGTAATGACTTCACCTTGATAACGTGTAACGACGCTCCAGTTTGTAGAAATATTGGCATCGCAGTTACTGTACATATTTACAACTACCGTATAAGTACCATTCTCTACCAATTCGGCAGGGATGTAGATATTTTCCTTGTTAATGCCGTCTATGTTACAGCTCGCATTTGAGTCAATGTCAAGGCCATAGGTAATAACTTCGTTATCTCCTATGGTATAAGAACCTCCTCTATTTCCGAAATAAATATGTTCACCACCGGGTGTATAGAGGTGCAGGTCAATGTCTTTATTGTTACTGAAAGCCAATTTAACCTCAATTTCACCAGGCATTGTCTCAATAAAGAATACATCTTTCTCAACAGGAGTCGTAACATCGCCATTGTCAAGTTTTCCACTTACTAAGATTGTTGAGTCGCCCGTGTACAATTGGCTTATCATGACTGGAATTGTGTAGGTATATGTGCCGGCATTGAACGTTACGTCAGAAGCATCTGGTACATATTCGTAATATCCGGGAACCCCCTTCACGCCGATGTAGAACTTGTCATATTTTTTGTCTGTAATGATTGTAACGTAGTTCATTACTCCGTTCATTACCTGTGAACTCATGTTTATGCCCTCAATCGTCTCGTCCGTTGTTGCAGTAGGAAATGCCCCATCGACAAATGTTCCGCCAGTTACAGTAAGATAATTTGTCGGTAGAGTTCCTGTTGGATTTGTTGGTCCGTTTGCAGGAGCTTCATCTGCGTCACCAGGACAGCATGATTGGAACTGAATGGCAAATAATGCCATTGCCATAAGATAAAAGAACTTTTTCATAATTGTAAAATTTTAAAATGTGAATACTGTTATTTGTTAGTTTTTGTTTTAACTTTGATTTTCTGAGAGCCCTCCTTTGATTGTACTTCTATAATCAAGATACCGTTATTTCGGGGAAGTGTATAGGTATGAGAAGGATTGCTTCTCATTTCTGTTAGCACAGAGCCGTTGCTGTCATATATGCTAATGTTATAAGGTTCAGAAACGTCTTCTACTTTCAACTCGTTACCGTTGATGGTGCATTGTAATTCTGAAGTTCCTTTTAATATAGGAATGCTAGTAATAAATTCAGTGCTTATTTTTACGGAGTCTATCACCAGAGCATTATAGTCAGTACGTCCAATGGCATATACTGTTTTCTCTCCTTCGAACTTTCTTATATCAAAGTACATGGTGTCTTTGTCATAGTCAGCAATCATGTCATCCTTAGAGAGAAAGGAACATGCCATTATGGTTTTCATGTCATTGCTGTGAGTCAGTCTAATCTCATGTGTATAATTATCATCATAAGTTTCTATGGCATCAATCTTAATGAAAGAGGAAGGTCTCGGTTCCTCAAAATGTGTAATGTAATTGCTATTTGCTTTTGCTCTGTTTTCACGCACCCAGGAGCCGTTTGAAGGTCTTCCGAATCCACCATATGAAAAGCCAAAGTAGCGATTAGAATTCAGCAACTCCAAAAGTTTTTTGTGGATAACGCTCCAATTGGGTGAACAGGTATGGAAAGCTTCATGGAAGTATCCCTTGTATATGGCGGATGCGGCACATCCTCCTCTTTGGCTTTCCACGCCGACAATTAAATCGCTTCCCTCTTCATCGTCTGTTTGGAATCTCCTTTCTCGCTGCGGCACCTCCTCATTGAAAAGATGTTCCATTACGTAACTCTGTACTTCATAAAACGGTTCACTTATCACATACCAGACATCATTTTCTACAGCATCTATGTTGTCAATTTGAGATCCGACAGCACATACGGGAATACCGGTTAATTTGTCTGCGGAAGTGGAGTTGAGTTCTTGGATAGCTTTGCTGGAAACGGCAAGGTCAACTATTGCTTGTCTGCTTGGGTCATCATCGTAGAGTAAGTCTGTTATTCCATCTACGGTGCCATCAGCAGCATCCCAAAGGAGTTTCACGACTTTATTGTCCATGTTTTCTTTGGAATGTGACTTGACTTCGACATAAGTATCTCCCCATAATGAGCCAAAGTGCGGTGTGTTCAGGGTAATCAGTTTGTTTGTATGTAGATTATCTACTTCCTGAATATAAAGCCGTTCCAGTATTCCTCCCATACTATGTCCTATCATGTCATATTTAGTGCTGGCGATGCCTGCGTAAAAAAGCCCGTCACTGAGTGCTTCGAGTCCAAATTTTACGACTTGGTATTTATGCGTGTTGTCATAGAACGCGCTGGAGTTTGTGGTATTGTAGTCCCTCAGCATAAGTTGTTTGGAGATGTAAGCCCCCGACTTTATCAGATAATTTGCAAATTTCTGGAAGCATGTTTTGTCACCGCCTAATCCATGCAAAAATAAAACTCCACAGCGGCTGATGCCTATGTTCTTGGCAATTTGGGCCGAACCACCCTTTGCAAATTTGACTTTTATTATCACATAAAAGCTATAGTATGCAGAAGAAAGAAATCTGTCAGGGAAATTGGCAGGCGCTGTCAGTTGAACAGTTGCCGAATTGTCAGTATTCTCTAAGGTATAGTTGCCAACGTAGGTCCCTGTTTCTGTAATTTGTTCCTTGTTGCTATCAGTAATCACATTTCCCGTGCCTTCGTAGAAATAGAACTTAACTTCTTGCGATGATATTTTATAGCGGTCATCATCACCGGAATAGGTTAATGTGACAGCAAGTTTTGTTTCGCCGTCTGCAGTCATTAGCCAGGCATATTCGCCGATGTTGTCTTTGTCAAAACAGTTTTCTATAGTAGAGGTGATATTCCAATCACTAGGAAGTGCTTTACGGGACGAGTTTCTCATGGTGGACGCATGAACAACATCCTCTTCATAATATACATCTCCTTCAATTGGCACACCAGATTGAATTTGTGCAAAAACTCTTATGAAGAATATCATTAAAACTGCAAATAAAAGTGTTCTTTTCATTTGTAATTATATTTTAATCGTTATATACATTGTATGTATTGTTATATATTTTAGTATATACAAAAAACGGGGAACATTTATGTTAATTTAGCTCATAGGCAAATTTATGATGGTGAATAGCTACGTGGCATTTTAAGATAATCACTTTGCAAAAATAATGATTTTTCTAATCCCAACAAAGAAAACTATGATTTATTTCAACTGAAGACACAAAAAAGTATTTCAATGACAGCGCATTGAAAGAGAATATGTTAGCAACAGAAAGACTTTTGTTAATTTACAGAAACGGCAAAACGTCTAACCTTGCTGCACGGATAGCTTCGGAATTGTAGCCTTTATACCTATGACACTATCACACTTATATTGTGTTTAGAATGGGAAAACATGAGCAGTAAATGTTTCTCCCCTAAGGCTTATTATATAATCCAAAGTCTGAAATACAAGTTTCAGACCTTGGAATTTATGTTGCAGAGTTTGGAATATAAGTTCCAAAGTTTGGAATAGAAAATTCTCCCGATAGGAAGAACTTTTACTTCCTGGTTTGTGTACAACTGTTCGGTTATACTCTCATTATTACTTCCTATTTAACTTCAGATACTTCATTTATGTAACAGACAATGTTTCAATAAGGCACTGGCAGCCTTCCGCGACATCGCGCCAAGTGGCATCGAAATCTCCTGTGTACCAGGGGTCGGCCACATCGCCTTTCCTGTTGGTGTAGTCCAACAGTTTATGGATTTTTCCTTCGGGGTCGCCTCCGCAGATACGGTTCATGTTATGTATGTTCCATTCGTCCATTCCTATCAGCAGGTCAAACCGGTTATAGTCTGCTTGTTTCATTTGGCGTGCCGTCTTACCCTTGCATGATATACCGTGCTCAGCCAGTTTATGTTTGGCAGGAGGATAGACCTCGTTGCCTATTTCTTCTGTAGAAGTGGCTGCTGACTCAATGTAGAACTGGTCCTGCAGTCCTTGTCTGGCTACCAGATCTTTCATTACGAACTCTGCCATCGGACTGCGGCAGATATTGCCGTGACAGACAAAAAGAATCTTCTTCATTGTTATTAGAAAAAAGAGCGGCAAGCCTCTTAGCCTGCCGCTCTCGTTATGTTTTGTAATTAACTTTGATTACTTAATGCGAACGTAAACGATACGCTGTGAGCTCTTGCTCTCTGCACCGTGAGCCTTAGCATCAGCAACCTTAACGCCCTTGTTCTCCAGGTAACCCTTAACAGCGTCAGCACGCTTCTGAGACAGCTTCTGGTTGTAAGCCTTAGCACCTTCGGGAGAAGCATAAGCATCGATGATAACAGTTGAGTTGCTTGGAATCTGATCCAGAGTTGACTTAGCTGTGTTGCTCAGGTTAGACTTGTTCTGCTCGAACTCAACAACATAGATGTTATTGCCAGTTGCAGCAACCTTCTTCTCAACAACTTTCTCAACAATCTTCTCAACGGGCTTCTCAACAACCTTTTCAACAGTCTCGGTAACTACCTGAGGCTTAACAACTGCGAAGTTGTGTGTGCCGTTAGAGGTCTTGAAGTGATAAGTTACACCAGCGGTAAACTGATAAATTGAATTGTGGAAGTAAGAATCGCATCTGTTTTGATATACACAACCCATGAAAGCGGGAGAAGTCTCGCGAGCTAACTTCATTACAATGGCAGGACGCAGACTGATTGTCCAAGCCTTAGCCTTACCCAGGTTGAAGTCGAAGTCGAAGCCGAACTTAGCAACGGCACGGTTCAAGTCGTTACCACTCTTCGTGGGATTGCCGGGGAAGTTAGGATAGAACTCACGCATGTAACCGAAACCGCCACGAGCCTGAATCTCGAAGAAGCGGGGAGTACCCTTGTAACCGCAGAACCAGTTCATCAGGTTAATCTTGGTACTTGCAATAGCGCTAATGTTGTCAATAACGTTTTGGCTCCAAGCCATTTCCCAGTTGTAGTTGTTGTTAATACCGGCAGTGATACCGAACTCGAAGCTTACAACGGGAGTAACAGCCTTGGTTGCATTGATACCAACGATGAAACCCTTGGGGCTGTTCCAGTCATGAGCATTAGTGGTAATACCACCTTCCAGACCTATAGACCAGTTGTCCCAGAACTTGTGGCCGTCAACATTGTACTGTGCGTTTGCACTGAATGCCATAGAGAACATGGCAAACATTAAAAGAGTAAATTTCTTCATAACAAACTTATAAAAATTAAACATCATTTTTCTTTTTAATCATGCATAGATATGCATTTTTACACATTTGTTAACGCAAAGGTATGCTATTTTACATTATCCGCCAAACTTTTTTTACAAAATCTGCAATAAAATGCTATATTTTCATACTAATTTCCTTATTTTTCGTGTATTAAGACGAATATTAACGGGAAAAAGCGGGGTAGGACGTTATTTGACATATATGAAAAAACAAAAATTTTTATAAAACGCCTATACCTTATTATATATATAGGGGGTTCTGATACGGGAAACTTTTCTTTTCACATCGTTAACGATTTTTAACGGTAATAAACTGGGAGGGAATGGATATTTGTATAACTTTGCACTATATATATGCAAAATTTGTACAAAAAAGGCCTGTGTTTATAAGGATATTACAACGAGAACAATATAATTTTAACCTATTTACAAATCAATTAACAAAATCAAGATGAAGAGAAATTCTTTCATTAGCCTGGCAGGCCTTGCTCTTGCATGGATGACAGGTTGTCCTGCTTGGGCATGGGATGAACCTGCACAAGTTGACGGCGTTTACCAAATTGGAACAGCTTCCGAATTGGAATGGTTCGCTGAGTATGTGAACTCGGCAAATTCAGATGACGCTTCCATGCTTACGGCAAAGGCCGTCCTGACAGCCGACATCGACATGATTGGCATTAGCCACACTCCCATCGGCCCAAGCACCACTTACAAGTTCGATGGTGAGTTCGACGGACAGCACCACGTCATCAGCAACATGATTATTGACCTGCCCAATCAGGAGAATGTTGGCTTGTTCGGCCTTGTGCGCGGCAATGCAGTAATTAAGAACATCATCATTGACGGCACCTGCTCCATCAAGGGCAAGAACCGTGTGGCAGCCATTATTGGTTGCAACCAGACCGTGGGCGACAAGAAGTTGGCTGTGTTAAACTGCGTCAACATGGCTCCTGTACACGCCTATTCTGGTGTAGCTGCCGGCATCATCGGCGCAGGACAGAGCCAGTACCCCTATTTCAAGATACACAACTGCGTGAACACCGGAGCTATCACCACCGATGCCACAAACAACTGGACGGTTGCCTTCCACGGCTGGAACAATTCGGCTGGTGGCAATGCAGAAGTCTGGAGTTGCTACAATGCAGGTACTCTGAGCAGAATAGACGGCGGCAATAATCTCTTCCGTGGCGTGAACCGCAGCGTCCTGAACTCCTACGACCTGGTTTATACGGCTTCTGACATGCAGTCGCAGACGAACATTCCTTCTGAGAGGTTTAAGACTGACGACCCTCTTCACAGTGGCGAGCTCTGCTACTACCTGAATCATGGTATTGAGATGATGGGACGCAGCGAGGTAAGTGTAGGCGAGGAGTTCACTCAGGATCTCTCGGATCCCAACTCTATCCCTATGCCCAATGCTGCTGGCCCTAAGGTTTATCAGGTTGCAGCTCTTGATTGTGCAGGCAACCCCAAGGGCGGTGTTGCTTACAGTAACGAAGAAGGTGGCAGTACCAAGGACGACCACAACTACGACCCGGCAACAGGTCTTTGTACAGTTTGCTCTGCTCCCAACGTGGATTGGATGAGTGCAGAGGAGGACGGTTACTTCTATCTTGGCACACCAGCCCAGGTTGAGTGGTTCTCAGAAATGGTTAGAGCCGGCTACGGCGCAATGAACGCCAAGCTGACTGCCGACATTGACTATGAAGGTGTACCTGATGCTCACAGACCTATCGGTACAAGCGTCAAGAAGTACTTCGGTCACTTCGACGGCCAGGGTCATCGCATCAAGGGTATGGTGCTGACCACAGCCAGCAAACTTGACAATCGTGGCTATGACGGCAATGGCTTCTTCGGCTCTGTCCGTGGCGGTGGCACATCTGTTGATAACATCGTTACCAATGAGGTTATTATTGAGAACCTCATCATTGATGCAACCTGTTCCATTCAGCATGATAACAACTTTGCAGCAGGCGTTGTGGCTCACATCAACAGCCGCAACAACGAACAGTCGAATATCATCATCCGCAACTGCGGTAACGAGGCAAACGTATCATCTACGGGCAAGAACGTAGCAGGTATTCTCGGTTGTGTAGAAGCTACTAACGTAGGCCTGAAGCTCTACAACCTTTGGAACAAGGGTACTATCGTAGGTCAGGCAGGCGAAAGTGCTGCCATCTGCGCATGGACTGGTCAGCGCAATGTCGATGGCGAAGTTGACGTTGAAGGCTGCTGGAACATCGGAGAAGTAACTGGCGTTGACGGCAATGGCTACAACATGATTCGTCGCAACACGAACATCCGTCCTCGCAACATCGTTGACCTCTGCACGACAAATGCAGGTAATCAGGGCAAGGTTGCTGTCCTCAATACAGAGAACCCCATCGAGAGCGGTGAGCTTTGCTACCTCTTGAATGGCGACCAGTCAACTATCGTTTACACCCAGACACTCGGCACAGACGAGATGCCTGTCTATGGCACAACATCCGCTCAGGTTTATCAGGCTGGAACAGTCGATTGCTTAGGCGCAGCTGTAGGTGGTATCAATTATAATAATGTAAGCGGCGAGACACAGCAGCTCGGCCACCAAATCTCCGAAGAGATGGGTATGTGCTCTGTCTGCCATACGCAGTTCCAGGAGCCTGCACTAGTTGACGGCTACTATGAACTCAAGAACGCTGGTAATGTAGAATGGTTCAGCGCACAAGTTGCTGCCGGCAACCTCACCATCAATGGTAAGATGATGAACGACATCGACTTCTACAACATCGAGAACCTGCACAGCCCCATCGGTCCCAATACAGCCAACAAGTTCAACGGCACTTTTGACGGTCAGGGCTTCCGCATCAAGAACCTGATTATCGAGCGTCCCTCTGACAGCAACATCGGCTTCTTCGGCTTCCTCCGTGGTAACAATGCCAATACAACTGTCAAGAACTTCATCATGGATGCTTCTTGCACCATTCACGGTTACAATCGTGTGGGTGCTATCACTGGTAGCTGCCAGAACAGCGGTACACTCATCACTCTGGAGAACATCATCAACGAAGCTACTGTGATTGCTGAGCATCAGGATGCAGCCGGTATTATCGGCGGTCAGGAAGGCAACGGTCCCAAGTGGCTCATCCGCAATGTGCTGAACCTTGGTACTATTACAGCCAAGAACGAACATCCATACGCAGGCGCACTCTGCTGCTACCTCGGCGGCAACGGCGAGAGCGTCATTGAGAACTTCGTCAACCTCGGCACAATCAACGGTCACGAGGGTGGCAACATCGGACGTATCGCAGGCACTTACACCAACATCATCGACCTCTCCGACACCAATCCCGAAGGCAGCACAGCAAGCGGCAACATCGGCTTCGACAGCGGTCTCACAAAGGCTGACATCGCAAGCGGTAAGCTGGCTTACACCGTAGGCTGGTGGCAAAAGATTGGTGTGGATGAATATCCTACGCCATTCGAAAAGGAAGATGCCGTTGTCTATAGGACTGGCGAAGAGCGTTGCGACGGTGCAGACTCTGAGGGTACTGTTTATTCCAACACAGAAGGAACAATTGTTACAGGCTCTCATGACTACAACGCAACAACAGGTCTTTGCGACCTTTGCAACCAGCCCAATGCAGACTTCAAGTCTCTGGTGGATGGTGCATACGAACTGGGTAGCGTCGTTGACGTGAAGTGGTTCGAGGCTATGGTAAGCAATGGCAATCCTGCTATCAATGGTAAGATGACAGTTGATGCTCTCGACTTTGAAGGTGGAAGCTGCCGCATCGGTACTGATGCCAACTCTTATCGTGGTACGTTCCAGGGCAATGGCGTTGTTGTTTCTAACTTCGTGATTGACAATGCAGAGGCTGCCCAAGGCTTCTTCGGTTGGGTAACTGGCGGTGCTGACATCTCTGGTATCGTCTTCGACAACACTTGCTCCATCAGCTGTAATGAAAGAGCCGGTATCATCGGTGCAGCAAAGGACGGCGGTACAGTGAAGATTACTCGCCTTGGCAACGAAGGTACTGTGACAACTACAAGCAGGAATGCAGCTGGTATCATCGGTACAGACCTGAGCGGTGCATGTACTCTCCTTATCGACCAGTGCTACAGCACAGGTGCCATCAAGGGTGGTTATGAAAGTGCACAGATTGCTGGCTGGACAGGCAGCACCTCAAAGATTACCAATAGTTGGTCTTGCGCTTCTGTAGAAGGTATTCAGGAAGGTCGTCCGTTCTCCCGCTACGGTGGCGATGCCCACGATGCACAGTTCGAGAACTGCTTCTCCACAATGACAGAGAACAATGCAGGTCTGACTTTTGATGTTCCTGCAGAAAAGTTCGAATCTGGTGAAGTGGCTTATGCTCTCAACACAGCTGCTGGCAAGCAGTGCTTCGGTCAGTTCCTCGGCATAGACAAGCATCCTGTATTCGATAGTCCTGAAGTTTCATACATTGGCGCTGTAGGCTACGCAACTCTTTACGACACCACTACCGGTTATGTGCTGAACGGCGATGTTAAGGCTTATGTTGCAGTACTCAATCAGACTTGGCTTGAGCTTACAGAGATTGAGAATGTTCCTGTCGGTGTTCCTGTCATATTGAAGGCTGAGGACAATGGCTACTACAATAAGTTCGCTTATGATGTGCCTGCCATCAACATTGCCAATGACCTCAAGGGCACAGACGTTGACACCGCAGCTGACGGCACGATGTATGTTCTCGCTAAGCCCGCAGCTGATGAAGCACAACCCGAAGGCTATGAGGTTGGCTTCTACAAGGCTACTGGCACCATCAAGGCAGGTAAGGCATACTTCCAGAGTGCAAGCGGTGTGAAGGCATTCTACTTCGCTGGTGACGATGCAACTGGCATTTCTACAATTGATAATGGACAATTGACAATTGATAATGCCGCTATTTACAACCTGGCTGGCCAGCGTGTAAACAAGGCTCAGAAGGGTATCTACATTGTTAACGGCAAAAAAGTGTTGAAATAAAAGCCCCCTCCCCGCTCCCCCAAGGGGGAGTGCATGGGAGAAGGAGTTTAAAAAGAGATTAATGAATATAGCCCTTAATTTCACCTCCTCCTTTTGGGGGGAGGATGGAAGGGGGCAATACAAACAAATGACCACACCCCTCATTAGTCACCTCCTCCTTCGGGGGAGGAAGGGAGGGGGCCGGATTATGAAATACATTAAACCAAATTTAAAGATTGAGGAGGCTCAGGTTGTCAACATGTTGGCAGAGAGCCTGGCAATAAACAATGATAAAACAGTAGATGGCAGTGATGCTTTGACAAAGGAAGATTCCTGGAGCATGTGGGACGATGAAGAGTAATCACTTTATAATCAATCATTAATAACGATGCGGGGGCTGGCACTTTTTTGCCAGCCCTTGCTTCTTGTTTAGCAAAAAAAATTTGGTGGGAGGTTTTATTTTTGTTACCTTTGCAACTAAATATAAACCTATAAAACATAGAAAGAATGAAACTCAGAAGAATTCTTGCAGCATTAATGCTTGCATCTTTAGTATTCACAGCGTGCCAGTCAAAAAGTAATAATACGACCGATACGGCTGTAACTGATAGTATCTCCGCTCCTGTTGTTGAGAATGCAATGCCCGACGTAACCATTGAGCGTGCTGACGGCACAACGTTGCAACTCTCCAGCCTGTTCGGTAAGACCCTGTATCTGGATTTCTGGGCAACCTGGTGCCCTCCCTGCTGTGCAGAGATTCCCCATTTGAAAAAGCTTTCCGAGAAACTGGCTGATAATAAGGATATCCGTATCATCAGCATCTCCGTCGATCAGGACCGCGAGGCATGGGTAAAGAAGATTAATGCCGACAAACCGGCGTGGGAGCAGTACCGCATTTCTGCCGAGAAAGCAGAAGCCTTCTTTGGTGCTATAAAGCTTGAGACGATACCACGTTTCATTATTGTTGGCACCGACGGCAGTATTATAAATGCTGACGCACCCCGTCCTTCCGACGAGAATTGCGCAGCCACCATCCAGAAAGCAATTTCTGCCTCCCTTTAAGGAAAGCAGACGTTTATGAAAACATACGACAGACAAATGAAACGTTTCCTAATAGCGGCAGTCTTGGTGCTGACTGCCTTGATGAATAGCGTAGCCGCCCAACCTATGAAAGCACCCAAGGGCGGCAAACCGATTAGTGACGATCTGCTTGGCATCTTCTTCGAAGATATCAGCCATGCTGCCGACGGCGGCATCTATGCCGAGCTATTGCAGAACGGCTCGTTCGAGTATAATCCCACGGAACGCGACGGATGGGGGCCGGGTACGGCATGGAAGCTGGTGCGCCCGGGACATTCCCTTGGACGCATGGAGCTGCGAATGGATCAGCCTTTGCATCCCAACAATCCAACCTACATGCGTCTCTATGTAGAACGCGCGAAAGAGTACTACGACTATAACGGCTGGACGGGTATCGGTTTGCAGAACGACGGTTTTGACGGTATCTCTGTGAAAGGCGGACAGAAATATGACTTCTCTGCCTTCCTCCGCAACGTGGAGGGTGAAGCAAAGCAGGTGCGCATTGCTTTGGTCGAGCCGCAGGGTTGGGGCAAGGACCCGAAACTGCTAGCCGAGGCAAAGGTCAACGTTGCCAACCAGAACTGGCAGGAGTTTAAAGCCGTGCTGATGCCTACAGCAGACTGCAAGACAGCGGCTCTGCAGATTCTGGTGCTGACAAAGGGTGCAGTTGACATCGACCACCTCTCGCTCATGCCGCAGGACACCTATAAAGGACACGGCCTGCGCAAGGATTTGATACAGGCGCTCGCCGACCTGAAGCCGCGCTTCATGCGCTTCCCGGGCGGCTGCGTAGTACACGGCGGTGGTGACGGTTTCTGGAATACCTATCGCTGGAAGACCACCATCGGTCCGCGTCACGAGCGTAGGCCCCTGAAGAATACATGGGGCTACCACCAGTCAATGGGACTCGGCTACTACGAGTATTTCCAGCTTTGTGAGGATTTGGGTATGGCACCTGTACCTATCCTTCCTTGCGGCGTGTCGTGCCAGGGAGCCAATGGCGGCTGGGGCATGAAGGGACAGGCACAGGACGTAGTTCCTATGTCCGAAATGGACGAGTGGGTGCAGGATGCGCTGGATCTCATTGAATGGGCAAACGGCGATGTCACAACCACTTGGGGAAAGAAGCGTGCCGAACAGGGACACCCTGAGCCTTTTGGTCTGAAGTATCTGGGACTGGGCAACGAGGAACGCATCTCGCCCGAGTTCTGCGAGCGCTTCAAATACATATATGAACGTGTCACGAAGGCACATCCCGAAATCGTCATCGTAGGTACGGCAGGTCCCGGTTCACATCCAGGCAACTCCGACCTTGATAACGGATGGAAGTTGGCCGAGGAGATTGGCCTGCCCATCATTGACGAGCACTACTACGAGCCTGCCAGCTATTTCCTGAGCAGCCGTCAGTACGACAGCTATCCCCGCGACCGTAAGACGAAGGTCTATCTGGGTGAATATGCCGGCAAGGACTCGAAGCTTCTCACCGCTCTGGCCGAAGGATTGTATTTGCTCCACGTAGAGCGCAACGCTGACATTGTATGCATGACCAGCTATGCTCCACTCTTTGCCCGCAAGGGTGCCACCAACTGGAATCCCGACCTCATCTACTTCGATAACGAACGGCCTTTCCTGACGTGCAGCTACTATGTGCAACAGATGTTTGGACAGTCCAGCGGTCAGTACTACTATGGCGACTGTGTCCGCTTCGAGGGTGACAAGGCTGGTGTACTTCAGCCCGAGAAGGACAGTCACTACGGTCAGTCGGTAGTGCTGAATGTCAAGACGCGTCGTCTCTACGTCAAGCTTTGCAATGCTACCGCCGAGACGAAGTTGGCACATCTGGATTTACGTAGATTCGGCAAGGCAAAGTGGGCCAATAAGACTGTTCTCACCGGTGCTCCCGATGCAGAGAACAATTACGACCAGCAACCCATCGTCCCCGTTCAGCAGGCATTCAACATTCAACCGCGCACCGACATCACCCTGTCGCCCTATTCGTTCACGATGATAGAAATAGAATTATAAGCGGAGAAGAAATTACTTCGTTCAGAACAACACCTGCTTTCCTTAAAAGGAGGCAGGTGTCTTTTTAGATTTTGCCACAACTTTCTTAATCAATGCTTTGACCATATTCGCAATAGCCTCTGCAAGGGAATCTTATATATCCTGAAGGATATTAATGTCCTCATTGATAAGGTCGTCTTTTTCTTCCAGTTCTAAGCGAATTTGGTAATAATCGCCGTTGAAGACAATCCGGAAGCAATCGCGCATCCACTCGTCAATGTCCTTTGCGTATATAAGCTGTTTCTTTTCCACGTTGTCCTCAACGAAACTATGCCATTGCTCATAAATCGGGAGGAATCCGTTATCCACAGCTTCCTTCTTATAGGCTTCAAGCTGGGCCTTGTCTTTGAACACAATATCCCAGCATCCACTGCCAGCATCGCAATATGATATGCCGAAGGCATCGTCGGTAAGAGGCACAAGAGGTGCGTAACAATCTTCATACTGAACATTATATCCAAATGTGCAGTAGCCAAGATGTTTGTCTATATAAGAGTAGCAGTATTTCTTCAGACCCGACCCTTTTAGTACAGACTTTGGGTTTTTGCCATGAAACAGTTTTGTAATCTGCTTATAACTCACTTTTGGTTTTGGCACTTCCCCTTGTGCCGTCATTGTTATAGCGGTTAGAGCGAGTAACAGGGTAAAAAGTAACTTCCTCATTGCTGTCAGGTTGTTATGGAATCTTATTTAAAATGGTCTTTTCTCTCAATAGCGGTATGTCTATTTCCTTTGGGAGATGAAAAAATCAGTTAGTTGATGACAGAATTCGTCAAAATGAGCGAGGATGCTGCTTTTGATAGCAATATCAAGTGGCTGGAGTGTTCGTTCATTTCTTTCTGACATGGAAGCAATGACTGCTTTCGTGCTGATATTGACAGCATCAATGTTGATGTAGTAACTGGAACGGGGGCCTATCTTTTGTACTTGCAGGGACATGTTAACAGCGATGTCTGTCTCTGACTCCTCCAATATTTTTTTGTATAGAAACTTATTGGTGTTCTGACCTTTTTCTGCCTCCTCGCTACATAGAGACTTAATGGTCTGTGATAAGTCTCTTACCACAAAGCCGCGTTCTATTAAAGCATTGTTGAGAATTTTAATGCCAGCCATCAAATCTTTATCTTCCATTACAAACTTGTAGTAGTCTATTGCCGTCTGCTTTTCATTTCCAATATTCATCATGAAGGAATAGCCATGATCAATGCAATAGGAATCAGAGGGAAATACCATCAAGGCTGGTATCTTTGTTTGGGCACATAGCACAATGCTGCTTGCCAGCATACATACAAATAATAAAATTTTCTTCATGGTTTCTGTTTTTTTTGTTATGAATTGTTTTTGAAATATTCTTTATCTTCGTTCTTTATTGTTGTCTTTTTTCTTTGCTATATTCTCAGGTCTTTTTGTAGAGAAGTAGGGTAGAGCTGGGCGATTATTTCTGAGCTACGGGCAAACAGCGCGAACGGAAAGGCCAAGGAAGCGATCACAGATAGTGAGATAATCCCAGTTGCTGGAGTTGAAGGTCAAGTGGTATGCGGTGTCGTTGATGCCGTACTGGTTGGGTGGGAGCGAACTGGACCAGTAACTGCCATCAATGCCCGCGTTCATGATGTAATCGTGCCAACGCCAGCTAGCGGCAGGAAGGAAGATTTGGCTTCCATTCTTTCCTGTCACGAGGATGCCATATACTCCATTCTGTTGTGTCCACAGGTGAGAGCAATTGTTAATAAGCTCCTGCTGTTGTGCTATAGATGGCATCCGCCAAGGTGCCTCCATACGGACGTGTGCCACATCGTAATCTGTACCAGCAATGTCAGAGCCGATGTATTTAGACTCCCCCGCTGCGTTAGGATCATAGTAGGCATAATTTACCAACGAATAGTAGTCTTTTTCACTAGTTTCTCCCCAGGCATAGTAGCCACCATAATCTTCTGGGTTTTTTGCTCCCACGTTGCAGCAGCACCACTTAGTACCACTTGGAAGACCAAGGTCAATGGCGTGCGGATGGTTGTCATCAGGACAAAGTGGTGTTTTTTTATACTCTCCTGGTTTTGACTCTCCAAGGTAAAGTTTGCCGTTATAAACAAACCCAATTGCAAAAATATATTTTCCTTCTTTAATCTCTTCTGATATTTTGCATGTAACCTTTCCGTCGTGTTCAACTTTAATGTTATCATAAAATGCAGTGTAATAAACACTGTCGGGAGTAAATATAAATAGTGAAGGAGTTATTTCGTCCTGTTTTAGATTTTTATATCCGTTAATGCGTCCTGTCACGATGGGATAACCTTTTTCATCCTTTTTTGTGATATCATCTATAGAAATGCTGAAGTAGCGTTGTTTGGAATTGGGATGGTTGGTTACAGGAGACATATAAACTCCCCAATAACTATAAAGGGTCCACGGTACAGCTGGCATATTCTTTATAGCATCCCCACATGCATTGCCGTTTAGCAAATTATTTATAAACTTTACTGTATGTTTCCAATTTCTCCAATACTGTACTTGAGTCTCAAAACCTACTATAGTATTGTTTTTGACATTTTCCATCATTCCTCCACTCCAGCAGTAGTTCCCATAGATAATGGTCTGCTTATTTCCATTTAATTTCTTTTCAATTAGCGAGGGGCGGATTAAATATACGGGAATATTAGATTTAAAAAGAACCTCCGAAATGTCATTCTTGTTCTCTGTGAGAATCATTAATGCAGATTGTTGTAAAAAAGGACTACTACCTAGTAACTCTGCATTAGATGAAGAAATGCGGGCTGGGCGACTAATCATAAAAGCCCCCCCCCCTCCTCCATGAGTTTGTGAGATAATAACTAATCCATAATCTGCAAATTTCTTATTAACAAAGTCTAGGGATTCATAACTATCTTCTATCATACAGTTTACAGGAGAATTCTCTTTTTGCTTGGTAATGCCGTCCCATTCTTTCTTATACACATATAAAGATAGAGGAGCCATACCCATTCCTTTAATATACAGAATTTTAGGACTCTCAATTATTTCTTCACCTTTTTGATAAGAAACGTCATAATACCCCCCTTCTGGCTCATCGTCATCATCATCAGAAGCTTTTCTTAGTGCTTTTGTCTCTGCGGATTCCTCAACTTCCTCAAAAATAGACATGTCTTGAAAACAAATGGAAAAATCCATTCCGTTCTTGAACTTAATGGAAATGAAGTCCTTGTCTTCGTTGATGGTTGCTTCCTGAATGTTCTCGTTGTTGTTCAACCATGTTAGCAGGTTGGTTTGGAATGCGTTGACTTCCAGTTCTGTCTGATTGTCAATGAATTCCTTTATCTCGTTGGTTTGTGCCTCAAACTGCTGCACGTCAATCTTGTCAATAACTATGCTGTCAATGCTGTTAATTGGGATCTGATAGTCGCGGTCGATAGCATGAATAATGGAAGACGTGTAATTAGATTGCAGGATGCTGTCTGCATCGTATAGGGAATGGTCCAGACTGTCTATTCCTGCCAATGGGATTGTAGTGCGGACTCCGCCACTATAAACACTAAGAACCTTTATAATATCTTCTGCAAAAACAAAGGAGCAGGTTACTACCGCGAGTGTCAGCGCAAAAAGTGTCTTTTTCATCTCTTCACGATTTTATATGTCAGACCATTAACAGTAACCATATAGACACCTGTGGCCAGGTTCGAGAGCGGGAAGGAGTATTCGCCAGCCGTCTGAACGGTTTTCTTGAAGACGAGTGTCCCGTTAAGGGCATGAATGGATACTGTACTATTGGCAGTCATGGCAGGGAAGAGGAGCGACTCTCCATCCAGTGTGAATACCACTTCGTTTGTCTTTAGATTGCGTATTGAGGTCTCGTCGTCATACTCGTAGGTGAAGCGTGCCATCTTTTCCAAGGTGTAGTTTACTTCCACTCCATTGGTGGTAATGACCAAATCTGTTTCTGTGAATGTTATCTTTGGCTGTTCTGCCAGTGCGTAAGCAACTTTTGTGCCGTCCTTAGCCCATACAGCGAGAAGTGTCTTAGGCTCGTCTGCCATTGCAGAAAGACTGATTAACGACAATAATGCTGCCAGTAATTTTATTTTCATTCTGTATTGTCTAATATCGAGCAAATAAATATTGTTTTTCTCACGTGAACACAATGCAAAGATACGATTAAGTGAGAGATAAACAAAATAAAAATTTATTTTTTTTACCGAACGTGAGTATCTTCGGCAAAAGCCAAATTTACGATTAAGTGAGCACAAAACAAAGGAAAAACTCAAAAATAATTGGGGAGGAGATAAGAAATGTTATTTTCCGACGCAGGATTTCTTTTTTTTTCCTTAGTTCTTTTTATGTTGCAGAGTTTGGAACTTATGTTCCAGACTTTGGTATATATATTCCAGACTCTGGAATTCAAGTTCCAGAGTCTGGAATAGAAAATATTCTTGGGAGGAAAAACAAAAAGTCTTCGTGTCCGCAAAAAACCCTTAGAAGGTATATTTTACTGCCAGGGTGGGGTTAAGGTAGAATGTGCGGGTGGTGTTTGCCCAGATGAAGTTGTTACTTAACTCGAACTCGGTACCTACACTCAGCCTGTTGTTCTTCCTGTTTCTGCCAAAGACATTGAACCAGAACTGGGGCTCAGATAGAAAGACAAGTCCCTTCTTCTGAACACCGTTTACATCGAACTCCGGTATATATCCGTACCACAGATCAGCATAACCGCTGAATGTACACAGCCCCTTGGCAAAATTAATCGCCCACACGGCAGTGGTCTGAAAACTGGGAAGTGCTTTGCAGTCACCGGCTTTGAAGAATTGCTTATACAAAGTCTGAAAGGTGAAGGTCTTGCTGAAGTCGTTGTTGTGCCATCCCCAGGCTGGACCCAAAAGCACACTCTGCTGGAACGATTTATAGTTGTTAAGTCCGCCATCATACTCTATGTGGGCGGTAAAGCTACTGTTGCTGTCCTTTACCTTGGCAAAGGTGAAGTCGCGGCTCATTTCCCAGTAAGCACTCATCGCACCCTGGTTCTGAGGTCCCTGTCCTCTGTAGTCCATATCGATGAACAGGAAGGTAGAGCCTAACCTGTCTGGCTTAAAGAATTCTGCCGTAACGGTAAACAGCTGACGGTTGGGTTCTGCGTTAGGACTGAGATGTCGTCCCAGGTCGTAATGGAACTGCAAATTAAACTGTGCACTTGTTGTCAATGTGCAGCACAATAAGGGTAGTAATAATAATCTTTTTGCCATCATATCTTCTCTCCATACATTAGGTCGCCGGCATCGCCAAATCCGGGAATAATATATTTGTGTTCGTTCAGTATGGGGTCACTTAGATTTATAACCTTCATTTTTTCTTTGTTTTTGTCCCAATGGCGCTTAAAGCGGCACTCACATCTATATATTCTAAAGTGCTTACGGCTTTTTTACCATCATTGTCTTCAGGCGCAGGATGCCGTTGTACTCATTGTCGTAATACTCTATGCGTATGCTGTGCTTCTGGTCCTTAGTGGTGCTGATGGTGGCAATGCGCGAGGTCTCTGCATGGTCGCCCCAGTCGGAACAGAGTTCCTTACCATCTACAATCAGGCGGTAGCCGTCATCGCCCGTAATAGAGAATACCATCTCGCCATTCTCGGGCGAGGTGAGTTCGCTCTCCAGTATCATGCTCCAGCCGTCGGGCTTTACACCTTCGCGTGGGCTCTGACTCTCAAACATATCAATTTTTTCCAACTGAGCGGTAGCAATCACATCACCGTTCATGGTCTTGTTGTTATAGTAGCGGGCGCTGAATCCCGTCTTCCCGTTTGCCTGGTAGGCCTCTGCAGGAACGTCCGTCAGCGCGTTCGGCAGGTTCAGCAGTTTAATGGCTCGCTGGTAGTTGTTGCCGATGCCCATCTGCTCCATAAGCACCTTGTTGATGTTATTGTACTTTTGGAAGAACGAATTGAGTGTCTCTTCCTGGTTTTCAGGATGATATGACAAGCGAAGCGGAGCGGCTTCCAAGTAGCCGAAATCGGCTGTATAGACCATACCGGCATTGTGTTGCTTAAAGTCCTGAACGGCGGTCTGGATGTGTCGGAATGCAGCTTTTGTGCCTGCCACCAGATTGGATTCCTGAGGCATCTCTATCTGTATGGTAACACCTGCGGAGCAGTCAATCTTGCCCAAGTCGATGGATGTTTCCAGATTCATGCCGTCATAGCTGAAAGGTAGCTTCTTTCCTTGGCAGGTAACGCTTACGGGAGCCTTCTGGCAGGGCAGTGCTACGAAGTACTGACGCTGTGCGGGCATATCCTTGTACTGACCCTTGCGGGCACCGATAGTAATGCTCAGCTTGTTGCCCTCGCGACTGTAGGAGAGGGGAGTAGTGGCGTACTCTGTAACATAGTTCTTATCCTCTCCGTTATCCTCGTAAAGATTGAACTCGCCCTTGTCGGCACCGGGGAACACGCGGACGGTTACAGCCTGTTCCGTACCGGAGAGGTTCTTCAGCTTGCCGTAGTAGGGTAGTATGCTGCCAGCCTTTATATAGACGGGATACTCATCCATCGTAAAGCGGCGTTCGTAGGTCTTGCCGCCTTGCAGCATCTCACCCGTCTCGTACTCCAACCATTCGCCGGCCGGCAGCCACAGCTTAACGGTAGCGTAGCCGCTTTCCCGGTCAACCTCTTCAGTAACGGGGGCAATGAGCATATTGTCGCCAAACATATACTCCTCCTTGTATTCGTAAGCTTCCTGGGCATCGGGACTGTCATAATAGAGTGGACGACAGAGCGAGATACCCGTCTCGTAGGTCTTACGAGCCATAGTATATATATAAGGTACTAAGGCGTAGCGGCCGTTAATAACGTTGGCCAGCCGTTGCTGCGTAGCCTGGTCAAAGGCCCAGGGTTCCTTGTTAAGACTGGGGTCTTTGGTGCTGTGGCTGCGGATGATAGGCATATACTGCCCCATCTGCATGGCGCGTGTGTAGAGCTGCGGCTCAACGGGTGTACCATACTTCTTGCTTTGGTGTCCGCCAATATCGTGACTCCAATAGCCATAAAGTACGTTAGAAGCTGTGGAGTTGAAGTAGGGCAGGAACTTTAGGCTTTTCCAGGTAATGTACGAATCGCCTGAGAAACCAATCTGGTAGCGATGGTTGCCCAGTCCGCCCCAGCGGTGATAGAGCATGGGACGCTTGGTGCCGTTTCGCTCCATATCCGTGAACCAGATGTAGTTGCACCAGAATACATTGTCCAGGTTCTTGATGGCGCGGTCTTTCTCCCACTGCTGCCAATCGAGCCACCAGAAGTCAACTCCCTCGTCAATATAGGGATGCAGGTATGTGTCGAAGAGCGCCTTTACATATTTCTTGTCAGAGCCCAGCCACGTGTATGTCTTGCCGTCGTTCTTGCCCAGGCGCTGCATAAACTCATTGTACTTCTTCTCGTAGGGACGGACACCGTCTGCAGGATGCAGGTTCATGGTGGTCTTTACACCCTGGTCATCAAGGTATTTCAGGAAAGCCTTGTAGTCGGGGAAGAGAATCTCGTTCCAGTCCCAGCCTGTCCAACCGCCGCCGGCCTGCTCGCTGATGGGATGCCAGTCCATATCTATTACCAGCACATCAAGGGGCAAGTCAAGACGCTGGAAGTTGCCAATCAGGTTACGCAGGTCCTGATCGCTGTAGCTCCAGTAGCGGCTCCACCAGTAACCGAACGTATAGCGCGGGGGTAGGGGTACCTTTCCAGCAAACTTGGTGTACGAGAGCAATGCGCCCTTATAGTCGTGTCCGTAAGCCATGAAGTACCAGTCCTGAGCACCTTCTGCACTCTTGCGCTCTGTTACCCAGTCCCAGTCCTGTGCTCCGTCAAAGAGCAGACTCTTGCTGTCGTCGATGAGACTCCAACCGTCGGTTGCCAACAGGCCGTCCTCGATAGGCATCTCGTGCTTAGGATTGCTATATTGGTATTCCGAGCCGTCGTAACCGTCCAATGTGCGGTAGGTTCCCTTCAGGTTGCCCTTCTGCTGTGTTCCGGGGGTCCATACAAAGGGAGTGGAGATAGCCTTTGTGCTGCTGATGGTCAGGTTGTCCTTGCTCAGCGGCCCCGTCCCTTTCTTATATACCAGCTTCAGTTTGGCAGTGCTGATAACTACCTGCTTGGCATTATCTTTGATGGTGTAGAGCACCTGCGGGTATTCGCGGATGACAGCCATGAAGCTCTTGTTGTCAACAAATTTGCCGTCTGGGGCATATTCCATACGAAGTGTTCCCTCGTCAATAAGGGTAAAGCGCACGTTGGCATCCTTATATACCACGTCCGCCATTGCAGCAGAACCGGATGCACAGAGCATCATACTGCAGAGAATGGTTCTAAATATTTTTTTCATTATAGTCGTTATTGGTTTTTGTTTGCAAAGTTACGAAAAGTCGAGGGCAGGACAAAAGAAATTATTCTTTTTTTTTGTGAGACGGAGTAAGTTCGCCATCTCTGATGGCAAAGTTACGAATAAACGAGAGAAGTGCGAAAGAAAAGGTAAAAAAAAGTGACCCGTGCAAATATGTTGCATGGGCCACTCTCTTTAATTATCGGTTTTCAAGTGTTTTTACTTTATCAACACTTTGAACTTTGTTCGAGCTTGCTCACGCTCGGAAGCGTAAGCAGGCTTTCGCTTCTCTCACTTAATCGCAACCTTTTTGCCGTTAACAATGTAGATGCCGGGCTTTAATTGTCCATTATCCATTATCAATTTTCCATTGCCAACGCGCTGACCAGCCAGGTTGTAAATAGCGGCATTATCAATTGTCAATTGTCCATTGTCAATTGAAGAAATGCCAGTTGCCTCATCATCAAAGAGGAATACCTTCGCATCTGAGCCAGCAAACTCAAGGTAGCCCTTGCCGGCTGCAATGGTCGTTCCAGCAACTGCCTTATAGAAGGCGACGCCTTTTTCACCTTCTGCCAGGATGTACTGAGAACCATCGGTGGTAACATCTGTCAAGGCAGGCTTCAGCAAGTTGCCTGCGACAGGTGCCGGAGTCGTGGCGGCAGTCGGCAATACGTATGCGCCCTCGGCAGCCTTCACGAGAACGGCTTCACCAGCAGGAGCCTCGGTAATGGGTTCCAGATGCACGTATGCTTGCGATGTGGATTCTGTCACAGCAAATGCCTCAACATTAGATTTGGAGAAGTCGGTGTTCTTCTCTGTCACGTATGTAGCATAGCCTTCAGCAGAAACGAAAACGACATTCTTCTCGGGCAGCACCTCTGTACCCTCGGCACCGAAGTTGTCGAAGCAGAAGTAAGCAGGCGTGTTCATGCCCCAGTCGCCCGTGTCGCTGCTGCTCATCGTGAAGCCAATCTTGGAAACTGCACCTAGGCCGGAGAGGTCAACATAGCGCCAGTCGTTGATGATGTAGGCAGTTGCCTCGTTGCGCAGGTCGGCAAGGTAGTAGTCCTTTGTGCCTGTCACTTCATCATCGGCATCATAGCCCGTGATGGTCAGTTTGAACCAGTCGCCCTTCTCGAACTTCTTGGCAAAGCCGTCGCCGTTCACCATCGAGGTGTAGGCGTAGCTGCTGTTGGTGACATAGAAGCCGGGAACGACTGCGGGCTCGGTAAGCAGAGTGACCTCGCAGGGGCCGTTGAACTCTGCTGCGAAGGCAACGCCGTAGGTTGCTGAGCCGTCGTAGCCACCGCCAACGACATTGTTCCACTGGTCGTCGAGGCTCTCGTACTTGGTCTCGGTGCGGTTAGCATAGCCGAACCAGTACCAATAATCATAGTCGCTCATACAGCCGCTGTTGAAGGCATAGTCGCCGCTGACGAAGAACTCGCGCTCGTCGTCGTCCTCAGTGCCGACGCTGATATGACCATCGACGGGGTCTGTGATGTCCTGAATGTCCTCGAAGGTGGCAACAGCAGGAGCTGCTACAGGCAGTTCAACGGGCAGCACAAGGGCAGGTACGCGACCGAGGGATGCGCTCTGAGAGATGGCAGTGAAGTTGGGAGCGCGACCTGTCACCTTGGACGTTGCGCGATGGTTGCCGATGGGGTCGCCGAAGCCGCCAATGCCCATTACGCCGTCAGTGAGTTCGATGGTAGCTGCCGTCCAGTCCTCGGGAACAGTGAAGGTGACAGCCTGTGCGGTGGCGGTTGAAGCCATCTTGTACTGGTTGCCCTTGCCGTTCTTCACGGTGAGACCTTCGGAAGCCTGCTTGTAGGCAAGATATGCGTTGAAGTTGTGGATGCCTGCCAGCTTGTTTGCGGGATGATAGAGGCCAGAGTACTGCACGGTGACTGCATCGCCGGGCTTTACTTTCTCAACAACATCCTCTCCAACTTTAATCTCGCGATGGCAAGGCTTGGCTGTGATAACCTGATATATGCTCTTACCATTAGCGTCGGTCAGGCAGACAATGTTACGGCCCTCGGTAAGGCGAACGGTGTAGCTGCCATCGCCATTGGCGGTAACACCTTCAGCAGAGAAGCCCGTATAGGAGGCTGCATTAGTGCCGATGACGGGACGGGCCAATGTAACGGAGGCAACGCCATCGGGAGTGAAGGTGTAGTCGAAGCCGTCCTCTGTGTCGAGATAGTAGAGCACGTCGAACTCTGCATCGAGCTTCTCCTTGGCAATCTTGGTGTCAACGCCATTGGCCTGGGTCAGGTAGTTCTCGTTGATAGTCATATTGGGCGTGATGCCTGTTGCTGCTTCGCCTACAGTGACAACAAAGCAACCGGTGTTCTCGGGCCAGATGGCACCCCAATCGCTGCCGCCGATGAAGGGCTTCAGAGTGGCACCATCGTATTGGTCAAGATGGATGGCATCGTAGGTGACGAGCACGATGGCTGTTCCCTTACCCACTGCCGTCAGCAGCTCGTCCTCAACCTTCACGACGCTGTTGTCCTCCTGACCGTTCAGGTTCAGAACGGTGAAGTGGTAGTCAGGCTCGATGAAGTAGTTGTTGGTGATGCTCTCGATGAGCTGCCAGGTGCGCATGGGCAGGATGTCGTAGGTGTCGCCCACGCTCGGAAGCTGGAGGTGTCCGGCCGGGTTGATGTTGAGGAACAGGTCGCCCGTGTTGTAGCCTTCGTTCGAGGTCACGTCGTGGTCGATGTACTTCGGACTCTTTGCCTCCATGTCGGCATCAGTGAAGACGAGTTCGGGACGCTTGGTCTCGTCGAGGCTCATGGTGAAGAGACCGCCAAGGGTCAGCTTCCCTTCCTTGCTGACGCGGTAGTTGTACTTCTGCTTGTCGCCGAGCTTGAAGGTATAGACTGTGCCGTCTCCGCTAACGCTTTCGGGCGCAACCTCCTTGAAGCTTACGAAGTGGGCCGTCTTGGTGCCGAGGAAGAGGGTTGCTCCGGCAGGAACGGTCACGTCGTACATCGCGCTCATCGGAGCCTCAGCACTGATGGAGGCGTTGAAGCTCACCGTGCCTGTGTAGGAAGCGGCGATGTAACCTTCTGCCTGACGGGCCTCAGAGGGAATGATGTCGAGGTAGTAGGTGTTGCCGCTGAACACGAGGAACATCTTGTGGCCGTTGGTGTATTCGCCCATCATGGTGTTCACGGTTTGGCCTTCTTTGTTAGTCACCTTTAGCTCGAAGGTGTAGTCGGTGTCGTACTCCCAAGCGCTGTTCTTCACGGTAATCTCGGGAGAGAAGATGGCGAAGGCGGTGTGGTCGGCATCGATGTCGAGCTGGATGGTGCCGCTCACGGTCTCGCCGTCGGCTGCGGTGGCCGTCAGCAGATAGGAGCCGTCGGGCGCATCGAAGGTGTACTTGTTGCTGGCGGGTTCGCCCACAGCCACACTTTCGCTGGTCTGCATGTTGACCAACGACTTGATGAGTTTACTTTTGGCGTTCATTGTCACCTCTACCTGGGTGGCAAAGGCATTGCTGACAGCAAATAGCGTCAGCGCCATGATACTTAGTAAATACTTCTTCATAATAATTAGATAATGTTTGTTGTTTTTTGATTATTTTGTTATATAGTATTTTTTCCCTTCCTTTATATATATAGTTCCTTTCTTCCATTGAACATTGGACGCTGGGCCATTGATTTTACGCCCCTGAAGGTCGAAGACACAATTATCCATTGTCCATTGTCCATTATCAATTCCGCCTATTCCGTCAAAGTACCCCTCTGTGGGCAGAGCCAGGAAGTGGCCGGGATTGATATAGACCCTGTGCTTGCCGAGGAGTTGTCCCTCGGGCGACCACTGGTACAGGTAGCCTGCTCCCTCGAACGACCCGGCATCGGTGCCGTAGATGTAGCCCGTGTAGGGATTCACATAGATGCCGTATGGCTGCTCCATGTTGGCGAAATCGCTGCCCAATGTGCCTGGCATAGTCTGCTCCAGTCCGCTCTGCCCTCTGGTCTTCATCACGGTCCAAGGCTCGATGGTGAGGCGGGAGAACTCGTATTCGCCAGTGATATAGGAGAAGTTGGAGCCGACGGCAAGGAACTTCCCGTCGAGAGTCGTCGTGTTGTAGGTGGCTGGGTAGTCGAACTTGACGAAGCAGTCGTTGCTGGTGAGAGCCTTCTCACAGTCGAAGACAAGACCGCAGGCCGGTGTCTCGTAGTAGTCGCCAGGAGAGTTGATGCAGAGGTAGCGTCCGCTCTGCGACATCTCGCCATAGAGGTTGGGGACGCCTGTTTCGATGGTCTTCTCCACCTCCATGCTGTTTGCGTTGATGATGCTGACCGTTGTCTCGTATTCATGATCTTCCTGTCCCGCATAACCGCCGGTATTGGCCACAAAGAGGTATCCGTTGTATAGCGCAATCCCTTCAGGTTCGTAGCCTACCTCACAGGTGGCTGTTACCTTAAAGTTACTGATGTCAATCTTTGCCACAAAGCCTTTGTCGAAATATACGGTGCCATCAATCGTCTCACATTCATGCCCGTAACTGGTGACATAGACGAACTTGCCGTCAGAACAAAGCTTACGGTTGTTGGGGATGTCTTCCGTGGCAGCCACAGCCTTACCGTCGGGTGTAATGAATTGGACGACATTCGACCAGTTGATGGCAATGGCTATAAGGTTTTCATTGATTTGTATGATGTCGTTGGGCGTGTCGCCCAGTTTGAGGCCATTCTTATCGCGGAACCATTGGTTGCTTACCACAGTTCCGTCCTCGAAGTAAGTGATTCGCCCGTTGTCTGCTTGCCACATTCCTTCGTTCAGCAGGATGATGCGTTCCTGGGCTAAAGTGACAACAGACAACAGACAACAGACAACAGTCAATAGATGTTTTTTGCTCATTATTGTGAATTCTTAACTTCTAATTCTTAATTGTTAATTGTTAATTCTTCTCTCTTAACTCTCAATTCTTAACTCTTAACTCTTAACTCTTATCTATATTCCGAAGGATAAAGTCAGTTTATAATTACGGCCCGGCATGGGGTAGCGCGGAAGATGTTCATACTGTATATCTAAGACGTCGCACACCTCGAGGCAGAGGCCGAGCGACGTCTTTTTGATGTGATGGGTATAGGAGAGTTTCATGTCGATGTTATGGTAAGGCTCCAGGATGTCCTCGGGGTCGGCCTTGCTCCACATGCGCTCCCCCACGTAGAGGTAGGAGGTGGTGAACTGCAGCGAGCGCCAGCCCATGATGGCGGTGACTCCCGTCGAGAACGTGGGCGAGTAGCAAATGGGCTTGTCGTACATATCCTCATCCTCGGGGTCGGTGCGGTCCACATCGCGCTGCCACGTGATGGAGTTGAGTAGCGAGAAGTTCCAGGGGCCCCGCGTGTAGTGGCCTTTAATCGTAGCGTTCAGCCCCCGGCAGTAGGTGTAGCCGTAGTTCATCATCGACCACGTATAGGTACCCTTCAACGGCAGGCACACAATGCGATTCTCAATCTTGTTGATATAGGCATCCACCTGAAAGTCCATTGACCATTGACCATTGACCATTGACCGTTGTCTGTTGTCTGTTGTCCGTTGTCTGTTGTCCCAATGATACTCCACCCCCACATTCCACTGCTTGGTGTTCTCGGGCTTCAGGTTGCGGTTGCCCACCTGCGTATAGTAGAGGTCGTTGAGCGTCGGCACACGGAATATCTCCTTGTACCACCCGCGCAGCGTGACATCATGCAGGGTATAGGCCAGCGAGAAGGCCGGTGTCCATCGGTCTAAGGGGTCGGCCGCACCCGCATGGGCAAAGGTCCAGTCGCTGTAGCGCTGATGGAGTGCAGACACAGCGGCCTGGATGTCGTGCCAGTTCATCTGTGCGGCAAACACCAGCTTCTGGTCCACACGCTTCACGTCGTCGAACCGCTTCAGGTCGGCCCGCAGGATGCTGTAGCGCGCATCATAGCTCGATGAGAGCGACAGCCACGACCACGGCTGGTAGGCGGCACACAGGGCGCCATAGACATCCTGCTGCCGGTAGTGGTTATCCACGCGGGCCGTGTTCTGGTTCTCGGGGTATTTCGTGCAGTAGCGCAGGTATTCGTTCGTGTATTTGGTGTTCGCCTTGAAGAGGAGCCTCCTGAAGAAACGCTCCTGGTAGCTGGCCTGCACGAAGAAATCGCGGTCCCATTCGCGCCCCACGTTCGTATATTTGTCGCTCAGGCGGCGCACGATGCCTCCCGGACAGCCTCGCTCCGAGTCATAATAATAGATGTGCGAGGAGAAGCCGCCCCGGAACAGTGCGCCCTCGATGCGCCCGTAGCGGATGTCGCTGTTCGTGCGCCGTCCCACGGTATCTTCATATTCTGAATGGTAGCGGAAAGGGTAGTCGCCCCGCGACGTGCAGTACTCGCCGTCGATGAATCCCTGCCAGCCGCGCCAGTTGAACTGCCCGTTCAGCTTCGCCATCCACGTGTGGAACGAGCCGTTGCGCAGTTGCACAGAGAGCGAGTCGCTCGTCGGACGGCGCGTCTGCAGATAGACCGTTGCACCCGAAGCGTACTCGCTGGCCGACTGGCAGTAGTCCAACTTGTTGGCATTATAGAGCGACACCGACTCCATGCTGGAGAGCGAGAACTTGCCCAAATCGACCGTGCCGTTCTGCGCATTGGTGATGCGGATGCCGTCGATATAGACACCCACATGCTGCGCGCCCAACGAGCGGACATTGATGGTCTTCAGGCCGCCCAGCCCCCCATAGTCCTTTATCTGCACACCGGAGAAGTACTTCAGCGCATCGGCCACCGACGTGGTGCTCAGGGCCTGCAGGTCAGCGCCGCTCAGCGTCTGCGAAGTGGCAATCGTGCGGAGGGGCTGCTTGGAGGTGACCGTCACCTCGTGCAACTCCTGTATGCTGTCCGGGCGGTCTTCGTCGTTGAGATTCTGCGCATTGGCACTTGCTGTCCCAACAAATGCCAATACGGTAGCCAGAATCGCTTGCAGATAGTATTTTTTCATTTACGATTTTACTATTTACAATTTACCATTTACAACTCCCCGAAGGAAATTGCACATGAACAAGAATTGTACATAAGTTGTACCTTGTACATTGCTAAATTGTACATTATTCCGTTTCTTCTCATCCTTAGTCCCGAGGATGGTTTGTTTTTATTCGCGAAATGGCAGGTTTCCTGACTTTTGCCCGTCAGCGCGTCTTCCCAGGCTTTCCCAGTGACTTTTTATGCGCTGCGAAAAAGGCAATTACAGTAGCGGGCACTGTTCCGGTCTTGCACCGGATTCCCTCTCTACGCTGCTTTCTCCACTTGATGCGGAGTGGCGCAGGTATCACCATTTGCGATGCAAAATTACAAAAAAAAAGAGAAAAGTGGGAAATGAAAAGCGAAAAATACTCAAGTTCGACAATAAAAAATAATATTTCAACTTTCGGAGGTAGAATTGGAATTAAAAATGGAAGTTAATTTGCTACGTTCATGGGAGAAAACCAGGACTCTTATAATATATAATGTATAAAAAAGTTTTCGTTTTCTTTTTTTATCGTATCTTTGCATTGTAGATAACCGGTAGAACTGCAAAAAGAAGGTCTCTGTTGTTATGGTAAAGACGGGATTCCAGTCAAACGCCATCGTATTTAAGAACGATGTTCACGAAGTAGCTCAGTTGGATGCCTTCGTCAGGGGTACATGTGCGGCTGTACACATGGAAGAAGCAACAGCCGTAAACGTTGGTCTGGCAGTTGAGGAGGCAGTTGTCAACGTAATGAGATACGCATATCCCGAAGGCACAAAGGGTGAGATACGTGTAACGGCCAGTGTCTGCGACGGCAAGTTGACCTTCCAGATAAGCGATGACGGCAAACCCTTTGACCCCACTGCGGCAGAAGGGCCGGACATTACGCTCTCGGCTCAACAACGCCCCATAGGGGGGCTGGGTATCTTCCTCATGCGCCAGTATATGGATGCTATGAGCTATAAACGTATGAACGATTGTAACATTCTCTTTCTTGCAAAGAATCTGGAGAAGTCTTAATTAAGAATTTTGAATTATGATAACGACCATCCAACCCAACGGCAACCAGGTAACCATCACATTTGATGGACGTTTAGACACGGCCACGTCGGCAGAGGCCAATGCCCAGATAAATTCTCAACTCTCTATTATCAGTTCCCAACAGCCTATTGACTCTCTGGTTTGCGATGCCTCACGTCTGGAGTATATATCAAGCTCAGGCCTACGAATCCTTCTCTCTCTGGCTAAGCGCTACAAAGGCTTCCGTGTGATTGATGTCCAGCCGCAGGTCTATGAGGTACTTCAGACAACGGGGTTTACAAAAATCATGACTGTAGAGCGTGCAATGCGCTGTCTAAGCGTGGAAGGCTGCCGGCTTATCGGTATTGGCGGGGTAGGGAAGGTCTATAGGCTGGACGGTGATACAATTATCAAGGTGTTCCGCGAGGGCACCACGATGGACGAGGTACGCCGCGAGATAACCCTCTCCAAGGAAGCCTTCGTACTGGGAATGCCAACGGCCATTTCATTCGATATTGTAAAGGTAGCTCCCTCATCGGAAAGCCCGGCAGAGTGTTACGGTCTGGTCTATGAACTGTTGAAAGCCAAGACACTGAGCACATACGTAAAGCAGCACCCCAATCAGCTTGATACCTGTGCAAGGAAGTATGCCGACCTCTTTCTTGGGTTGCACCAGATAGAGGTTCCCGCAGGGGGGAATGTACCATCGGCCATAGAACGCGAACGGCAGCAGGTTGAGCACATTCGCCGCTACTTTCCCGAGGAGAGCATCAATATGTTACTCAGCATTGTTGACAGCATCCCGCCTGGGAATCGTCTGCTTCATCTTGACCTGCAGACAAAGAACGTGATGGTACAGGACGACGAGCTGATGCTCATTGATATGGGCGAGGTAAGCTACGGACATCCGTTGCTTGATTTGGGTCATGCCTATTCGGCAATGATAAGTTTCGTCGGCGACTACGAAAAGACAATAGGTATGCCGCGTGAGATGGGACAGCAAATGTGGAACAGGACAATAGATTATTACATGGAAGGGTTGCCAGCCGAGACAGTTGCAGAGCGTAAGGCACAGATTCAGGTTGTTTCTTGTATCAGGAACTTCAGTTGGCTCTCGCTCTCCGACTCCTTCCCCGAGGCACTTGTGCAGGAATGCAAGGCAGTGTTCGATGAGCGCGTAGCCAAGCACTATGACTATATCATGGATGTCTGCAAGACCTTTGACCATTGGAAACTGTGAATTATCGATTATGAATTTTCTCAAGAAGTTGTTGCCCGAAGCGTTGCGCTCCAAATCCGGCGTTACCATCATCGTAACCGTAGCGGTACTGTTAGAGATTATCTTCATCGTAGAGTATCTGTTTGCCCGCAAAGGCATACGTGAAGACGTGGAGCACAGGGCTGAGACAGAGCTGCGTATTAAGAATCTGGAGATTCAGAAGGTGATGGTGGCAGTAGAGACTGCTATCGGCAATACCCTATGGGCGGCAGAACGCAATCTTGAGCAGCCCGATTCACTTTATTCCGTACTTCGTCGGATGGTGGAGCAGAACCCCACCATTGTAGGTGCCGGTCTGATGTTCCGTGCCGGCTATTATCCGCAGAAGGGGCATTGGTTCGAACCGTACGTGGCGCAGCGTTCCGACGGTACTATCGAGGCTGAACAGATAGGCAGCGCATCCCACAACTACTTGGAAGCAGATTTCTATAAAGAAGGCATTGCCGCAGGAAAGGGCAGGTGGAGTGAACCGTATTTCGATGAGGCAGGTGCCAAGATGATGCTTTGTACCTATACCATACCCGTGCATGATAGCAACGGAGAGATGGTTGCTCTTTTGGGTGCCGATGTCTCGCTCGAGTGGCTGTCCCATGTCATCAACGCCACCCACATCTATCCCTCCAGTTACAATGTAGTCATCTCGCGCACAGGAATGGTAATGGCAGGTCCCGACGAAAGCCTCATCATGCGTCGTACCATTCAGGAAGTCACAGCCTCATCTTCCGATACAACCACCCGCTACATCAACCAGCAGCAGATGAGCGGGAAGAGCGGGCATCAGGACATAACAGACAACAACGGCGACAGGATCAGCGTGTTCTATGCCCCTGTTGACGGTGAGACGGGCTGGTCGATGTCTGTTGTATGCAGCAAGCGCGAGGTTTATGCAGATCTGTGGCAAGTCAGTCTGTACCTGTCATTGCTCATGCTTGCAGGTTTGCTGCTGTTGGGTTATATTATATACCGCGCAGCAAGGAGTGCCAGCACGTTGCGGAAAGCCACCGCCGAGAAAGAGCGCATAGGCAGTGAACTGCGCATTGCACGTAACATACAGGAGAGTATGTTGCCCAAGACCTTCCCGCCTTATCCGGAGCGCAAGGATGTGGATATCTTTGCATCGCTGGTTCCTGCCAAGGAGGTGGGGGGCGACCTTTACGATTTCCATATTCGCGACGAGAAGCTTTTCTTCTGCATAGGCGATGTATCGGGCAAGGGCGTACCTGCTTCGCTGGTAATGGCAGTCACGCGCAGCCTTTTCCGTACCGTCTCCGCTCGCGAGGATATGCCGCAGGATATTGTAACGGCAATGAACGAGGCGATGGCAGACATGAACGACTCGGATATGTTCGTCACGCTCTTTGTCGGTGTGCTCGACCTGAAGACGGGACTGCTGCACTACTGCAATGCCGGACACGAAGACCCCCTGCTCATAGGTAAAGGCGTTGGCCTGTTGCCCACAACGGACAATATTCCTGTGGGACTGATGCCTGGGTGGAACTACGAAGGTCAGGAAGCCCTCATCTATCCCCAAACAACAATCTTCCTCTATACCGACGGACTGACAGAAGCAGAGAACAGCGTCCGTGCGCAGTTTGGCAAGCTACGCATGATCAGGACGGCACGGCAGTTACTGACCACCAACGTTTCTTCTCATCGGTCAACTGACGGCTGTACATACACTCCCCAAGCCATTATCAACGCTCAGACAGAAGCCCTGCACCGATTCGTCGGCAATGCCGAGCAGAGTGATGACCTGACAATGCTTGCCATCCAATACCTGGCAGAGCCGGGAACGGAAACAGATACCTTGGACTCTCAGGATTAGGTTTCTTATTCATATCTTATTATTGCTGTCCGCTAAAAGTTGAAAAGCGATAAATTATGTGTCCGCAGTGCCGATAAACAGGCATTGCGGACTTGTTTTTGAAAAAGTAAGCCCCAAAAACAGTGAGGCACCCCGACGGATGAATCAGAGTGCCTCAGCAGGAACATTTGGGTAATGTCCGTGGATTATTTAACCAAGACCTTTTTGCTTGTGCCGTCACTCATGCGGATGATGTTAATACCTTTCTGTAGTGATGATTATTTGTTTGCTCAGTTCAGAAAAAAACATTTTTTTTGCACTGCAAAAACGGTCGAATATTGCGGATGTTTTTGCAGTAAGATATGTAAGATTATGATTCATTGCTTTCCACTAGAAATCGCTAAGCGTTCTTTGAAATGATTGAAATATAGTTAGTTATAGAAAAATTTGAGGCAACGGGCTTGACTTTGTGTCTTTGAAGCCAAAATAATATACATATGTATCAATACAATTACTATTTCGCTTAATTGATAGCATTTCTTTACAAGAACCGTTGGCAGATAGAGCTGTTCTTCAAGTAGCTCAAGCAGCACCTCAACATCAAGAACTTCTGGGGTACAACTGAGAATGCTGTCTGAATACAGATCAGTGCTGCCATCTGTGCCTACTGTCTCGTTGCCATTGTGCAGCATGATATGCAACTGGATAGAAGCACTTATGAGGTGTTGCGAATCCTGAGGCATGTCACTCACTGACACAATGCATCTGAGAGATTTCTTCAACAAATCTATATTCAAATATGACAAAGATCGAAGCGGTTCAAGTGAACCTAATTTGTTTGATTTTTAATCTCGTCCATTTAATGGACACTAGTGATTCAATTTTTCTTTCACTTGCTTTAGCTGTAAATCCTCAAGTTCTTTCTCTATAGGCTTGCGCAATTTCAACATTCCAGTCTCTTCCATTTCCTTCTCCATGTCTGCCATTATAGATTTTGCTGTTGCAGGTCTTTTCATCACAGCCTCCATAAGGCAAGTGGCCATTTCAACAGTAAATTTAGCCATGTTTGTTATTGAAAGACCAGCAATTCCACTTACCAAAGCGCTACCCAAAATAACCTCACTGGATACCCAGCACTCTCTTTCAAATCTTTTCATGTACTTAGTCTGTATGTTTTTTATTGCCTTTTGGTATGGAGTCTCGCCAAGAGCTTCTACTTGCGCAATTAAATCAGCTTCACTCTTCGTGGTATTTTTCTTTTTTAATTCTTCAAGTTTTTCCTCTGTTCCACTTTTTCCTAATTCATTTTTATACAATGAATCTGCCGTATATACACGGTGATAATAGTGGGTCAACGTCTCATCATTATATGGCCGAGGTCTGTTTTGGAAATTCTCATACCAAAATGGGGGTAGCTTTATACCATCTGCTGTAATTGCATATTTGTTATCCTCAGATATACAAGAAAAATCAACCGAGATTTTTTCACCTGTATTCAAGTCTATTGTTGCTTTCTCAATATCTAACATCTGCTTTTTTACAGAAATTAAACCTTCAGCATGTCCATTCTCATACATAAGAATTGCCTGAAGCTTATTCTTGAATACAAGTTCTTTTGACTCTATATGATACATACTAAGCAATGAGTCTTTTCTGATTTTAATAGATAATGACAAAGGCTCACCAATAATTGTTGGCGGATAAACAACAGAACACGAAGGAAATCTTATTCCATCTCCGGATGTAAGAATATATGAATTAGCATCCTCAGAAGTCGTGAATTTTTTTCCACCCAAATAAACCTCATCTGCAAGTGTAATACTTAAAACGGAAATCTGAGGCATTTCCTTGTTCATAGGGTTAAGTCTTCCTTCTTCATTCTGAATTAGACATTTAATCTTATGTGATTGAGGAAGAGTTATTTCGACACATGCATCATCAGTATAAATCCCGTCGTATTCCATTGTGACTGAACCTGTTACTTCACTTAAATACCTTACCATAATGTGTGAGTTGGGCAAAATTCGTCCGTGGTCCACCACACATGTAATACTCCATGTTTTATAATTTTTCGTAATCTCCTTAGCTTGTACGGTAGCAGAGAAAAACAATAATAAAAACAAAATCTTTTTCATAACAATATTAATAAATCCCTTTTTATACAAATATCCAGCCTTCTCGTTTACATTTTTATCCAAGCAATGGAATCACCATATTCGTTTTCTGCAGTACACTCACCTTCTTTGGTTAGCCAAAAGACATGGGCTTTTATCTTATTATCTACAAATTCACTATCTCCGTTACATGCAATAACAAAATGCCATGTATTAGCTTTTATATCCAAATAGCATACATTGTAATCATTCCCGGGTGCGCCACAAGCACCTGTTACCATCATAACATATAATCGTGAACCCACAACTTTATAATCGCCAACCCCTATATATCCATAGTTGCTTTTTTTGTTGATTTCTTCTGTAATGTCATTCCAAGCGTTCCATTCTGGATTGTATTTCTTTATAGTAAAAGAATTATTGTTATGATCTTGTGGACAGTAACAATAAATATCATCCACGTTAGCGATTGGGATTAAAGTAGGAGCATCATGATAAATTATCTTTCGACTTTCTTTTATCTCTCGACCGAGATTACTAATCATCGTACGTTCCACCCAATTATGATGATTGTCTTCCCTCACATCAGAAATTCTGAATTTATCAAATTTCTCCGTATATCCGCCCTCATAGACTTGTTCTCTTCGAAATATTGAATACAGAACATGGTCTTCGTTATAGTAATAATCATTTGTCTCTTTTCCAAATGCCCAATCGTCATTTACCTCAACTTTTGTTATTCGGTTAATAGAATCGAAGGAAAAACAGTAAATTTCTGGGTCAATATCTGAAAATTCAGAATAACCGCTTCCAATTTGGATTGTTTTAATAGACCCATTGATGTTTCTATCAATAAAGTGATTGCAAAACTTGTTCTCGTATTTGGTATCACAAACCCTTCCGTCGTATCCAAACTCAATAGATGTAGAGGGGTATGGTACATAACAGAAATCTCCTTCTGTTGTTTTGGTCGTATTTGTGATTAATTTGACATTGCCTATCAACTCAAAAGCTGAATAGTCTGTAACTTCTGCTAAAAACGCTCCCTCTTCAAATTGTTTATTTATAAAGGCTTGTTTTTCCTCATCAGTCAAAGGCTTATCCAGATTCTCGTTGTCTGTGTTTGAGGTGTTACCACCATATGCACAAGCCATACAACACAAAGTCGCAAATAGTCCAATAAAGTTATTGTTCTTCATATAAGTCTTTTCCTGTTTGTTCGAATTAATCTATGGGGGCTAATTGGACAACAATGACATCAGTAATTCGAAACCGACTCAAGCAAGAGCATATTTTCCAAAGCATCTAAAGATTCCTCGAGTTTTTCTTTTTCACTTTTTTCACGTTTTACTTCCCCTTGAGAATAATCAGAACTATCAGCATTCTCTCTTGATCTTTCTGCTTTATGGACCCTAACAGGTCTGATACTTATTCCTTCACAACGTTCTACACGAGAACTGCTCATTTTTGTTTCATCTTTTTCAAGTATCATGCAATTTGGTTTATTCGTCCCCGTCCAAAAACTTGCATCAAGTTCTCGAGACCAATAATACCCGGTGCTGTTTCTAAACCATATAGAACCATTTTCATCACAATAACCCGATAGTGGGAAAAATATCTGATTGGAATTGTTCATGCTTGTAACAAAATACCCATTAACACCATCTCTTGTTACATACTCCCATGTGCAATTAGCACGTAGCTCATCAAACTGATTCTTTGATGGTATTTGCCATCTACCGCCCCAGTTTACGGTTGCTGCATCATCCTCAGATTCTAGAATGTGCTTGTGGTCTGAACTACAGTATTTTGTAAGCAAGTCACTCGCTCCGTTACACCATTTATAGGTATTCCATGCATATCTAACTTTTCCACCGCTTGTGCCAGATGTTTCGCCCCAAGCAAAATATTCTCCGTATCCTTCTGGTTTTGTCGCGCCCAAGTTCCATTCAGCCCAAAGTGTACCGCTTGGAAGCCCTAAATCAATCCATTTAGGAACGAAAGCAAAATCGATCAGAGCGTTGGCTTCTTCTCGTTTTTTTTCTTCATTTTCTTGTTTTTGGTTATTTTGCTCCCATTTTTCTATTTTCTGAACGGTTTTACCAACTTCATTAGCGGTTTCTGCGCATCCCTCACACGCACGGAAAACAATTATAGCAAGTAGAAACCAGAGACAATACTTTAATACTTTTCCCATACCTTCCTATTTTTTTGTTTGAATCCAAATTGCACATTTACTGGGCTTTTGAAGAATGTTCGTACTCGGGACGGGATTACCTTTATTCCCTTGTTTTATTCCTAATTGCTTTTGATAGTTCTGTAAGTATTTGCCTATTACCATCTGTGTTATTGTAGCATTCTTATATTTACATAAGAGTTTTCCATACAACTCAGTTTCTTTCTCCATTAGTTTAGTAATGAATTGGTGAGCACTAAATTCCTTAGGCATTTTTGATTTGATGAAAGCTCTGATTTTAATCACATTCATCAATACTTTTAGATTTTCACCCTTGACTTTTTCATCCTTCCTAATAGTCATAACACAACAACTCTTTTTTTGCCTCCCAACTCCCAACGTCAGCAGTTAATAATCATGGTAATCTGCCGGAAACAAAAAAGGCATGGGAGTTACTACTTCTGCCCATCCCTGCTGTCAGGCCTTCGCATTGCCCCCGTACAAGGATAAGCAACGCAACCAGCCCACGCCAAGCGATTATATATACAACCCTAACTATACAATATAAGACGCATAACTTAGGCTGGGATATAATCTACCCACGTAGGCGCTTATCGTTGCATTATCTCTGTGTACGGTTCTAAGTTGCGAAGTTAGACAGCACAGAATGATAACGTCCGTAAACGCCTTTTCGAGACCGGCCCTACAAACGGCTTGGTGGTCTCTGTTCCAATAAGATTTTGACCTTGCCCGCCTTTTTAGGCTGGCTTAGTCGGCGCAAATATACAATTATGTCTGATACTTACCAAAAATTTGAAAGAAAAACAAAACTTTTGCGCCTATAGTGCAAGATAAAGTTTACAATATCTTGCTTTTGCGGAAGTTAAAAAGGAAGTTAAATGGGGAGTTAAGCCATCAAGCTGGCTGGACGATAGTTTTGGCTTGGGAATTTGAAAGTTCAGTTATGGCTGTTTCAGCCTTGGCATGAAATTAAAGACATTAGGCGTTAGACTTTAGACTTTAGACAAAGGGAACGCAAGCATATTATAAAAGCAAAGAAAAAGCCTTTCAACGGGCGACATTGAAAGGCTGAATCTAAGCAGAATTCTCTATCTTTGCATCAATTTTTTGTTGGATGGCAAAAGATTAATATTAGTTAATCTCATCTTACCAAAACCTGTTTGTCTTGTTCCACGTTCTTGTAATATGGCATGAATGAACGTGCCTTCCATTCGTCAAAAGTATAAAGTTGTGGACTTACATCAGTATTATTTTTCCATCCTTCAACAACGAAAGGATAAGCTATATTATCTTCATCGTCAGTCGTAATAGAAGTCTTATTTAGCAGAATCAGCAAATCCCAGTCCGAACCCTCATGAGCATCGCCACGGGCATGGGAGCCATAGAGCCAAACCTGTCCGCCCGGGGGAACGACCTTACGTCCGGTCTCTCGGATCATTTGAATTATTTTCTTTTCTTCTGCTGTCATAACGCTTCGTTTATTTTCCGATATGAGGAAGTCCGCCCATCAATTCTGCACACGGTAATGTGCATCACAACCAAAATGGGCAGATTACGATGCAAATATACAATTATGTACGATACTTACCAAAAATTTGAAAGGAAAACAGAATTTGGAAAGGCAAAATGCAAAGTTTAGGTCACATTTTGCAGCCTAAAATGGAGTCCCCAAAAACAGTTAAGAAAGCGCAGAATAATAATTTATTCTGCCGAACATGAGTGTTTTATTAAAAGAAACAGTAGGAAAACATGACAAAAGTCAGTGCTTAGGAACGTCTTTTGACATTTTCTTTGATTTGTCTTTTATAGAGCCCAATTTGCGGAACAGTAGAGGAAATTTTGCGGAACTACTGTTGCGCAATTGTGGAACTACTGTTGCGCAAAATACGGGCGGTTGTTAAAGATAAAGGACAACGGATTTCTGCGATAATCAAAAATCTTTACATTTTGTGGCATTTCCTGTTAGTTCCAAGAGCAAACAATATTGATGCTTGAAGCAAACATTATTCTTGCGCTTTGCAAAAACCAATCTTGCACGTTGCAAAAGCCAGTCTTGCAAACACCCCCCGTCAGAAAGCTTCTGGGGCACATTCTGCTATTTATTGAGCATTGACTGTTGAGGATTGAACACAAAAGGGAAAATCCATTACAATATCGTGCAAAAGAAAAAGGGATAAAACAATCACATTTGGCATGGATATTATCATGTTTCCCTTGGGAGTGCTCTATTTTAATGATGGCTTGCCGTCTTTCCAGACGACTTCCTCCTGCGTGATGCGCCAGGTTTTACCGTGGTCGGGATTGCCCTGATAGAACAGGTAGGTGTGTCCGTCCTTGTCGGCAAAAAGGTGAGGATGCCCGCTTTCACTGCTGTTCCATTCGCCTGGCTTGCCGTTTGGCTTGAATGGCTTATCGCTGAGACGTGTGAAGTTTATGCCGTCCTCGCTGTATGCAACGCCTATCTGCTGCGGGCTGTTGTTGTATGCACCGGCATAGAACATCCACATTTTTCCGTCCTTTACACAGATGCTGGCTCCCTCTACACATTCACCTTCCCAAGGCAGCTCGGGGAAAAGAATGCTTTTTTCGGCTGCTAACTGCCATGAGCTGCGCGAGAAGTCGGTCCTCTTGTCGGCAACGGCAACGCCAAGTTTCTGAATCTTGAACGCCGGGTCGCGTGTGGCAAAATAAAGGTAGTATTTGCCCTTGAAGTATGCCACCTCGGCATCTATGGCTCTGCCGCAGGTCCAGTCTGACGGTTCGGGGTGGAAGATGGGATTTGTCTTGTCGCGCTCAAAGGTTATGCCGTCCTTTGATACAGCATGGCAGATGGCATCCTTCGGCCCGTTACCGTACGTCTGATAGAAAAGATGCACCCGACCTTTCCTTACAATGGCACCTGGGGCGCAGAGTCCCTTCTCCTCGTATGCCAGTCCTGGCTGTGGCGTTATCTCTCCCACGCGCTTCCAGTTCACCAAGTCACGACTTTCTGCAATGCCGATGTTCCAGCCTTCCATGCCGTTCCATTGTCTCGGGGGAATGGAATAGTACATCAGATATCGTCCCTTGAACTTTACCACATGGGGGTCCTTGGCATAGGGCTGACCTATGCGGCTGGTATCTTCGAACATCATCTTTTGTGCGCTGACGGGCACAGAATACATGTTAACGATTATCATTAGGAAAATAAGTGTATATTTCATGTTTTCAGTATTTTATCTTGTAAGATATTTTCTTCCGTTAACAATAGACAATCCTTTCGGAACCATTGACATTTGGCGGCCCGAGAGATCATAGACAGAATGCTCCATGTTCAGTGCCCCATGTTCAATAATGGATGTTTCGTCATCCTCAACAAGTTCAATCCGGAAGTTATCCACCTTAAACCATCCTGTTCCGTCGGCCGTTGTAATGACTGTTCCGTCGCTCTTCATGTTTCCGCTGCGTATGCCCACAGTCAGTGATTCACCGGCATCTACATGGACGGTCACCTCCATGTCTTTCAGGATGAACGGAGATCCGCCGGTATCGCCTGCGTGACCTGCAAAGGTGACATCCTCTCCCTCCGTAAAGCAGTCTGAATAGTCTGTCTCACGCCCGAAGTAAGCCACGTTATTGTTGGCGAACAGACGTGTGACGCCCTTCTTGTTGTTGGCACACCATAGTTGGCAGGTAACGCGGTAGGTGCCGGCCTTCAGTTTACTGGCAGGAATGGTCTGGTACAGTTGGAAGTTGGCGGGGAAGGGTATGGTGTTGTACCAGCACACGTTTTCGCCGTGATGGTTTACGGCATCTCTGTTAATGCCGTAGCTTGAGCCGCTCAGCGTGCCTTTGATTCGCCATCCGTAGGGCTGGTATGACTTTTTCTCTACACCGCCGTGGTTGATGACGGTAGCCGAGGTAAGTTCAAAGTCGGGATTCGTCAGCAGTTTTTCTGTCAGCGTCTTTTCGCTGTTTTGGGGCAGGGTGGGGAAGACGGTCACCCTCAGTTCGGTACATCCGTAGGGGATAAGGCGGATCTTCTGGGGCGAGCCGTTGGCTTCCGTTGTATTGGTGCTGGGTGTTACTGGGTTGTAGCGATTGTCCAGAATAGTCCACTTAACAGGCGTTACGTCTGCTTCTATCCATACGGGAGCCGTCTCCTTATCATACGGATAGGCATTTGCCAACAACTGTTCGTCGGTTACCAGTGTCAGGTTCTGGGGCCCCTGCATCATACCGTAGTTCCATTTGTCCGAGGGCATGATGCTCCAGCACTTGAAGTCGGGATTCTCAGGCACCTTGCCGTTCATGTTGCTATAGACCTTGGTGTCCTCTGTCATTGTCTGCGGAATGGCATAGCAGTAGAGCAGCGGACCGCATTCCACGTATTGTCCTTGGTCGGCATCCAAGGTGCAAATCTGGGGTTTCATCTCAAAGTCAACGCTCACCACGTCACCGTCCTTATACAGACGGTTCAGGGTGGTAAATGTCTGAGGCATGGGATTCATCCTATATGCCTCGCCGTTTATCTTTACGCGGCAGTACTGGCACCATCCCGGAATGCGGAACATAAAGGGGAATTCCGTTGCATTCTTCATGCTGAAACGGAAGTCGATGTGTCCGCTGAAGGGATAGTAAGTGTCTTCTGTGATATGGACGCTGTCTTCGCCTACCTTGAAGGCAACCTCCGACGGGCTGTACATGGCGGCAACAATGGCATTCCCTTCGCCACGCAGCCACATACGGCTGGCAAAGTTAGGCATCAGGCGGTGAATATTGCCGGCACAGCATTCTGTCTCGTGGGTGGGACGGTATGCCTGCCAGGTAGAGCCGCGCTTGAAATAGGTGTTGTCTGAATTGCCAGTGCAGAGGATTTGGTTCAGCCCTGAGAAATACTGTAGCGAGCGGAAGTCCTTGGTGTGACAGGCTGGACCTGCATTAAAGACTGCCCTCTCTATGCGGTCAGCCCATTCCGCTTCTCCTGTGGCGGTGAGGAAATAGCCTAACGACCAGGTGTAGTCCGTTATGTCGCACGTCTCGTGTACCTGGTCGATATCCTTTCCTACGGTATATTCCTCACTGCTGGGAACGCCGTCGGGCAGCAGATGGTCGCGTTCCAGTCGTCTTTCTGCGTTCAGTGCCAAATCCAGATAGCTCTTGTCGCCTGTATAGGCATACAGTATCATGGGAATCTTCAGCATCTCGCTATACGTCACTCCGTGCATGTATATGAAGTCATCCTCGCCAGCCTCCTTTCCGTCCAGCTCAAAGCCTCCTGTCTTGTACGCCGTCTTGGCCTTCGTAAGCAGACCGCTTTGTGCCTGTTGCCCGTATAGCCATAGTAAGCCTTCCAGATTGACAATATGACGACGGCCGTTTGTCAGGTCTGTGTTGCTCATCGAGTTGTAGTTGTTTAACAGGGCGGTACGTACCTTGCGGTCGCCTGTTACCTCGTAGTAGGCCTTCATGGCACGGAAGAATACTGCCTGTGGCCAGAGGCTCGAGATGACGCTGTTTCCCAGCCTGCCGTTAGTCTGTGGGTGGTTGAGTGTATATTTAATGCCTTCCTCGCCTTTGTTTATCAGTTCCTCGTCTTTCAGCAGATAGCCAAGCCGTAGCAGTCCGTCTGTATAATATGCCGTCTGTTCGTAGCGCCACCAGTCCTGGCCGTAGTCGCCGTTTCGCGGTATGTCGCCTGCCCAAAGGCAAGTGTTGTAGGGGTAGGAGAGTGCTTCGGGATGCCCCGTCATACCTTCCTTCATACGCTGCAAATACTCCAACAGCCACCCTTTTGGCGTAATGTCTTTTATCAATCCTTCGGTAAATACCGAGTAATTCTTTGCATCTACCGATAGTACAGACAGCAGAATGCTGCCTATAATGATGCTTTTTACTTTTACTTTTCGAAGCATTAGGTTAAAATTTACGTATCATTCCCACTTTTTATGGCACAAAAGTACAAATAAAAGTTGAATCTTCAAAGAATGATACGTAAAAATCTAACCTAACTACATTCACTTTAGATTCCCGCGATAGTAAATCTTTTTGTTGCCCACAATATTTATCTGTCCAGGGCGGGGGGTGCTTATGCGTCGTCCGTCAAGGGTATAAATCGTCTGACTGTGCCGTTGGCCGGCAATATCCGGGCCGATGTTGGTTGTTGCATCATATGCTACGCGAAGGATACCCTTATGTAGGTCAGTTGTGTCCCAAACAAGGCATTGCGCGTCATCAATGATCTCACTCTCCAGCGTTGGCGTTCCCTCGAACGAGGTTACATCTTTCCATAATACAATGCTGTCGCCCACAGCCAGATTCTCTGTCAGCGTAGGGGCATAATGCAGGCGAATGGTGCCGTTCATGGTAAGTTTGGAAATGTTCTGTATAGAGCATCCGCCCGTGTTTGTGCCGGTGGCTGCATTTGCCACTCCCAATTCCAAGACTGCCCCCTTGTTAAAAGTTACGTCCTTGCCGCCAAAACGCATCATGCCGCTAACGGCTGTGGGGGAGCTGCCTATCCGTAATGTGCCTCCGTTTGCTACGGAGACGGAACTGTTGGTAAGATTGCCGCTGCTCTGTGTGGTGCCTGAGAGCGTTGCACCTTTCTCGACCGAAAGCGTACCCGTACCCAGTGTGGCACCACTCTTTATGTATAGTTCGCCCCCTCTGATACGTGTGGCTCCCGAGTGGGTGCTCTTGCCGCTGACGGTCATCTTGCACGTGCCTACCTTGTTGAAGAGGCATTTGTTAGAGCCGCCGTCGTCCTTGAAGGTTCCGTCGAAGGTAAAGTCGCCCCCGGTCTCCCAACTGTTACCCACGTTCCATGTGTTGCTGCCGCTGACAGCGTTCTGGTTCTGGAAGTTGGCGATGGGCTGGAGTAGCGAGCCCTTTCCTGTAAGGCGACCGATGGCAAACGACTTACAGACGTTAGAGACACTGCATCCCTCGCCAATATCGAGGGTGGCATTAGCCATACCGGCCGACCCGTCGAGGGGTAGGCAGATGGAACTGGTAGTATGTTTGACAGTGCCCTGAAATTGCGACCAGTCGCCGGTGATACGTACACGCTGGACGGTGTTGCGAGGAACGATGGTAAGCGTTCCCTCGCCCGTCAACTTGTTGGCATAGGCAGTATAATACGTGCCCGTCAGCTGCCAAGTGGCGGTTTTTCCCTTTGGGACGATAATGGCATGGGTTGTGGCCTGCACATCGTCCCAGAGTGTGCCTGTTTGCATCTCGATGCTCTTTACGGCACTGTTGTCCTGTATTGCCACATCGCCCCCCGCCATAACAAGGCGCTCCAGTGTTCCCGCCTGCATCAGATACAGGCATCCGTTGCCTTTCTTCGTCAGTACGGTTCCCGAGAGAGCTGCGTTCATCTTAAAATCCGCTCCTGCATTAAGCACGCCGCCCTTGTCGCCGATCATCTTCATGGGCGAGCCGGATTCTATTGCCTTGGTGGCTTGCAACGTGGCACCTTCCTGCATGGTAAAAAGGTCGGCCTTGCTTGTAAGGGCACCCAGGTTACCCGTCTCGGAGTATTGGTTGGAGAGGGAACTGACCCGTACGATGCCGCCCTTCAGATGGTTTCCTCCGTTGTAGCTGTTGGCAGCGTTCATAGACATTGTACCCGTGTTCAGTTTGGTAAACACGGCATTGCCGCTAATGCTGCCGCTCCCGGAGAAGGTGTAGTTTTCTGTATTATCAACAGTAACGGAGGCAGGATAAACGTTGGCCTTTACGCTGACCGATTTTGTTGTCGCCTCGTCATTAAACATGATGCTGTCACCTGCCACGAAAGGGGTTTCCTTGCCGCCGAGCGAGAAGTTCGGGGTTTCAGCATCGTCCCAGGCATTGCCGTTGACACCGGTCCATGTAACTGTTGCCGCATCGCGTAAGCCGACGATTTCGAGAATAATCAGACTGTCCTGTATGTATAAGTGCTTCTTCTCAGTCTCCAGGCCCTCGATGATGATATTGTCGATAGTACCGTCAATGGTATCTGCCTTACCTATTATATATTTTCCTGCAGTCATGGATGTCTGCCCGTTGGCGGGATGTCCCACCAGCTCTATAACGGGCATCAGGTATTGGGGACCGAATTGCGTCCAGACGCTGCCTGTTTTGCGATTGATATTCAGGACCTTGGCGTTGATGAAGTCGGCTTGCGTACCATCGCTGTAGAGATCTACCGAAAGGCGAGAGCCGAAACCCAGCGACAGAGTGTCGGTGGTAATGCTACCCTGATGTCCGGCACCGCCGGGACGAATTACTGCACCATAGTCAGCCTTGATACTCAGGAACTCGCCCCCGTCGGAATTCAACTCTGTGTGGCGGTTCAGCCACAGTATGCTCTGCCTGATGGTTCCGTCGAAGTTCAACGTCCCTCCCCAGATATCAGTATTGCCCGTATGAGTGAAGTCTGCCTTGGGCAGGGTCAGGGTACCGTCGCCCTGCTTCACCAGTCGTCCGTTGCCGCTGATGCCGTTGCCGGAAACCGTACAAGTATATGTGACGTAGTTAATCCTGGTGTTCTGATTGGTGCTTTCGCTCTCTGCCGTTCCCTGCACCCATGTTGGCACGTTGAATGTCAGCACCTGTGGCTGGGCACCTGCGGCAATGGTCACGTTGCTGTTTGCGGTCTCGCACACAATGACGTGCTGTCCGTTCTGGCTGCTGCCGATGGTGCCGCCGTTCTTCACTTCTGTGCGACCTGTCATGGTGGATGGTGGCGGTGCAATGGTGATGCCTTCCAACTCGCCCAGGAAGTAGCTGGGACGCGGAGGCTGGTTGTAACCGCACATCTGCCATACCATGGCGTTACGATACTGGTGATCGTACCACAGCGAAGGGATACGCCACTTGGTGGGCGTGGGAGTGGAATAGATGCGGATGTTATTGTTGGCAGTGCGCATGATAATCTCTTCGCGCCAGTCGCCCAGAATGTCACCCTGATAGCAAGGCGTGCCCTTGGTGTCGTTGTTGGTCAACGAACCGGTGCAGGTATAGATGGGTGTCCATGAGCCGTACTTGGCAATGCATCCCTCGGTGTTCTTGCCGTTTACATAGTTATATGTCTCTTCGCAGAGGTCGCCGTCCCAGTAGATGCGGAAGTTCTGGTTGATACCTTCCTCCACCAGATTGTTGTTTATGGCTGCCGTTACTGTGCTTAGAGGCTTGCCGCCTGTCGGGGTACAGATGCCGCCGGGATAGGTGTTAGAGAAGTTGCCGGCTATACAGCGCCCTACATCCTTGGGTGCGTTGTCGTAGCGGAAGAACACCTTCGAGGTGGTGGCATCGCGGTAGTTGGTACCCGGGTCGTCCTCCATGCAGGCAAAGATTTCCTGTCCGTGGTGATAGGGGTTCAGGTCGCCCACATGCTCAGCATCACCGTGTCCGAAGCCAGTGGTAGAAAGTCCCTTGCCGTTGTCATCGATGACCATCGAACCAAAGACAATCTCATCGCGCCCGTCCATATCTACATCGGCAATGCAGAAGTTATGGTATCCCTGTCCCTTCCATGGTCCGTTGGAGTTGTTGAACCAGCGCCAGCGTTCCTTCAGGGTGTGGGTGGCGGGCTGTACATCGTATGCAATCATCTTATGACGAGTGTAGATGCCGCGAGCCAGGAAGATGCTGGGCTTGCGACCATCCAGGCAGGGCGCACCGAAGAAGTGCTTAGAGGCGCGATGTCCGTAACCGTCACCCCAAGCCTTGTTGACATCTGATTCGCCGCTCTCCAGAAGGGGAAGGGGGTAGGGCAGACACTGGTGTACCTTCCCGGTCTGTCCGTCAAGGTAGAGCAGGTACTCGCCCTTGGTAATGACAAACCAGTTGGTTCCTCCGCCTGTGGCACTTCGAACGTTGACAGAGGCATCGCCTACGGTGTAGGTAGAGCCGTCAGCCAAGTGAATGGTAGTGCCGTCGCAGGCACGCATTACCACCTCGGCCCGTCCGTCACTGTCCCAGTCGTAGGCCACGATATTCTGCTCGTTATTCTGGAAGTCGCCCATATTTGGACCGCAGTTCACCCACCACAGGCGGGTGCCGTCCAGCTTCAGCACCTCCATGATGCTGTATTCGTGAGTGTCTGTTCCATCGATTTTGGGACCGTTCTTGGGGTACGACTGTTCAATTTCGCTCTGGTTATCGAACTTCATCAGGATTTCCAGTTCACCGTCGCCATCCACATCGGCACAGCAGGCATCGTTTGGTATCAGTTGGCTTTTGATGCCCTCATGCGTCGGCTGAATCTCCTTATAGCCTGATGTCCAAGGAGTCTGTCCGTTGCACGGCGTCTGTTCCACGCCACCTACTACTGCAGCCACTTTATAGGTACTGGTAACGGTGCCCTGCTGGTCGGTGAAGTTAGACGTGCTCAAGGGCGTGTCGTTTACCTTAACCCCGTCGCGATAGACATTGTAAGTTACGTCGTAGTATTCCTCTGCCTGTATTCGCCAGCTTAGGAAAATGCCTTTGCTCACTTTCATAGCTACCAGTCCACGGTCAAGCTGATCGGTATAACGTTGCGCAGTCGCTGTTCCAACGGCGAGCATGGCAATGCAGAATGCTGTTAGGATTCTACCCATAGTATAGCTCCCCTCCCTTCCTCCCCCCGAAAGGGGAGGTGACTAATAGGGGGTGTTGGTCATTGGTTAATATTTAGCCCCCTTCCCCTTTGGGTGGGGATAGGGGGGTAGGATTTTTTATTTCAGTACCTTTTTGCCATTGACAATATAGATACCCTTAGACAATTTACTATTTGTAATTTTGCGGCCTGAAAGGTCATATACTTCAGCGGCAACTCCTTCATTTTTCACTCTTTCATTTTTCACTTCATCAATGCCGTCCTCGTCAAGCTGGTTGCCATAACTGCCATCCTCGTTCTTAAAGACTACCTGGTGAGTATCATCCAGAACAGGGAATTTGTCTGTACCGATAGTCTGGAACCAGTTGATGGTACTCTGGTCGCCGTTCAGCTTGTAGCATACTTCGCCGTTCTGGAACTGCTCTAAGGACATCTGTTTGCCCTGGGCTGTTCCAATTTGGTTCAGGTAATAGCAGTTGTTGAGTTTCATGTCGCCTCGGCAGAAGGTGAAGCAATAGTCGGTTCCTGTGTCTTCGGTGAGCAGGCAGGTGGTGTAGCAGTTGTTCAGAGTTGAGGTTACGCCACTGGTGGCGAATGCCGTGAAGCCGCAGTACATAGAACTGCCGGGGTAACCCATCTCGCCGAGTGTTGCGCAGTTGTTAAAGGTGATGTCGCCATAGAGAGCACCTATCATGCCGCCATTGCCTGTCACACCGCCGCGTTCACCTATGATGTTGACATTCGTTATCACATTCTCCACGAGCATCGTTCCCTCGCCATAGCCAATGAGCGCACCATAATGGATGCCTCTGGTCACAACGTCGCCTTCCACGCGGAGGTTGCGAATAGTGGCATCTTTTATATAGCTAAAGAGTCCGCAGTAATTGGCATTGAAGTCATAGCTGTAGGTGATGGTGTGTCCCTGGCCGTCGAAGATACCTTCAAACGGTGCTTCCTCCAGACCTATCATCTGGTCGGGGCAGTCGCTGTCGCTCAGGTCAATGTCGGCAAAGAGCTTGGCATTAATCTGGGTGCTTCCTGCATTAACCATATTGGCAAATACGATATAGTCCTTCTGGTTGCGGATGAGGTAATAGCCATCCTCTTCGTCGGGATAGAAACTGATTTCCTTCTTCAGGTCGATGGCCAATGCTTCTTCGGCAGTCATGGTACCTTTGACGTAGGCATCGGTGAGCTTGTTGTAGAGTTTGTCCATCTGGTCGTACTCGCTGTCGGAAACAATTCCATAGAATGCATTCTGCAATCTGGTAACCTGTTCAGCCTTTTCCATAAGCGTGACGTAGGCTTGCTTGCACTCGTAGATCTGGAGGAAGAGGCTTGAGAACTTCTCAACGAGCTTGTACTTCTCTTCGGGCTCGGTGGTTGTTGCTACGGCATCCAGCGTCTCACGGAGCTGGTCCTTGAGAGCCTGACTGAAGTTTGGATAGATAGTATATTCTTCATAAATGTCTGGCTCGTAAACCTCCAGGATGGTGGTTGCACGGTCTGACATTGATGCCAGCACGCGGTCAAGGCTCTCATCAGCCTCGTTCATCTGTCCGTAGTAGAACACCTTGATGTTACCGAATCCGAGCCAGTCGCGAGAGAGACCCGTGCCAGGTTGGCGGACACCAATGGTCAGTGTTCCGTCGGTAACTTTGCAGAGTATGCTGTTGGGGTAGCGTCCTGCCTGGAATGCGTTGCAGCAGCTGACGATACCCTGCATCGTGTAGCCGATTACATTACCGTCCTCGTCCTCGATGGCGAAGTCTGAAACAGGACCGGTGATATTGCAGTTCTCGCCATCGATTGCATCCTCCACGTTAATCATGTCTTCGATGTTGGTCATGAAGTAGTTATGTACGCCGTTTGCATAGAGCGTGGCGGCATAGTTGACGTTATAGTAATAATTGTGGGGCGTTGGGCGGAAGGCACCGTTCACCTGCAGCTCGTAGATGCCGTTGGGCAGTTCGGTCAGGGTTTGGTACATATCCATCGTTTTTACGAGACATTCGGCTGCATACAAGGGACTTGTTTCAGAACCGCCCCAGCCTGTAGGTAGCTGACCTTCCCATCCGTTGAACTTGTCGCTCAGGTCAGCATTGGTGAAGAGCATGGTTACTTCTGTTCCGGCAGACGGGGTATAGGTAATGGCCTCAACCAGTTTTGCATCTATGAGGGCAGTCTCGGCGATGATTTCCTCCTTGTTGAGTTCGCATTCCTCAAGGATTAATACCGCAGAGCCGTGAGGAAAGTCTTCGTTGGGTTCGTCGTATTCCGTGAGGTAGGTTCTCAGCTGTTCGGCCTTCAGGTTAACCAGATCGGGATGCTCTTCCAAATACTTCTTTGCTTCCTCAACCTTGGCCATGTAGGCAGTGTATGCAACGGCACAGCTTTGGATGCTGTCGCGCTGCCCGGCAAGTTCGGCATAGCCAGACAGGAACGCATCAATGTTAGCCGATGTTCTTAGGACTTCAAGAGCCTCAAGATAAGATTCAACCAGGCTCTTCTGGGTTTTCATTTCCTCATAGCGTCCCGTCTCTTCTTCGATGACCAGCGCAACAAAGGTCTTGAAGCTGGCATCGTCTGTGATATTCAAGAAGGTCTTGCCTGCCCCGTAAACCTTCGGGTGGTTTGCATCGGGCACGGGCATTTCATCTTCGCCGAGGGCCTGGTACCAGCCCATCTCGCTCTGGTCGCCATTCAGCAGATAGCAGAGCTCACCGCTTTCCAATTGTTCCTCTGTTATCTGTGTGCCGCCGACATACGTTCCCACGAGGTTAAGATAGTAGCAGTTGTTGATGGTGACGTGGCCGTTGCGGTGCGTCATGGTGAAGCAGTTGCCCGTTCCTGTATCTTCCTTGAGCTTGCAGGTTGTGAAGCAGTTGTTGAGGATGGTGTAGGAGTCGGCGTGCGACCAGCCGGAGAATGGGCTGTACATAGAACTGCCGGGATAACCCATCTCGCCAAGCGTAGCGCAGTTGTTGAAGGTGAGGTGTGCGTAGTTCGCCCCAATCATGCCTGCGTCGCCAGTCACTTGGTTCATGGCACCTGTGATATCGACATTCGTCACGACGTTCTCCACGAGTATCGTGCCATCGCCACGTCCGATGAGGGCTCCATAGTGAATTTGTGTCACGAATGCACTTCCCTCAACGCGGAGGTTACGGATGGTGGCATCCTTGACAAAGGCGAAGAGACCGCGCCATTTCTCAGTTACTTCGGCATAATCATAGGTGATAGTATGTCCTGCACCGTCGAAGAGACCACCGAACGGTTTACTTTCCGTGCCAATCATCAGGTCGGGATAGTCGCTCTCGCTCAAGTCAATGTCATCTGTCAGGAGCACCTTAGAATCAGTCTCTCCCTCCAGAATCTTCTGATTCAGCCAATTCAGTTGCTTTGCATTACCAATCAGGTAGAAACCTTCCTCGTTCTTCTTTACGGCATCAGGATCTGCTGTGCCGCAAATAATGCAGATGCCGTCGCTGCCAAACTGGTGGTCCGGCTTTACGGGATAGCTTTCTGTATTGCTGTAGGTGAGGGGATTGTCCTCAAGTTCTGCGCCATCGCATCGGCAAGTACCTGATGCATACACTCGCTTGCCGTTCGGGTTTGGCATTGGGAAGGAGCCTGGGTCATCAAGATCCTGTGTCCAGACGATATCGGTCTGGCCGCTGTTGAGCTTGTAGCAGAGAGCGCCGTTAGTTATCTGCTCTTCTGTTACCTGTGTACCCTGTTCCTTATCGATGAAGTTGAGGTAGTAGCAGTTGTTGAAGACGCAGGGACCACCCGCATGTGACAGAGTAGCGCTGTTGCCGTCAATTCCTGTACCTTCCTTGAACTCGCTGGCAGCGTAGCAGTTGTTCAGCGTTGTATGGCTACTGCCGTTTGACCAGCCGGAGAAGGGGCTGTACATAGAGCTGCCCGGGTAGCCCAAAGGACCGAGTACGGCACAGTTGTTAAAGGTAATGTCGGCGTAATTGGCACCCAACATACCTGCGTCGCCTGTCACACCGCCGCGCTGTCCTGTGACATCGACATTCGTCACTACGTTCTCCACGAGCACCGTGCCGTATGCCACACCAATGAGTGCGCCGTAGTGGATGTTCGTCGTAACTGCGCTTCCTTCTACAATGAGGTTGCGTATGGTTGCGCCGTCAATGTAGGCAAAGAGACCGCGCCATTTATCCGTTACCATTAGGTAATGATAGGTAATGGTGTGTCCTTGTCCGTCGAACGTGCCAGTGAACATGTTTCCCTCTACGCCAATCATCAGGTCGGGATAGTCGCTCTCGCTCAGGTCGATGTCGGCAGTCAGCAAACCGTCCACTCCTTCACCTTGCTCGACGCGCTGTGCAAAGGTATTTAAGTCCTCAGCTGTGGCAATCTCCACAACCTCGTTCGAACCATCTGGTTCAGGGGACTGAGCCATAATGGTCACATTGCTTCCCGCCATTCCCGTCAGGATGAGCAGAAGCCTCGTTAGTAGTTTTTTCTTCATAATAGTTGATTTAAAAGTTATTTTATTTCCTCTTTTTACTTCCTCTTTTTTTAAAATCCTGACCAAAACTGACGGGTATATTGTCTGTACAGTTCGTCCCATTTGGTGATGGTGGCTCCGAAGAAGTCGCGGGTGTAGCCGTCCAGGAAGGTCTTCTTGTCCTCCTCTTCGGTCAGCGATTGCCACGTCTGTTCCACGAAGGGCAGCTCGCGCTTTCCCTTGTCAAGGAAATACTGCTGAGCAGATTCCATAGACTTGCGGCTGTTTGCCCATCTTACGGTGGCCAGGCGGTTGGCCTGACGGTAATGCCAGAGTGCGGCATCGTCGCGCAGACGGTGCTGGCCGCAGATGTTCAGCATCATGGGTAGGGTGGTGTTGCCGGCAAAGACCGGGAAGCGGGGCGACTGCCCCGGATTGTCCAGACAAATCCATGCAATGCCTCCAATCTCGTCGGGCAGCCATGAACGCAGCTGTATGATGGTACTGTAGGCGCACCACGATACGCTGACGGTACGTATGTTCTGCATGGTAGAGTCGTTCAGCAATTTTCCGTATAGCGTTATCTCATCGGGCCTCATCCAAGGGTTGGTAATCATGGACTTTCCTTTCACTTCCGACCTGGCGGCAAGGCTGTCGATACGGCAGGAAAGGCTTTGATCTGTCCCCTCGTAATAAGAGGCAAGGAGCTTTGCCACACGCTCCATACTTACGAGGGAATCGGGGCGCACGCTTACGGGCAGTTCCGGCATATCCGCAGTGAATCCTTTGGAAGGTGCCAGTTGCTGCATGATATACAGCTCGCGAACGGAATAGTTCTTGGGCTCGTGGAAATAGTTCTCGCCGCTGTAGGCTTTCCAGAACGAGAAATCCTCTTTCCCGTCCCACAGCTTCATCTTGCGGGCAACGTCAAACACATTCTCCGATGCCATAAAGTGGTCAGGGTCGGAAAGGTCGATGCGACCGATGCGACTGATGTTGGCACTGACGGCAATCTCGTCGTCGGGAATGCGCTGTGCCGCCCATACGCCGCCAATCTTCTTCGGGCCTTCGCCTTGCACCTCGAATATCCAGACTTCGTTGGGGTCGGCAATGGTAAGACACTCGCCCGAGTCGCCGTATCCGTATTTCTTTATCAGTTCACCCATAAGACGGATTGCCTCGCGTGCCGTAGTGCAGCGTTCCAGTGCCACACGTGCCAGTTCCTCAATCATAAACATACCCGCCTTGTTCTCCATTGTGTCTCGCCCGCCGTATGTGGTCTCGCCGATACCCAGCTGATGCTCATTCATGCAAGGATATGCGGTGTTCAGATAGCGGTATGTGTGACTTGCCTGTGGAATCTGTCCTTTTTCCTTCACACCGGTACGGTCATCTGCATGTTCCGTATGCATGGTTCCTTCGTAGATGCTCATAACGGTGTCTCTCGGATAGTCCTGGGCAGGAACCATTTTCATCCAGGTACGGTACCACGAGTCGCAGGTATGGCTGGTGATAACGCTACCGTCAGCCGATGCTTTTTTGCCTACCATAATGCTGGTGCAGGCATCCCTCTCGTACCCCTCGGCAAAACCGTCTGTCACAAACAGCAGTAGCAATGCTATAATGCTTGTCTTAGTCATATTCCTCTTTTTAAATTTCGGGAGTTTACAGACTCTCAATCCAAACCTTGTGCGAATGTCTGCCCCGTTCCTTAATTCCCGAGGTGGAATCGGCGGTGAGGTTCTTCAGTTCGCGTGAGGCAGCAGAACGGCTCATCCGATTAATATCGGCATAATCATCAAGTGTTATAAATCCGTGCTTCTTAATAAGTTGCAATGCTTTGTTCTTTCGTTGCTCTAATGTCGATGCAGACTTTTTGTAGCGCTTTACAAGCGATTTGTCACGTTCAAAGGTATTGTCCCTGTTAATTTCTTCTATAAGTTTCGGGTCCACCTTAAAGTTGATGCTCTTTGCACAGACGTGACGGTATTTCTCCTTCTGCTTCTTCTTGCCGCTTGTCTCATCTGCTGTTTCATTATCTTCCTGCACCTCGTTGAAGCCCAGCGACAGGGAGAACACACCCAATCCGTCAATCTTCATGCTATGGCCATTGGGCAGGACAGCCCTCAAGGTTGTTGCCAGCCCGTCCAATACACCGCGAATAACGCCTTCGCTTAATCCGGGTGAATAGGTGTGTATGTATTTTACAACTTTGTCGTGGTCGAACTTTGTATAAATCTGCATCTTGGGGAATAAAGCGCAATCCTTTTTCCCCATGCCGTTCGGCATTTCCGATAAAATGTAACTTCCCATATATCTTTATAATATATTTATTTTCGTTATCGTTTTCGTTCTCGTTCCTTTCGCTAACCGCTAACCGCTAACCCCTAACCGCTAACCACTCTTCGTTCCTAAAGTCTAACGCCTAAGGCCTAAAGTCTAACGCCTAAGGCCTAAAGTCTAAAACGTTTTTCGTTTTTAATCCCCCCCCCATATATTTTATATTCCAAAGTCTGGAATACAAGTTGCAGACTCTGGAATTTATATTCCAAACTCTGCAACTTAAGTTCCAAACTCTGAAACAGAAAACTTCTTACTGCAAAATTACATTTTTTATTCGTAACAGCAAAAAATCCCCCGCTATTTTTTTGTCTTTCATCCTTTTTCCCGCTTATCGGTAATGATGGTAGGTATTCATGTTCATAAATTATTTCTTGTTCAGTGTAATGTTTTAACTCACAAACTTTTTCACTTTCCAACTTTTCTTTGTACCTTTGCCCTCGGAAACATAAACGAAGAAAGTTATGACAGCATTGGCACAGAAGGTGAAATCGACGCCGATGGCACCGTACATTGGAGTGATGCAGGGCATGAGCCGACGGGATATAGACATTGTTGTGTCGTTTCTCAACGAGATAAAGGCGCATACAGAGGAGCCGGCAGAGGCCTCTGTCCCCATTGGCATTGTGGAAATGGTTCGTAGGAAGTTCAACGTCCCCGAGTCACCAGAGACAAGATGGTTGCTTAAGCATGCGGTGCCTGCCGATTGGGACAAGCAGAAGGAATGGGATAATCTGTCGCCTGAACAAAGGGCATTTGCCAAGCGGCTCAATTTAGGCGTGGAGGACATGGACGAGCGGACTGTCGGACTTTTAATTAAGTACGCCTGATGAAAAGAGTATTCTCGACACAAACATTTTGATGGACATCGCGGAGAACCGCGAACACGCTCCCGAAGCCTGTCTCCTGCTTGACCTTGCCCGCAGAGGGATTATTCAGGCTTGCGTAGCGCCAATCACATATACTACCGTGTCTTTCTTGCTGCACAGATATGGGAAGGAACAAGTTCACGAAATGTTGCAGCGACTCTCCAGCGGCGTTGAAGTCCTGCCTATGGATGCGGTGCAGTTCCATAAGGCGATGGCTTATGGTCCTGTCCGCGACTTCGAGGACATGATGCAGTATCAATGTGCTGCCAGTGGTGGATGCGAGGTAATCGTCACGGGCGACAGGAAAGGTTTCGAAGGCTATTCTGCGTTGCCTGTCATGACAGCTGCCGAGTTCCTGCAAAGCATGATGAAACAATAACCCATCCCTCTCCCCATCCTCACGTTTCGCAATGCAGGAGCAGGTGGGTGCCATATTTTGTTCTATTTGCTTAGTGTATCTAAACGTTTGCTGATGAGTTCTTTGAATTGAGCCTTCTGTTGCTCTGATATGAAAGATTCGTCGATGCAAGCAAACCATTTCTCCTTCATGGTGAAGAAGCGGTTAATGATACGCCTTGCCATCTGCAGGCTCAGCCCCGTTGTCTGCATAGCCTGTTCAAAATCCATAGTCATAAGTTTTTTCTGAAAGCCATTTAACGGAAGTGCCAGTTCTTCTGTATCCTCAGGCATAACAATGGCTGTAGAAACCTGATCATAAGTAGGTGTAAGGACATACTTGCCTGGCTTTTCGCCAATGAGCGAGAAGTTCTTTAGGTGCATGTCGGCATTACCTACTATCCACGAGAAAACTACCTGTTCCCAATAATTCACAAGATCCAGTCTTGCCACGCTTGAATAGCGTTCTATCAATTTGGTAATCATCTCATAACTGCCCTGATATTTCTGTTCTGTCAGTTTGCCTGCCAGCTGGCACATATCTTCCATTGGCAATTTGCGACCGTCGTCGGTACGGTCTATGCGACGGGTGATGTAGTTCAGTTCACCGTCCTCAAAACGAATCAGCGCATGGGGAACAGTCGGTATGTGAGCGATCTCGGCAAGATGCATCGTCAGGTCTTCAATCTCGGGCAGACGTTCAAACTGCTCTGTCTGAGGCTTCAGGATATAACGGCCCATCACGCCCACAATGGTCAGTCGCTGAGCACGTCCCTGAGTATCATGCTCTATGTCCATCGACAACTTAGCCTGCACACCAGTTACCGTTGTGCGGCTCTTCACCACCACCTGCGCCAGTTTGTTTATGTCCTTTCTCGTGTAGGGGAGTGTGGGAGCGGGAACCTGTCCAAAGAAACGCTTGGCGCATCTTGCGTGATAATCTTTCTCCCCTTCATTCAGAGGTTGATAACAACAAAGACACCTCATAAGCGCTCCTCCTTCTTTTCTATAGGCATAACACTGACGTTTCCTATACAGTCGCGACAACAGGTAAGCAACAGGCCCATTCTGTCACGACGGTTAATCTTCCAGTTACGCTCTGCGATGTTCAGCATCCATCCTTCTGGTATCAGTCCATCGAAGAACGAGAACATTACATTATTCATATACGGCTCCTGACGCAAGGGCAGCGTCAGACTAACGGGCTGAGCATCAGGCAAAGAGAGGTATGCTTCATTGTATGCGAAAGTATATCCCTGCTCATCCTCTGTGATGATGCCTGCAGCGATTCCATTACAAAAGACTTGTCCCTGCCGCATCATTCAGTTCTCCTTTCCATTGGCACGGGGCCAAGCTGTAGGTTAAATAGTTCGAGCACTTGGTTTACCTTGTCCACGCGGACGGTAGGCTTGCCCTGTTCCAGTTCACGCACAAAGCGAAGGCCAACACCCGACTTGTAGGCGAGGTCTTGCTGCGTCAGGTGATATTCCTTCCGCAACTCCTTGATTTTAGTGGAAAGTAATGTCTCTGCCATATCAATTATACCTTTTCGGGGCGAAAGTTAGTTCTTTTTATTGGAATACACAAGAAAATTGCTCCGAAAGGGTATAATTTTAACGATATTCACAGATTTTACACCCGAAAGGGTAAAAACGCCCTCACGTTTCGCAACGCAGGAGCGGGTCTTTCTGATTTGTTACGCATACAAAAAAAGAAAATATTTTACTTTTTGCTATAAATGAGAATAATTTTTTAATTCTTTTTTACGCCTGTCATCGCATTTCTTCATGTTAAAAAGCACATAATTAACATGATTTAACGCATGGGGGGGGGTAATTTGTTAAAAAAAGTGTACCTTTGGGGCGTTTTACGCGTATATATAATGGTATATAAGACAATTTAAACCTAATATTAAACCAACTAAAAACAAAAAGCAAATGAAAAAATTTTTCTCGCTGCTTGCCTTTCTCGGTATTGCAGCAACGTCATCTGCACAAGTGACGTTCAGTTATGACAGTGGACAAAACAGTGATAACTGGGATCAGACGACATCACCAGAGAATGTTACGAATAACAATGTAGTATGGCGTGCAAATCCTGGAGAAAGTGGTTCGTATGTGATACTCAAAACATCGGATTTGACAGCAACACACATACAAGGTTACACAATAACCTTAGCATCTAATAGTCAAGATGTTGGACGCTTACCATATACGTGGACATTGGAGGGAAGCGATGACAAAGGAAGTTGGACACTTATCCATCGTCAGATGCAAGCCAACAGGATGAAGGAAGATTTTGATAATCCTGCAGTTAGTACCAATAGCAAGGCATACACTTATTATTGCAACACAGGTACTACAGCATACAAGTATTACAAATTGAATGTTACGGCAAAGTATGGTGGCGACTGGGGATGTTTTGAGATTTTAAAATTCGACCTTATACCAAGCAATGTAGGTTTTTCCGCAACCGACGATGGCATGGACGGTAACACCGGAACTAAGAAACAAGGCAACTCTTGGCCCCAGACAGTTGTTGTTACCGGAACGGCAAGTGCACGTATGACTGGTTTTCAGTTTACTACGGGTAATGACAATGCTAGTTGGCATGGCCGCAACCCCAGAACGATACAGGTAGAAGGCAGTACTGATAACGAAAAATGGGATATTGTTGAAGTGAAAACAGGATATACAGGATTAGAAGACAAGAACTATTATCCATACGTTTTCCAATGCTATGGAACGCAGGACTATCAGTACTACAAGTTCTCATTCAACGATGTCAGCGCAAACTGGTTCCAGATGTCGGAGTTGGCAATCATAACAGAATCCACAGCATCATGCGGTAGTACCCATACCTATTCTTCGGAAGGCTTCTGTAAGAAATGTCTTTCACCCGAGGTAGCAGCGCAGGACGGTAGCAGCAACTATCTTATTACAAATGCAGGAAAGTTTGTCAAATTTGCCCAGACGGTAAACAGCGGGACAACGGATGCAAAAGGTAAGCTGACTGCAGATATTGACTTGACAAATGTGTCATGGACACCCATAGGAAACAGCACCAACAAATTCCAAGGGACATTCGACGGACAATTAAAGAACGTAACACTCAATTTGACGAATACCGAAGGGGATTACCAAGGACTTTTCGGCGTTTTGGGTGGTGGAGCAAGAGTCAATAACGTAATCGTTCAGGGAACTGTAAAAGGTAGGAATTATGTTGGTGGTATTGCTGGTGGAAGTAATGGAGCTGGAACAGTATTTCTTACGAATTGTGGCAACGAATCCAGTGTAACCGCCAGCGGAGCCAATGGTTCAGGTGTGTTTGGCTGTAACTATAACGGTGGCGCGAGGATAGAACTGAAAAACTGTTATAATGCAGGTACCGTCAGGTCCGATTCAGACGGCGGCGCATTGGCTGGCTGGTTAGGTAATAACAATGGCATGTGGCGCTGCTTCAACGTAGGAGATGCCCAATCTGGTGGAGCAAAGGCAGAATTTGCTCGAAAGGGCGGAGGCGATGTATATGCTCTCAGTGATGATTATTACGGTAATTCTGATGCAGAAAGTGGAAAACTTTGCTACGACTTGAACGCTTCTGCTGCCAACAGCTATTATCAGACCATTGGAACGGATGCTTATCCCAAGCTGAGCAACACGAGCGAACAGGTTCTCTATGTCGGTGCCGCAGGTTACACCACTTTCTATGATGCAACCAATGACTGGGAGCTGAATGGCGATGCTAAGGCATATATCGGCAACTTGGGTAGCAATTATCTCCATCTTGAGGAGATTGCAGACATTCCTCATGGCACAGCAGTTGTGATTGGCGGTACCTATTATAATATGGTAAGCACCACAGCTACAGCTAACCCAGAAGGAAATGTTCTCAAGGGCTCAGACGGTTCTGTTGAATTTGGCCCTGGTATCTATGTTCTTGCTAATAAGTCTCATGGCGTGGGCTTCTATGTTACATCGGGTGACGGTAAGTATGTTCCGGCAGGCAAGGCTTACCTTGACCTCACTGGTAGTAGTGTAAAGGAGGCTTATCTCTTCAACTTCGATGAGAGCGAGACAGGCATAGATGCAATTGACAATGATAAATTGACAATTGATGGTGCTATATACAATCTTGCAGGCCAACGCTTGAATAGGATGCAGAAAGGCATCAACATTGTGAATGGTAAAAAGGTGTTATTCTAAACCATAGGAGGAAATTGTTATGAAAAAATATATAAGTCCCGAAATGATTGCCGTTGAACTTCGTATGGCAAAGATGGTGGCACAGAGTCTTAACCGTTATGATGATGATGCTGTGACAAATGAAAACGAAGTTTTGACCAGAGAGCAAACATGGCCTAAGAACAGTGTATGGGATAATGAATGGTAAGTAATTCTTACCGAAATAGCGACAATTCTGGTTAATAAATGGAAGCCGCGGGAAGAGATTCCCGCGGTTTTTTGTTATTCTCGTCTGATTGTCAATACGCTGATATAATCTCTCGTAGAAAAAAAGCACGGACGTTAAGCTATTTTAACGAACAGAGAGGGGGGAATGTGAAATTATTTAATATTTTTGCAAAGAATTCAGCTGTTTAATCCTAAAACGGTATTTCAATGAAGGAAATAATACCCTGAAAAATAATAAATACATAATAATAACTTTAAACTTTAATGAAAAAACTTGTACTACTATTAACCTTGCTTTCTTGCCTCTCGTCTTTTGGGCAGGGATATAAGGTTTACAAGTCCGACGGCAAGGTGGATGCTTTCCCGGGTGAGACTGTCACATCGGTCACCCTTAACGATGATTCACTGCGCTACGAAGGACATGAGTATGTAGATCTCGGCTTGCCAAGCGGTACTCGTTGGGCAACAATGAACGTAGGAGCAGAGAAGTACTATCAGGATGGTATGCACTTCTCCTTCCAGCGTGCCGGGACTGAAGGACAGTGGGGTGGCGACTGGCGCCTTCCCAGTATAGCTGAGTACCAGGAACTGCTTAAAGCCTGCCAGTGGGAATGGACGAAGGTCTTGAACAGCCAGGGCTATTTGGTAACAGGACCCAACGGGAACCAATTGTTCCTGCCTGCTGCCGGGCACATTGGTTTTGACGACAGCTTTATGGACGGACTTTCCGGCCTTAGGGGGAGCTATTGGACTATAGAGGGTTACAGTTTTGCCTTCTCGCCCGAAGTGAAAGGTCTTGCCGGCAACAGTCAGACTTTGCAGTTTTCCCTTCGTCCCGTTATCGGAGGTTCCATGTTGCAGGATGTCCGTTCTGAAGTGTTGCAGGACGATGCTCATGAGTATGTAGATCTTGGCCTGAGTGTATTATGGGCTACGACCAATATCGGTGCTGCAACGCCAGAAGACCTTGGCAGTTACTTTGGTCCCGGTTTCACGGAGCCTATGCCGGAAGAATATCCGTCTCTTTCATACTACAGTCAGGAAGAATGGTACATAAACCATTGTCCCTATTTTGTGAACGGAGAGGCCATTAGCAGTTACATGGACTATTATTATCTGCAGAACGACCGAACAGCAGAATATGAAGCATGGAGTCAGCAGTCCCGGTTATGTTCTCCTCTATATATCTACAACAATAGATTGGATGAAATGGGATACTGGATTCTTCCCGAACATGATGCGGCTACGGTGCTTTGGGGTGACGGATGGCGTATGCCCACCCTGTCTGAATACAGGGAATTGATTGAGAATACCACCAAAAAGTCTGCCACAGTCTTCCAAGGTCCCAACGGCAATACGATGAACTTGCCACGTGCCGGCTATTATTCTATTTCGGATGGTCGTTTTACTTCTGATTACTTTTACCTGACATCCAGTATAACAGACAATTATCCGTGTATTGTTGATGCTTCTTCAAGAAATCTTCAGTATAGTTACAACAATGCCAGTCAATACTTCCTTCCCATCCGCCCCGTTAAGGACAGACCGAAGGAAGGGTTGACAGACAAGACCACTATTGCCCGGCAGGAGATGGTGGATCTTGGACTGAGTGTCCTGTGGGCCAATTGCAACTGGGGAGCAGCCACGCCAAAGGATAAAGGCGAATATGTTGCTTGGGGCGAGACATTCCCCAAAGCAGCCTATACAGGAGCCAATTACCACCAGGCAGGCTATTCCCAGCTGAACACAAAGGCGATGCTTGGCAAATTAAACTGGACATTGCCCACCGCTGCCGAGGTACAGGAGCTTATAAATAAATGTACGTGGGCGCGCGAGGCTGAAGGCTACCGCGTGACGGGTCCCAACGGGAACAGCATTTTCCTGCCCTATACAGGATTCCGCGAGGGTTCTTCTCTCAGTTACGCTGATGCAGGCTTCTACTGGACTGCAGATTCCGTTCAGGCACTGCGTTTGGATAGCGACGGCACTCCTGCTGTCAAGGAGGCAACAGGCTACTTCGGTATGGCTATTCGTCCTGTAATGAATCCCAATTGTCCCGAAACGGGAGATGCACTCATTATCGATGGTAATTATTGGAATGCAGTTTCAATTACCTGCAAGGCCAGGGGTAGTTATACAGACTATGGCATCCAGTTCAGTTACGTCGAGAATATGGATAACAAAGTATCGGGTGCATGGCGTATGAATATTTATACGCTTGGTGCTACGGTTCAGAATGATGAATACACGGTGCAGAATCTCCCAGTACATCCCAATACAACGTATTATTATCGGGCGTACGCCGTTATGGAGGATGGCATTACACTCTATGGCGACATCAAGCAGTTCCATACTACAGACGTTGTGCCTGCCGTTGATCTTGGTCTGAGCGTAAAATGGGCTTCCATGAATCTGGGTGCCACCAGCGAGAGGGATCTCGCGGACTGGTATATTCATCCCAGTTATTATATAGAACCTTATACCGGACAATTGCCTGCGACCTTAGACGGTAGATTGAAATACAATTTTTTGGCTCTACAAACCACATGGGGTGATGAATGGCGTATGCCGACAGAAGCAGAGTTCCAGGAACTCATTGATAAATGTACATGGGAATGGCAGTCAGAGGGCAGTTACGACCCCAACGACTGGCAGGGCTATGTCTGTGGCTACAAGGTAACCGGTCCCAATGGCAACAGCATCTTCCTGAGAGCCGAGGGTGTATATAATGTAATGGAGCAGATGCCTTCCGGTATGGGAGAAGTAGGTTACTACTGGACTCAGACTCCTTCCGAAAAACATGCAGGATGCTACAACATCTTTAAGATGACGTCAACGGACAGGAAGATTTACTTCGGTCTTGTTGGCAGTGAGTATAATATCAGACCCGTAAAGAAGTAAGAAGCGTATGAATTACAATAGAATATCGACCCTGGCACTCTGCCTTTCTGCCTTCTCTCTGATGGCAATGGCGCAGAATGTCACCCTCCACAAACAGGGTGGGGTGGGTCAAGTATATAAGGTGGAACAGGTTGACAGCGTTGTCTATTTCCCCATCGGTGATGCAGAGCAGTTCCCTGCTTCTGAGGAGGAGAACACCACCACCCTGTGGGACGTTATAAAGGCGCAGCCCAACCTGAAGAAGTTTACTGCCATTCTGGAGGCTGCCAGTTACTATACCGACAAGGACAAGGCTGCCTATGACCTGCAGTTCAGCCAGTTGCTGGGCGGAAACGTGCCATTAACGGTTTATGCCCCAACCGATGCAGCTATCAGCGAAGACAGATATGCCGAGTTACTGGCGCTTGCCAAGACAGATGGTTGGAAGCTGCAGCAGGAGTTTGTCTTTAACCACATCAGTGCGCGGGAAAGCAAGACCCCTGGCAATGTTGGTGTAAAAATGCTGAACGGCAAGATAATAGGTACCGATACCTATGATGTGACCGTAGTTAATCAGGAGTGCAACAACGGCAGGCTCTGTACGGTGCCGTCATGTTTTCCTTATCTTCCTAACATGATGGATTATCTGCTTAATCTTGCCCCAGACTGCACGCTGGCTCAGGAGTTTATGAATGCCTTTACGGAGAGGACGTTTGATGCCAACAAGTCAATTTCCGTTCCTGCCAAGGACGGTTATATGCTGACGTTGGACAGTGTCTTTAGCAGCCGTAACCGATTGATGGACCCGTACCTGGTGAACGATGACGTAACGTGTATCAAGGGCTTCGGTGTCAACTTGGCAGACGAAAATGCCAATTACGATATGGTAATGCCTACCGACCAGGTTTGGAACGATGCACATGCTAAGTTGTCTCTGCTTTCCAAGTACCCCAGCAAGTACGAAGACAAGGTAATGGGCGACATAAACAACGGTTTGGCTACCATCCGTACGATTGACAATCCGGATTCAAACTCTGCGCTGTCTCTTGGTACGGACATTCTGGTTTCCCTTTTGGGCAGAACAGCTTCAGGTCAGGAGACCCGGCTCAGCAACGGAACAGCCTACACCGAAGTAAGTTGGCCTGTCCCGATATCGGAGTACAAGCCCGACGTGGAAGTGAATGTTACGAAAAATGCCTTCTATGCTACTTCTAATACCAGCTCATATTATAAAGTGGGTTATGGAGCCGCCCTATATGACGTATCCTTGCCGTCATCCCAATCAATTACAGACCGATACGGGAATGTATGCAATGGTGATTTCTTTTATATACCCGGTATCTCACTAAACTCCAACCCTCACGTAGAGATTAAGCTTGTAGGCGAAAAAGGCGAACAGGTAATGAGCGGCAAATACGATGTGCAGGTGGTGATGGTGCCTTACTGGTATGTTTGGATGGGAATACCCAAGGGACTGAGAGAGGCCACTACTGTCAGATATACATATAACGACTCCGGGGAGGTTGTGAAAGCGGATACGATTACTTATTATCCTGAAATTGATAGAGATGGAGAGTTTAGCAAAGAGGATTATCTGGAATATGCAATTAGTGGAGCAGATAGTCTGAAAGACGAACATTATGTTGATTCTGTTTCTGCTATCAGTAAGATGTCTCTCATCGCCCAGGTTCGTCACAGTAACAATGCCAGCAACGGTAAGGATGTTACTTCCATGAAGTCCTCAATTATAGAGTATGACGGAAGCAAGGTTGACACTATTACGGTTCTGGAAGACTTTGAGTTCCCATATTCTTACAAGAATATACCCAACAGCTATCCCACGCTGATTCTTGAAGGAGCGACAAAGAGTGCAACCCAAAAACAAGGTTTCATGTACGGTCTTTGCATTGACAAGGTTATCCTGAAGAGTAAGGAGGACGGTAGCGAGACAATAGTTACACCATAAACAGACAGAAAAGATGAAATACACTAAAATAATAGCCCTGGGCGTTCTGCTCATAGGAATGGCGGCAGAGGGTAGGGCACAGGTATTCCAGGTCTTTAAGAAGGACATGAATACAGCAAAGTTCCAGGCAACGGAGGTGGATAGCATCTCGTACAACGATGCGGAGGGGCTGACCACCATACATCTTAGGAACGGCAGCAAACAGACATTCCAGAAAACCGTGACAGACAGTATCGTTTGGTATGATCCTACCAACAGCATACTCTCTACCCTTCGCAAGAAAGGGAACTTCACTTATATCCTCCGACTGCTTGAGGAATCATCGAGATTAAATCTGTATTCAGTGCCCTGGATGGAAGATAAGCTGAACGGTGCTACAGACCAGACGGTCTTTGCTGCCAACGATGACAGTTGGAAACGTTTCTTTGCCGAGAATGCGAAGTTGCCGGAGACCAATCCCTGGCATACTGTTACCAGTTACGATGCACTGACTGCCGACCAGAAACGTGCGCTTTTGGGAATTTCCGTTACACAAGCCCGCAAGATCGGAGAAATGGGAAAGCAGGACTTCCTGCGCATGTGGGGAGCAGACGGAACGAACGAAGGCGTATGGACACCCATCCTGACATCTGAATACTGCGCTTTACACAATATTACGGAAGCAGACCAACGCATCATCTGCAGCGCACCTATCAGTGTGCCTTGGATGCCTGGAGCCGACATCATCGATGCTGATATTGCCTGCACCAACGGATATATAGAAGAGGTCTCTACTCCCCTTACTCCACTTGCTACAATGGCAGACATCATCCGCGGCAATGGACAGACTGACATTTTTGCCCATATCATAGATTACATACAGCAGAATCAAAACAGTGATCCTAATGGCTATGGGGTTCAACTGAAGTTTGACCCCTCATGGGCGGGTTATTATGACGAGGTGGCTCCTGAGAGAGATATGGCTGCCATGTTCGTTCCTAACGACGATGCTATGTGGCGTTTCTTTACCAAGGGTGCAGGCCAGGCACTCCTGCAAGCCTATATTAACCAGACGGGTACAGAAGGAGAACCTGTTCCCTACACAAAGCCTACAACGAAAGAGGAACTCTGTCAGCAGATAGACTGTATTCCCCTTTCTGTTATTCAGACCTTTATTAACACCATTATGATGCGCTCCTTTGTCGGTTCTGTTCCCAGCAAGATGCTGAAACTCAAAGACGATGCGATGGAACAGTTGTTCTATCCCGAGGACATTGAGAAGATTGACACCTGTCTGTGGGCAAGTAACGGCGTTGTATATGTGATGGACAAGGTGTATGGTCCTTCTTCCGACTACACCTCCATTACTGCTCCTGCTTATATGAGTACCACCAATCAGATTATGAAGTGGGCTATTTACGACAACAATAACCTGGGTCTGAACTATTATGCTTATTTGAAAGTTCCACAGCAAGACATCACCCTTTTCCTGCCCAGTGATGATGCCATGCTTTACTATTACGACCCCATCAGTATGAAGAGCAAGACACCGCGCGTCATCCAGATGACATATAAGAATGTTTCATCAGGCAGAGTTGCTGTTGTTGCTACCTGCTACAAGTACATCGACCCCTATGGAATTAATCCGGCTTCTGACGAAACCCCCATAGGATCCATAGGCAACAAGCTCCTCGGCAGTGCAGGATCAGTTTTAGAAACTGATATTACCAACCGATTAAAGAATATTCTGCTTAACCATACTATTATCAACGATGGTACGCAGGATATTAACAGCCGTAACGAGTACTACAGAACCTTTGGCGGTGATGTGGTGAAGGTGCTACGTGATGAAAGCGGTAGGATTGTAGGGGCAAAGGGTACCTTCCAGATAGAGAATGAGCGTAACGGCATAACCACAGTAAACCCTGGTGTCACAGGATGCAATGTAACAGCTTCGTACGAATCCCTCACTAATGGTCAAACCTATACGCTGGACGCTCCGCTGGTTTCTACCTACCGTAGCCTCTGGAGTATGCTTACCGATGACTTGAAGGAGACTGAAAGGTACAATCCTAAAGGTTATACAGATGAGGCTTGGCAGGCTAATCCCTACCGTGCTTTCTATGAGCTTTGTATGCCAGATGGTGACATGGAAAGTGTGATTATGGGTTGTGGGCTGGTGGATGCAAATTTATCCGTATCTGAAAGGAATGCCGCCATGAAGAAGTATCTTCCGTTCACGTCCAATAACGGACTCGATTATAACTTTGCACCGCTTAACGGAAACACGCCATACACGGCCTATATTCCTACTAACGAGGCGGTACAGCGGGCTATTGCAATGGGATTGCCCACATGGCAGGAAATATTTGAGGACTATCAATCACATTGTAAGCCGGAACTGGACGATGAGAGTGGTCAGCCTGCGAAAGATGAGAATGGCGACATAATTTTCTCCGACAAACTTGAATTTGCTGCTGACAGCATTCGCATTACCAACAAGATTATTGCACTGACGAATGTTATCAAGGCACACTTCCACTATGGTATGGCTATTGCCGACAAGGAATCTTTCAGAGGAGAATACAAGTCGCTGGTTATAGACCCGGAAACATTGTCATCTCCCACACTGACGGTACAAGGTTTGGGAGAGGGGGTTATGACGGTAACTGACTGGAAGGGACATACCTTCAACGTTTTAGACAACAAGAACGTCTTTGTTTGCGACTATACCTGTTATAGTAGTCCAAGAGGTTATAACATGCCACGTATCACCATCGACTCACGTCGCCCAGGTGTGATACACCAGATAGACGGTGTGATAGGTTTCTAATATAAAGGAGGAAAAAATATGAAAAAAGTATATATATATATAATGTATAGCCTTCTGGCAACCGCTCTTCATGCTCAGGACGGCTTCGGCACCTACCTGCGTGATGTGATACAGAAGCAGGAGAAGGGCATTATGGTTACGGCAAAGCTTATTGAAGCTTGTGGTCTGTGCGACTCATTGGATCTGATTATGGATTTCGAGTACGAGATGTATTATAATCGCGGACATATTCAGAGCTCATATTATGCTGGTGATGACGGTTACTTTTATGCTCCAGCACACCGTTATTACGGATATACATTGTTTGCCGAGACGGATGAGTTCTGGGAGAATGTACTGGGAAAGGACTATACAGCTATCACGGCTGCAGATGTGGCAGGGTACATCCGTCAGAACTGTCAGTTCACAAAAGATTACAGCAATGACGGAGACTACAGCAATACAGAGAACGTGCTTTACCAGTTCGTTACCTACCACCTGCTGAACCGGCGTCTGTCTATGGACCGTCTGGTCAATCACTACAACGAATATGGATACACTGTTAATATGAAAATGCCTTCGGTTCCCATTTGTGAATACTATACCACAATGGGCGACCGTCGTCTTCTGCGTACTTATGAGTCAAAAGAGAGCAATGGTATTTACATCAACCGTTTCCCCAAGGAAGACAAATCCCGCCAAGGCTCAGGACATGAAATAAGTTGCGACCCTGATAAGGAAGGTATATACATTGACGGAGAAAAAGTCATACCCGACATTCGCAATGCCATAGTTTATCCCATCAGCAAGTTGTTGGCATTCGATCAGGCGACAGCCCGGAATATGGGAAGCTTACGCCTGCGCATGGATGTGGCAAGCTTTTTCCCCGAGATGGCAAGCAACGATATCAGATTGTCTAAAAGTACAGATTCACGTTACGCGAACGTCTATCTTCCATGCGACCAATATCCCTATCTTGATGACCTTACTGTGAACAATTATAATACGTATGTCTGCTATTGGACGGGATATAATAGAGGCTGGTCGAATATGCAAGGCGATGAGTTCAGTTGTCGCGGAATGCAGGATATAACGCTGCGTCTGCCGCCTGTGCCAACCAGTGGTACATACGAATTGCGTTTGGCCATACAATCTGGAGGCAATACGCGTACTATCTGTCAACTTTACCTTGGAACAGATCCTGATAATTTGCCGCCATTGGGCATGCCCGTTGATTTTCGTCAAGGTTCCAATGCTATTTATACGTCATCTGGCAGTTTTCCCAGCTATATCGGTTACGAGAGTGACATCAACGACGACTACTATAATCAGGCGGTGGACAACGAACTGCGTGAAAATGGCTTCATGAAGGGGTGTAAGCAATATGCTGCGGGTGGCCCTGGAACTAACACACCGATGCGTGCATCAAATTATTGCCTGCGCCGCATTTTGGGTCGCCAGGTGATGGATTCCGATAAGACTTATTACCTGAGAATAAAAAATTTCCTTGATGATATGACGAGATATTTATATCTGGACTACATAGAGCTCTGCCCTAAGGAAGTCTATGATAATCCAGAACAGCCAGAGGACATTTGGTAAAGTTAAAAGGTTAAAAAGTAAAAAGAAAAAATACAATCATTATGAAATCTATAAAGACAATAATCACCGCCTTGCTCCTTACCGCAGGCATGACAGCACAGGCACAGCAGGTTATGACTGTGCGAACAGGTAACAGTAACGATAAGTACCAGCTTACCAGCCGCCTGGTTCTGGACCTTACCAAGAAAAAGCCCGTAGTGCGTACCAACAGCCAGGTCGTTTCTTATGCTCCCGGCACAAGTATGCTTGTATATCTGATGCCCACAGCTGATGATACCTACCAGATTGTAGATGGTACGCCTTCCTTCTATAATCCTGAGGATATGTTCTATAAGGCTATCACATATACGCGTAACTATCAGACTACCGACTGGCAGTTGCTTTATCTGCCCCTCAAATTGGAGTATAGCCAGTGGAGCAATGATTTTGACATAGCACGTCTGAATGACATTCATCAGTATGACACTAATAATGACGGTCAGATAGACGAAACATATCTGGAGGTTGTAATGCTTACGGGTGGTTATACAGAACCTAACACGCCCTACGTTATCCGTGCCCACAAGACTGGTACTCAGACGATAACACAGCAGGAGGGTGCAACCCTCTATGCTTCTGAGCAGACCGAGGCTACCGTCTCTAACTGGGATACGTACTTCACCATACGAGGTACTTATAATACCCTTTCATCCAGCGAGCTGGCAGGAAACACCTTCTATGCAGTAGAGAATAACAGCCTGCTAATGGGCGGAGCCGCCGGTGGCAGTCTTGAAGCTTTCCGCTGGTTTATTACCGTTACTGACCGTAATGGCAGACAATCTGCTATTAAGAGAATAAAAATCTTTGAATCGAATGATGCTATCGATGCCATCGAAAGCACTCCAGCCCTCTCAGAAAACGAGGGAGCCGTTTATGATCTTAGCGGCCGCAAGGTTAATGGTCAGGTACGGAAGGGTGTCTTCATTAAGAACGGTAAGAAGGTTTTGGTGAAATAGTAATAATCTCAAAATACAATACGGGCACGTGCGGAGAGTCACGTGCCCGTATTTTTTTGCCGTCCAGTTATTGCCTTCTAATCTTCAACACTCTGATGTAATCCTTCAAGTGGAAAAGGGAATTGCCGGCACGGTTCTGCGAGTCGGCGACAAGGAGGATGGTCTGGCTGCCGTCGGCCTGCTTGGGACCAAGGCACATGCCTTCGTAATTGGCAAAGTTTTTTCTTCCGATGATGCGGAAGCCTGTGCTGAAGGCTGTTACAAGTGTTTTCGGCAAGAAAGCGGAAGTGCCCATTTCGCGAAGCGGGGTAGTGCCCTCTGTTATAGGCTGCTGCTTTTGCGGATTCACGCTGTAAAGCCGTATGTGGCACTTGGCATTGTTATAGCGTTCGGGGATGTTCAGTTCGCGTTCCATTACCAGCAGCGTTGTATCATCAACGGAAAGAAGCTCTGGAACGCCAAAGGCATAAAGTCTGGGTGGACGGCTTGTGGCTGGTGCTTCCGTCTTATAGGCATATTGGTATAGTGGTTGCAGGTTGTTCCCAAACGATTGTATGCGCAATAGCGTTGGCTGTGGCGCAGCGTGAGTGGAAAGAGTATTGACATCAGATTTCAGTCCCTGTTCCGTAGTAGTCCAGAAGATACCTTGTGCGGCATTGTACGTCAGGGATTCGAATCCATAGTTGGAAAAGATGTTAGAGAGAGAGTAGCATGTAGGAACAGAGAGTTTTCGCCCCGTGGGAGTGCCGTCGGCAGTAAGTTCCACTATTTGTTGGTCGTTCTCGGCTGCAATAAAGAAACCTTGTCCAGCGACGTAGGCAATTCCTTCGCTGTCACGTGCTTTGCCAAGTGTCTGACTGTTAAAGTGACGGGCTATGAACTGCATCTTGCCGATATCACCGGAAGGTAGGAAGGAGATGCTTACCTCTGTCCATCCGTCCGCTTCCTGCTTGTCGCTGATGAGTGCATACCGGTCTCCCTGTATGTGTGTGATGCCGCTATAGTTCCCTGCCGGAATGCCCCATCTCTTCATGTTATGCTGTTTAAAGAGCGTAACCTCCTGCGCACACAGGACAGCAGGGAACAGTAGGACAGAGAATATATGCAAGGTGGTTCTCTTCATCTCACTTAATCATCGTTTTCTTATTGTTGATGATGTAGATGCCATGAGGCAATTTGTGATTTGAAGATTTGCTTTTTTCTATCCGCTGTCCACTCAGGTTGTAGATGGTGCGCGTACCATCGAGGCTTTCAATGACGAGTCCCTTCATATCGTCGGTTATCTCGCTGATGGCATAGAACTTGACACCGGCAACCGTGACCTCGAGGTAGCCCTTCCCTGCTGGGATAGCTTTCCCAACGATGACAGGATAGAAGCCTACGCCATCGACATCGTTGGTCAGAACATAGAGTCTGTTAGCCTCATCTGCCTCGATATCTTCGGTGGCAGCCTTCAGCAGGTTCGTCGTGATGGTGGCATCAGTCGTTTTCTTTACGCGATAACTTCCGGCTTCGTCAGCACTCACCACGACAGCTTCGCCAGCAGGCACCGTCGGTGTCTCTGTGATGGTTACCCATCCGTCGTAGATGGAGGTTACTGCATAAGCTTTTACACTGTCGTTGCTGGTGATGTCAACATCGAACGGTGCAACGTATGTGTCATACAGGACACTGCTGATGGTTATGATGCTTGAACTGACAACCACGTGGTAGATGTATGTTGCCACTTCGCTTTCGTCGTAGCCTTCGGCATCAGCCATTACCTTCAGCGTGATGTCACCCTCCTGCAGAACGATGGGTTCTGTGTAGAGGATGCGGTTACCGCTCACGCAGGGACAAGAGCCATCCAGCGTGTACCATATCCGGGCATTCTCTGTCTCGCAGGTCAGTGTCACCTGGGTGCCGGCCTCCACGGTGCTTTCGCTTGCCAGCGAAGCCACGGGTGTAGCTACAACGGGATATACCGGTTTTTCTTTCACATGCACGATGGTCTGCGTCGTCAGGTCTGTGCCTTCCAGAGTGAACGTGATGCTGGTTGCGCCGGGCAGTCGGCCAGCCACTTCCAGCTGTGTCTCGCCTTGTTCGCAGAGAACAAGAATGGTGTCGTTCACAGTTACTATGTCGTTAGCCACCTTCGCCCTCACAGTCTTTCCGGCAGCAGCAGCTACGGGCAGGGCCTTTATGCTCATCGTTGTGCTTTCGCCGTAGGTCACCTTGAGGAGCGAGTCAGTCTTGAGTTCTTTCACTTCCAGCTCAACATCCAGTTCCTGCTGATAGTCTTTGGGCATCAGCATGTAGGCATAGCTCTGTACATTGCGATTGATACAGAGTGTCACCTTGTTCTGGGTGAAAGGTGTTTCGGGCACGAAGCGCACCTTCGAAACTAATGTATCACCTTTGGCACCCTCTTCCTTGTCTTGCAGTTCGATTGAGCCTTCCACTGGGTCGCCGTCCTGCAGTACGCTGATGTTATCGGTGGTCAGCAGGGCTGGCAGCATGTATTTGTCGAAGGTGATGTTGATGCCTTCCTCGTATGCTTTGGTGTCCTTCACCTCGGGCGCACTGCTCTGCTTCATGGCGATGTTCACGTCGAGCTGTGGGGGCGGCACGGGCAGCCACTCGGAGTAGGCGGTCTCGTAGCCTTCCTTCTCCACCTTCACCTGCCAAAGTCCCTTCGGCACGAACCACTGGTACATGCCGTCGGTACCCGTAATCTGCGGGTTGATTTGTCCAAAGGATTCGGCATCCCACTGAATGACATCCTCCACGGGATTGCCGTTCTGATCCTCAGCCAGTTCCTTGTAGTAAACCGTAGCGGTCACGCCAGCCAAGCGGTTCGAAGGCACACCCTCATAGACGTAGCCCTGTGGGTCGATAGAGGGCTTCAAAGGAGGATCATCTCCTGGCCAGGGTCTTGCCGGCCAAGGATCCGGGTCGTCGTCATCATCATCGTCGTCATCGTC
>JAGCPD010000070.1 GCA_017645305.1 Bacteroidaceae bacterium | reverse complement strand
TTTGTTAGAAAGGGGGATTTCCGTGCTCGTCAGTCGCATTCCAGTCTGCAGGGTCACGTTTTGGTCCTATGCAGTCCTCCGGCTCATATTCCAGTTCCGTGTCCTCTTCCTTCATCTTCTTTTGGTGTGTGTGCGTCTTGTCACGCATCGGGTCATACTCCTCGTCGTTCTTCCATAGAGTGTATATAAGCAGGAGCAGACGCCGCATGGCGGCTGTCACTCCAATCTTCTTCTGCTTGGGGTGCTTCTGACATATCCTCCCGTATACAGTCTTTATCTGCGGGTTGTAGCGAACAGCAACCAGTGCTGGCATGTAGAGTGCTGCACGTATGTGAGCGTTCCCTTTTTTTGAGATTGCATGCTTCGGGTCTTCCCTACCTGACTGTTTGGCTCTCACATCGAGCCCGGCATAGCTTGTGAGCTGCTTTCTGTTCTCTATGAGGTGGAAACCCTCTGTCTCTGCAACAATGCATACGACGGTGGTCACTCCGAGTCCCTTGGTCTTGGCGATGCGCTTCACCCTGGCCTCCAACTCCTTGTCCTCGGTAATCTTCTGCATGATGGCCTTGTCGTTATTCTCCATCAGTGTGTCAATCTCGTCAATGAGTTTCTGACAATTCTTGCGGACTGTCTTGTCTGCTTCCTCCATATGATTGAGTGACTCCATGCGGTTCATTACAGAGGTCATAATCTGCGACAGGTCAGTGTGGAAACGCGTCATCTGGCGCAACTCACGGTAAATCGGTGCCGGAGGCGACCATGGCTTCAGCTTGCGGCTTGTGCATCCCATCAGGGCCAGGCAGCGGGCATCCATCGCGTCTGTCTTGGTCTTGATGCCCTCGGCCTCACAGAAACTGCGGGCCTTGTTGGGAAGCACCACGTAGACCGTCTGCCCGATCTTGTGCAGATGGTAGGCCAAAGGCTCGTAATAGACGCCTGTAGGCTCCATTAGATAGGTCAGCGGGAAGCCCTTTACGGCCTCCTTCCGGCTCCATTTTACGAACTGGTTAAAACCTGACTTCGTGTTGTCGAAGTCGATACTCATCGTGTGACAGCCCACGTCGCTGGCCCTGTCATACATCTGGAGACAGGCGGTGAACTTGTCTTTGGAAACGTCAATTCCCACACACTGACGGAAATGCCTGTCGAGTGTCATCTGTGAATCTGGCTTCATCTTCTAACTGTTTTAATTGTTAATGAATAAGTTTTAGATTATAGCCAAATCTTCTTCGACTTTACTCTTATCGGACACAGCATCGCCCTCCCATGGCGTGCTTCGATTCTTTGTCCAGACTTTAAAGACTTGTAAAGGGAGTGGGTATTGATCTGTCCCACGATATAGAACTTGTCTTATCTAGGCATCTGCCTCCTCACTCCCCACGGCCATAATCTCTAGCAAAACTACAAAATCATAGCCGTAAGTCCTAAACTTATACGATGTTTAACATCGGACATTTAGAACATTATCTATAATCTGGTGCAAAGGTAAGAGGCATCTGAGTCATACCCAAGTACCTGTCCCAGTGACTATAGTGGCGATGAGTTCATAGAGATGTGGCAGGAGTATTACGACAAGATGTCGGACGAGGATAAGAATATGTTGCCACTAAAGCGTATTGCTTTCCTCGGAAACAACGAGTAGCCACAAAACTTAATATTGCAATATTGCATTGCATTTGTTTTTTTCAAGCGGAGCACGTGGGGACTTGAACGATGTGTTTCAGGGCTGGCATCAAAGCGAAGGCATGAACCCCGAAAAACTAAGAAAGAGCGTCAGATGATTCCGATGCCCTTTTCTTTTGGTGGATGGATTGGGGACTATAAAGGCTTGTCAAATTTACAAAATGTTATTAAATCGTAAAAATTTGCAGGGAATGGTGTTCCCTGTTTGGTGATTCGGCGGTTTTTTGTTATTTTTGCGCTAGCAAAAATGGAATATTATTAACTCAAAACAAAAATATTAATGAAACAGATTATTAACTGGATGCTCGTCGCCATCCGACCATTGGTACTCACCATGGTCTTTCTTGGTGCACCCCATGTCCTATATGCTCAACCTTCCGACATCGCTTTGCCGAAGATCAGCATTGATAATCTGAAGGGTACCCTCACTAAAGAGGTGCCTGTAGAGGCCACCTTCACGATAAACTATACCGACGAGGCAACGGGACAGCCCCGTGAAGAGCGGTTCCGTTGTCTTGTCAGTCATCGTGGCGCCACATCGATTAAGTTTGACAAGAAATCGATAAAAATAGCTTTTCTAAAGCAGGAGGGCGACGGAGAGTTGGACGTGCGTCTGCCCGGACTGGAGCGCACCACCGACAAATACAATCTGGATGCTGCCAGCATAGACCGATCACGTATTCGTAACCGTATGGCTATGGACCTCTTCAACAGTTATTCCCGCCTGCCCTACGCCACTGACCTAAGCGGAAGGCACGGCATTGCCGGCACATACGTTGAGGTGTGGACAGAGGGCCGCTACAGCGGGCTGTACTGCCTCACCGACCGTGTGAACCGCAAGTTGATGGGCGGCAAGAAGGTCAAGAACGGTGTAGTCAGGGGCGTCGTCTATAAATGTAAGGCCTTTGGCAACGGATGCTTCCTGACTGCCGGCGGCACCCAGCCGGAAGAAGGCAACAACGCCTGGAACGCCTGGGAGGTGAAATACCCCAATGAATATCCTGTGGACGTATGGAAACCTTTGCAAGACCTTATGGATGCCCCGTGGGACACCGAACCCGATGCGACGTATGCCAATCTGGTGCGCCAGCACTTCTATTGGGACAACCTCGTTGACCTCTATCTCCTCACGCTGGTGGCCGGCGTGGCCGATGCAGGCTACAAGAACAGCTACCTGAGCCTGCCTGATTATACTGCCGACCAACGCTTTGTCATCACACCCTGGGACATGGACCACAGTTTTGGTGCCACCTATTGTGGTACGCCGCTGATAGACACCTCGACGCTGCTCGGACAATCCAACTGGAGCAAAGTACCGCCATTCAAGCGACTGCTCCAGAATGCCGACTTCGGATTCCTTGCTGCGCTGGCCGACAGGTGGGCGGAATTGCGCGACGGGCCGTTGTCGGTAGAAAGCGTTTCGCATCTGATGTTCAGTTATGCCGACTTGTTCGATCATACTGACAGTTGGCAGCATGAACACGAAGCGTGGAACTACAATCCTGTGACGATGGGAACTACGGCTCATGATGAAGCCACTTATATGGTGGAATGGTATGAGGCGAACCACAAGGAGTTATCTGCGCTACTGACACCTTATCAGACGGACGGCATAAGGAACATTGAACATTCACCATTGAACATTGACCATTCAGTCTACGACCTGCATGGCCGCCGCATAGCCAATGGTCAATCGTCAATCGTCAATGGTCAATTCCCGAAGGGTATCTATATCAACGGTCATAAAAAAATACTCATCAAATGAAACACTTACTATGTATCTTCGCCGCACTGCTGCTGTCAGTCAACGTAGCAGCACAGCAAGCGGTTGACCTCGGCCTCAGTGTGCTGTGGGCCGACTGCAACGTGGGTGCCGCTGGTCCCGAAGACGCAGGTATCTACGTGGCATGGGGCGAACTGCAGCCCAAGGACGAATATCTGATGAAGAACTATCGTTTCTGCGCGGGCGAATTCAGTTCGCCTACAAAATATTACGCCTATGATGCCAACGAAACGTTTACCGAGCCCGACGGAAAGACCGTGCTTGAGCCTGAGGACGACGTGGCAACAGTGATGCTCGGCAGTGGCTGGAGATTACCACGCCGCGAAGAATTTCAGGAACTCACCGATTCATGCACCTGGGA
>JAGCPD010000069.1 GCA_017645305.1 Bacteroidaceae bacterium | reverse complement strand
TCGACTCCAGATCGGCTGCATATATAAAATGGAAGTTGGTGACCGAACGGGGACCAAGATAGCTGTCGAGATCATAAGGAACGTAATATGCTGAAACTACAAGGCTGTCAGCATCCTGATGCTGCATAACATACGATAAGCGCTCGTCAAATTGTTGTCGGTAAGATATCTCAACCACGAAACAACCTATCAGCACGAAAAGGGCGTATGCCATTGAAATACTGGCGAAAGCCAGAGTGAGCATCCTGCGCCATGGGGTTGCCACAAGAGCCTGCTTGAGCCACGGCGCAATCTCCTTCAAAGCGGCAGCAGAGCCAACGGTCAGGAACATGGTGGAGTGGAAGCCCGTGCGCAGCTCGAATTCGGGTGCAAACATCATGGCACATAGCACCAGCATGCCTCCGGCAGTGAATAGGGGAACAATGGGGTTTGAAGGAAGGCTCTTCCTTTTGAAGAAATAGATGACAATAGGAATAAACAGGAAACTCTCCCAAATCAGGATGGGCAGGAAGCCGCCTGTAAAATTGTCCCAGAACATCTCTGCCGAGAATAATTTCTCTGCCGGCAATACATATTCTGGCGCATATTCGAGCATAATTTCCTCACGACGGATGGAGCCGGGACATAACATCAATAAACCACAGCCTATCAAAAGGAAAAGAGCTCCTACGACCATCCACCTCTCTAGCTGTTTTTGTTTCCAAAGGACAAGCATCATCCACGCTGTCAGAATGACGGTGACCAGACTGCCAGCCTCCTCAGACCATCCTGCCAGCAAGCCCAGTGGTGCCATGATGAGTACAGGGGGATGTCGTCTGGTGACAAACGGCAGCAAGAACAGACACTCCCAAAATCCTGTCCACAGATAAACGCAAGCCCCCGTCATCCATAACATCGTGGTGGGGTAGTCGATTATCCCGAAGAGCATGCACACCATCACCCAAAGGAACACGCCTTTATGACCTGTAGGAGACGAAATCTTGCCTATTGAAAGCCAATATAGCAGTAGCATCAAAAGCCCGAAAACGAATGTGGTGGCTAGATCGAACCAGATTTTGCCAATCCAAGCAAACAGCTGGATAAAGATCATGGAAGGTGTGCGCCCGCCCCAGTTGAAATAGTGCGACCACTGCGAGACGAGGATGTCATAAAACGAATCTATGCGCTCAAGCGGACCGATGTCGTCCATCAGGTTGCCCAGACGGTCGCCATCCCAAATGAAGGCATAAGAAAAATCATCACCCGCCATTGGTGCCATCAGGTTGCGGATGAGAAATGGTACAGTAAATAATAGCAATATCACCTGCCATGGTGTATGTTCCCAACATTCAGTTATAGTATGTAAAAATCGCGACATAATACGTTTGTGATAGTAAATTGTCTGCAAAGATAAACAATTATGCTAAAAAAGGCAAAAACAGACCGTTATTTTTCCTTTTTCTTGGAAGTTTTTAATACTTTTGCATAAAAAAGAACTACTTATGAATGTTTATCCTTTAAATTCTACCCAAGAGGACATGTTGCGTGAAAGCAACATGGAAACAATGGAGAATGGGTTTCAGGTAACAGTGTATTATGAAATACCTGCAAAACGTTTGAGTGCAGACGAACTCACTGCTGCTTGTCAGAAAGTATTCGACACCAATCATTATATGCATGTTCACCTCATCAGGCAGGAGGATGGGCAACTGATGATAAGTGAAAGCCCGGATATGCCCAACAACGTGAGGCACTTCAAGATGAGCCATGAGGAATGGGAGTCGCGCAAGCCTGAGTTTGCACGCCCCTTCAAGTTGCTGGAAGAGCCCGGCGTCAGGATAAGCGTCATCGAGACCGAGGACAAGACAGTGGGCTGCATTTCGTTATGCCACATTTTCTTTGACGGAATATCCATTAAACTGGTTTGTTCTGCCATCGACAACGTTGTTAATGGCGTTCCCATAGAAGACCAGGACGACATCGCTGCCGTATGGAACAGGGAGGAAATCGCTTCTTACGAGAGCGAAAACTATCAGCGGGCCAAGCAAGTTGTCTGTGAAAAGTTCAGAGGACTCAAATATACGGATATCTGTCGTCAGACCGATAACCCGTGGGGACAGACGCTTTATGCCTGCTATCTGCTGGATTATGACCGTATGAAGCATATCCGTCTCAATGCCGGTGCCTTGTCAGAAGAACAGCAGCACAATATGATGACTACCATCTGCGTGGCTGCCTATGCTTTGGCTTTAGGACAGATGGCTGGAACAACTGATGTTGTATTCATGACCACCAACCACGGACGTGTCGATAAGCGTTTACGTGCCAACGTAATGGGATGTTTTATCAAGAGCTTGTCGCTGCGTATCAGCGTGGACCCAGAGCAGAGTGTGGCAGAGTTGATCGGCCAGACACGCATAGCTCTTTTCGGCACAATGCGCACACTTATCTATCCCTGGCTCCACCAGATGCGCGACCTGCAGGTTCCACCCGAAGACCAGGTTGGCACAGAGATGAATGTAAGTGGTTCCGGTATCTATGAGTATGCCAACATCCGCGGGGTCGACTATCCCAGTGCTCACATTGAAATGCCTGAGAGCGAAGAGCATATTTTCATGGTAGTACAGATACGTGAGGAAGGCCTGACCTTCAACGTGGAGGGTAGTGAGGCACTTTATACACAGGAACAGCTCGACACGCTGGCCCGTCTGTCAGGAGAATTCACTTTGCAGCTGATTGGTGATCAAAGTAAGAAACTGAAAGATATACATATAGAATAAGGTGCCCAATTGAGCACCTTATTCTATCTTACGCCGATCCTCGCCATCGGTAATCACCCTTTTCCATCCGTAATACTGCGCGTACATCAGATTATGGCTGCCCTCAGGGCGTGGTTCCAAGTCAGAACCCCAGGCCAGTACGTCGGTATTCCATGATACACAGTTGTACAGCCACCAGTCGGGTAGTTCATCGGCTATTGGCGGTACGTCTATTTGATGAACCACCAACACATCCTGATCCTGATGGGCATTGATATAGTCGATACGGCT
>JAGCPD010000068.1 GCA_017645305.1 Bacteroidaceae bacterium | reverse complement strand
CCGCCCACTTGTTCGCGAGGGTGTGAGGGAAGCAACAGCGCCCATACATCACAAGTGCTGAAAGCTGATTCACGACTTTAATCGCGACGATTACTCCTGCCCACAACCATAGCCATTGTGGCAGTTCGAGTATCGGCAGGAGCTTCCAGGCACAACATGCTACGAAGCAGATGTCTGCCACGCTATCTAGCAATGCTCCAGTCCTGGTAACGCACTTCAGTTTCCTAGCCAGCCATCCGTCGGCTATGTCGCTGATGCCACAAACGATGTAAAGCGCCCCAAAAAGAATGCTTGACACATCGCTTAACAACAGAGCAACAGCTCCGACAATTCGGAGCGACGACAGGATATTCGGCAGGTGTTTCATAGGCATTGTCTTTCTTATCCTTTATTTTATTCCAATGGCATCATCACGCCACACTGGTAATTGGGCGAGTCGATGTCGGTGCCGTTGTACCATTCCATCGTCATAGCGTTGTTGGGGCAATGGAATTCCGAGTGCTGGGGCAGCCACTCCTTATAGAACATTTGGTATTGCTCTTGAAAGGCTTTCATGCCTCCCTCGAAATGCATCTTCAGCCACTTGCCACTATGAATAGGGAAAAGCTGCATTCCCTCAGGCACCCCACCACCTTTATATATTCCGCCGATGACGTATGTAAAGGTGTTCTTGCTGCAAGCACCAAAGTTTGCCTCCCAACAGGTTGCACAATTATGGTTGGGAGTGTCGCAGGTGCAGAGCCCAAACTCTCCGACACCATTGTCGATGGCTGCCTGCTGAAAGGCATCAGGTGCCTTGTGTTCCATAAAGACGGGTTTAATAATGCGTTCCACATACTCGCCCCAGAACTTAGGACATTCTTCCTGTCCCTTGCAGAATGCAATTTCCTTGGCCATGCCAATAATCGGCACATTCTCTAACGTAATAATCTCGTGTTTCATTTTTTTATCTTTTAGTTATAGTACCTTCTTTACACTAAGAATCATCCGCAGCAGCCAGGTGAGCCCGAAGGAAGCTATGGTGGTGACGACTCCGATGAACATGAACTTACCGAATGCTCCCATCCAGATACCATCAACCGCATACTGCAAGGCTATCATCAGTAATAGATGGACGATGTAGGCTCCGTAAGCCTGAGCGGCACACCACTGCCAGAACTTACTGTTCCAATTGCCGTACTCACGAAACAGCCAGAGCAGTCCGAAACTAATGAATACGCAAAGTAACGACTCGTAGATGCCGAACCACTGAGCGACAAAGTCGTTCCACTCACCGCCATCACGCAGATAGATGCCTAATGCTAACAAACATCCTATCACAAGCGACAGAAATCCTGTGGCTTTGGAAATTCTCTCAAGCCAACGAATGCGACTGGTTAGAATGCCGACAACGAACATCATCACGTATTGCAGATAATGAGCTGGTTCCATTGGCAAGGGGATGATACCGAAAGGCCATATCCAATGATCCTGCGGACTGACCAAACGTATCAGATAACTGCCAATGCCCATGATGCCACCGAATATCAGCAAGCCCATGATGGTAGGTCTGGATGAGCAAGAGTCGGTAGTAGGTTGATAGAACTGTCGTATCAAGGCATAGAGAAGACAGAACACAAGCAGACTTTCAATATACCACATGTGGCCAATCTCTAATTTACCTGACAGCACACCCAGCAATCCGCCCATCACCAACAGGGGAATGCCCAAGCGTATCAGTTTCTTTTGGACAAATACCGAGGCTCCTTGCTTATCGTAACTTGTGGGAACAAAATAGCCCGATATCAGGAAGAACAAGCCCATGAAGACGGCGGCATTTACTGAGAAGAAATGCCAAATCCAAGGCATCACCTCGGCAGGATTACTGGGGGTATAGGCCCAGCCTCCACCATCACCGTATGCCTGACCAGCATGGTGGAATATAACCAGCGCCGTCAGACATACCTTCAGATTGTCCAGATAAAAAAGTCGTTTCTTATTCATTTATTTCATCCATCACCTTTCATCCATCACCTTTCAGATATTCCATAATACCCTTGCGATAGAGTTCTGCAGGATCGCTGATGCCGAAGTTTGACAAACGGTCGAATATCCGGCAGAACGTCTGCACATCGGCCTCGCCGAAAGCATGGTAATCGGCTGTCTTACGGCCAGCAATCTTGCAGTTGTACCAACAAGCCAGACTCTCGAAGGCACTCCAGGGAACATAGGTCAGGTCACGGTCAGAATCAAGTTTCCGCGTGTATTCCTTGAATTCCTCCACGATGGGGTCGATGCTGTCCTGCATCAGGAAGATGCCAAACTCATGGCTGAACATCGCCAGTTGGTAGTCGATGTCCTGATTGTACCAGACGGTGTTGGTGCTGTCGTTCAGATTGTTGTACGAGGGACCTTTCTGGCCAGCACAATACAGCAACCAGTGATAATCACCCCGCCGCCAAGTATATCCCGTCACTCGTTCCCAGTCCCTGACGAATGACTGCCCCTGCATCTTCTGGCTCAGCAGTTGCTGGCGCTCCTCCATTTCAGCCTTCACTTGAGGATAGACATTTTTGAGATAATTGTCATAGTTTTCCACATACACGTTGGCGATAGTTG
>JAGCPD010000067.1 GCA_017645305.1 Bacteroidaceae bacterium | reverse complement strand
CAGAGTCTAAGCAGAAGCTTCCTGTACGTCTGTCTAATTCTGACCTGTTAATGCTCTATTTCTGCTCCGTTGTGCTGCTGTGTTTCCTCTAATTTACCTCCAGATTCTCCCTAGTTTTCCTCTAATACATCTCTAGTTTCTAGAACTAGAGAGAAACTAGAGAGGAACTAGAGAAGAACTAGAGAAGAACTAGAGATGTGCAATCAGTTTTTCCTCTTACGACTAACGATATGAGGAAGTAGAGAGATGAAACGAGCTTAATGAACCAAAAGAGTACCTCAAGGTTAGTTCAAGGTTAGTTCAAGGTTAGTTCAAGGTTAAAGAACTATAGTTTTTGCTGAACTACTCGCCAAGAGAGTTCTTTCCACACGCAGCTGCCATTTGCCCGACTACTGCGGACTGTGAACGGAATCAGCTGTTGGCTTCCTTTACTTTGCGGAAGAGGTCGCTGGCAAAGATAAAGGAGTTGAGGCGCTCGTTGGTGCTGGTCATAATCTGGTCTTTGTTGCCCTGCCATTCCATCCTGCCCTCGCAGATATAAATGATGTTCTCGCCAATACCCATTACAGAGTTCATGTCGTGGGTGTTAATGATGGTGGTCATCTGGTATTCTTCTGTGATACTATGGATGAGCTCGTCTATTACAAGGCTTGTCTTGGGGTCAAGACCCGAGTTGGGCTCATCGCAAAAGAGGTATTTGGGGTTGAGGGCTATGGCGCGGGCAATGGCAACGCGTTTCTGCATTCCACCGCTTATCTCACCGGGGAACTTGTTTTCTGCACCTGTCAGATTCACGCGGTCCAGACAGAACTTAGCGCGCTGAATGCGGTCGGCCTCATTCTTGTCAGAGAACATGTCCAGGGGGAACATCACGTTCTCAAGGACTGACATGGAGTCGAAAAGGGCTGCGCTCTGGAAAATCATACCCATTTCGCGGCGGATATGTACTTTCTCGCGCTTTGTCATCTTTACAAAATCACGTCCGTCATATAGGATTTCGCCCTGTGTGGGTTCAAAAAGCCCCACGATATTCTTCATCAGAACCGTCTTTCCGCTACCGCTCTGACCAATGATGAGGTTGGTCTTTCCCTCCTGGAACACGGCATTGATATCCTTGAGAACTTCTTTGTCCTCGAAAGCCTTATATAGATGTTTTATTTCAATCATTGAACATTATCTAAAGTCTAAAGTCTAAAGTCTAACGCCTAAAGTCTAACGCCTAAAGTCTAAAGTCTAACGCCTAAAGTCTAAAATCTCTACGAAAGTAGGGGCGTTAGGAATATATCGGCAAACAGGATGAGCATACTGCTGCGTACTACTGCGTCGGTACTGGCCTTGCCGACATCAAAGGAGCCACCCTCGACGGTATAGCCGTAGAAGGAACTGACGCTGGCTATGATGAAGGCAAAGACGAAGCTCTTTATCATGGACATCCAGATGAACCACTGTCGGAAGTCATGCTGAAGTCCTATGGTTAGGTCATCTACAGAGACAATGCCCACCATAGCGGTGGCATAGGCACCAATGAATCCTGCCGCCATGCTGAAGACCACCAGGCAGGGAATCATTGTCATCAGACCCATAATCTTGGGCAGGATAAGGAAGGAGGCAGAGTTCACGCCCATAATCTCCAACGCGTCAATCTGCTGGGTTACACGCATGGTCCCAATCTCACTGGCAATGTTACTGCCCACCTTTCCGGATAATATCAGACACATGATACTGCTGGAGAACTCGAGCACCATAATCTCGCGCGTGGTATATCCTGTGGTAAAGTTGGGCATCCAGGGACTGGCAATGTTCAGCTTAATCTGGATGCAGATAACGGCACCTATAAAGAAGGAGATTAACAGGACAATGCCTATGGAATCTACTCCTAACTGGGTAAGTTCCTTTACGTACTGCTTGAAGAACATCCTCCATCGCTCTGGGATGCTGAATGTACGTCCCATAAGCATGAGATAACGCCCGAAAGCGGATAGAAATTTGACTATAAACATGTAAATTGCAATTTTTTGCGTCACAAAAGTACCAAAAAAAGTGAGAAGTGAAAAGTGAAAAGTGAAAAATGAAGTGAAAAACGAGGGGGAAAAGTGAAAAATGAAAAATGAAAAGGGAAAAATGAGGGGGAAAAAGGGATAAGAATACCTTTTTTTCGTACTTTTGCAGTCAAAAATGAGTCGATGAGTTAGGCTTTAGACTTTAGACGTTAGGCTTTAGTGGGTAATGTTCAATGGAAAATGATAAATTGGAACTGAGAAGCGAGGGGCTTGTTAAAATCTACGGCAAGCGCATGGTGGTGAACAATGTCAGCTTCAGTGTAAAACAGGGTGAGATTGTGGGCCTTCTTGGACCTAACGGTGCAGGAAAGACCACATCGTTCTATATGACCACCGGACTTGTCATTCCCAATGAGGGACACATCTATCTGGGTGGACGCGAAATAACAAAGCTGCCGGTCTATCAGCGTGCCCGCCTGGGAATAGGCTATCTGGCACAGGAAGCCAGTGTGTTCCGCAAAATGAGTGCGGAGGACAATATTGCCAGTGTTTTGGAGATGACAGGCAAACCACGCGACTACCAGCGTGAAAAGCTGGAAAGCCTGATTAGCGAGTTCCGTTTGGAGAAGGTAAGGAAGAATCTGGGTGACCAGCTTTCGGGAGGAGAGCGCAGAAGGACGGAGATAGCCCGTTGTCTGGCCATCGACCCAAAGTTCATCATGCTGGACGAGCCCTTTGCCGGTGTGGATCCCATTGCCGTAGAGGATATTCAGTATATTGTCTGGAAACTGAAGCAGCGTAATATAGGCGTACTGATAACAGACCATAACGTAGAGGAGACACTTTGTATAACGGACAGGGCCTATATGCTTTTTGAGGGACAGATTCTGTTCAAGGGGCGGCCCGATGAACTGGCTGCGAACCCCATTGTTAAAGAGAAGTACCTGACAAACAGCTTTGTGCTGCGAATGAAGGATTTCCAGGCAATTGACAAGGAACGTAACGTGACAGAATAAGGCTTGCTTACACAAATAAGGTATATTAACGAATAATTATGAATTCAGAATTATGAATTATAAATTATTTGTCGTACCTTTGCACGCAATTTTTAAGATGAGGTATAATAATTTAACAGATATTTAACAGATAAGCAATGAATATTTCATTCGAAAACGTAAACAAAGTGAGCGCTTTGCTCACTCTGAAAGTAGAGAAAGCTGATTACGAGGAAAAGGTAGAAAAAGCACTGAAGGACTTCCGTAAGAAAGCAAACATGCCTGGCTTCCGTCCCGGACAGGTTCCCATGGGCTTGCTGAAAAAGCGCTTCGGGACAGAGATTCTTGCAGAAGAGATTAATAAGATTTTAAGTCACGAACTTTACAAATACATCCGTGAGCAGAAAATTAACATCCTGGGCGAGCCTATGGCAAACGAGGAAAAGACACCCGCCGTTGACTTTGCTACCCAGGAGGAGTTTACCTTTGCATTCGACATTGCACTGGCTCCCGAGTTTGATGCCAAGCTCTCTGCCAAGGATAAGCTGACATACTACACCATCAACGTGGATGAGGCTATGGTTGACCAGCAGATACAGGCTTACTGCCAGCGTGGCGGTCAGTACCAGAAGGTGGACAGTTACCAGAATAACGATATGGTTAAGGGACTCCTTGCCCAATTGAATGAAGAGGGTAGCACACTGGAAGGCGGTATTCAGGTAGAAAATGCCGTTATGCTGCCTAACTACATGAAGAATGATGACGAGAAGGCTAAGTTTGACGGTGCAAAGGTTAACGACGTTCTTGTATTCAATCCTGCCAAGGCTTATAATGACAGCGATGTGGAACTGTCGAGCCTGCTGAAGATTAGCAAGGAGGAGGCAGCCAACGTGAAGTCGGATTTCAGCTTCCAGATTACAGAGATTACCCGTTTCGAGGCTGCTGCTCTTGACCAGGCTCTCTTTGACCAGGTTCTGGGCCCGGACGTTGTAAAGAACGAGAAGGAGTTCCGCGCAAGAATAGCAGAGGATATGAAGCAGAGTTTTGTAGCCGACAGCGACTACAAGTTCCTGCAGGATTTGCGTGCCTACCTTGTTAACAGGATTGGTGAACTGGAATATCCCGAGGATATGCTCAAGCGTATCATGAAGCATAACAATGCTGACAAGGATGATGCGTATGTTGAGGAGAACTTCAAGGCCAGTCTGGAAGAGCTGACCTGGCATCTTATCAAGGAGCAGCTTTCTGACCAGTTTGAACTGAAGGTTGAGCAGGCAGATGTTCTGGAGACGGCAAAGTCTGCTACACGTATGCAGTTCGCTCAGTACGGTATGACAAATCTGCCTGATGACGTGCTGACAAAGTACGCCAATGAGATGCTGAAGAACCAGCAGCAGGCAGAAGGTCTGGTAGCCCGTACGGTGGAGAGCAAGATTGTCAGCAAGGCAAAGGAGACTGTTAAACTTGCAGAGAAGGCTGTTTCTTTGGAGGAGTTCAACAAGCTCTTTGAGAAGGACGGCAAGGGTGCCAAAGGCAAGAAGAAGTAATTCCTTACTTGCGCGTGCGTCGCAATACATTAAAGTAAAATATATGATGGGGCGGCCTCAAGGCCGTCCCTGTTTCACTCGACAAAAAGACATACCAAAATGAACAACGACTTTAAAAAATTTGCTACTCGCCATTTGGGCATGAACAGTATGGTGTTGGATGACGTGATAAGTGCACAGAGCCAGTACCTTAATCCCTATATCCTGGAGGAGCGCCAGTTGAACGTTACCCAGATGGACGTCTTCAGTCGTTTGATGATGGACCGTATCATTTTCCTGGGTACACAGATAGATGACTATACGGCAAATACGTTGCAGGCTCAGCTGCTGTACCTTGACAGCGTGGATCCCGGCAAGGACATCAGTATCTATGTTAACAGCCCCGGCGGCAGTGTGTATGCCGGATTGGGTATCTATGATACCATGCAGTTCATAGCCAGTGATGTGGCTACCATCTGTACAGGTATGGCTGCAAGCATGGCTGCCGTACTGCTGGTGGCTGGAACCGAGGGCAAGCGCAGCGCACTGACCCACAGTCGCGTGATGATTCATCAGCCTATGGGAGGAGCCCAGGGACAGGCCAGCGATATAGAGATTACGGCACGTGAAATTCAGAAACTGAAGAAAGAGCTTTATACCATCATAGCCAATCATTCCCACACAGACTTTGACAAGGTATGGGCTGACAGCGACCGTGATTACTGGATGACTGCCCAGGAGGCAAAAGAATATGGTATGATAGACCAGGTACTGGCCAAGAAGCAGTAAAAGATGTCAACACGAAAGCATAACATTTGTTCATTCTGCGGGCGTTCTGAAAAAGACGTCCTCTTGATGCTGTCGGGAATTAACGGATACATCTGTAACGAATGTGCGACACAGGCATACCATATCGTGCAGGAGAACATGACAGCCCCGTCCTCGAAATATAATGGCAATTGTAGTTTGACGGAAATCCCTAAGCCAAAACAAATTAAGGAATACCTGGACCAGTATGTGATAGGGCAGGAAGATGCCAAGCGTTACCTGGCCGTGTCTGTTTATAATCATTACAAAAGACTGGACCAGAAGAAAGAGGATAATGGCGTTGAAATAGAAAAGAGCAACGTTATTATGGTGGGCTCTACCGGAACAGGAAAGACATTGCTGGCAAGAACAATAGCCAAACTGCTGAAGGTGCCTTTTACCATTGTTGATGCAACGGTATTTACTGAGGCGGGCTACGTAGGAGAGGATGTAGAGAGTATCCTAAGCCGCCTGTTGCAGGTCGCTGATTACGATGTAAAGGCAACGGAAAGGGGCATAGTGTTCATAGATGAGATAGACAAGATTGCCCGTAAGACAGATAACCCAAGCATAACGCGTGACGTGAGCGGAGAGGGTGTTCAACAGGGTCTGCTGAAATTGCTGGAGGGCGCTGTGGTGAATGTTCCGCCCAAGGGGGGCAGAAAACATCCCGATCAGGATTACATACAGGTTGACACCAAGAACATACTCTTTATCTGTGGCGGTGCCTTTGACGGGATAGAGAAGAAAATAGCCCAACGCCTGAACACGCACGTGGTAGGGTACAACAGCGTACAGCATCAGCAGAGGATAGACTCCAAGGATTTGATGAAATACATTGTGCCGCAGGATTTGAAGAGCTTTGGCCTTATTCCTGAGATTATCGGCCGCCTTCCGGTGCTTACCTATCTGAATCCACTTGACAGGAATGCTCTGCGTAATATTCTTACAGAGCCCAAGAATTCGCTTGTTAAGCAGCAGATTAAGCTTTTCGAGATGGACGGCATTAAGCTGACATTTGAACCGGAGGCTCTTGAATACATGGTTGACAAGGCCGTGGAATACAAGTTGGGTGCCCGAGGCCTGCGCAGTATTATGGAGGCAGTCATGATAGATGCACAGTATGATGCGCCTTCGGGGAAGGAAAAGACATTTGTTGTGACAGCAGATTATGCACGCCGACAGATAGAAAAGTCACATCATCTTGTAGCATAGCGGTAAGGAAAATATGCGAAATGGAAGGAACGGGAAAAAGTTTCTTCCATTTTTTTTGTGATTAACAACAAATTTGTTGTGGAAAAACTTGTTTTGTATAAAAAAAATGCTATATCTTTGTAAAGGGAAAAGCATGAAGACCTGTATGGAGAACCTGAATCTGACGGAACAACTGAAACATTACTTCGGCTTTGATTGCTTCAAAGGCGACCAGGAGGCTATTATCCGGAATGTTCTGGATGGCCGTGATACTTTTGTTCTGATGCCTACAGGAGGAGGTAAGTCGCTGTGTTACCAGTTGCCGGCTTTGCTGATGGAAGGAACGGCGATTGTAATCTCTCCGCTCATCGCATTGATGAAGAATCAGGTGGATGCTATCCGGCAGGTAAGTGAGGATGACGGAATTGCCCATTTTTTGAATTCTTCTCTTACTAAAACCCAGATTGACATTGTCAAGCGAGATGTAAAGGCCGGCAGGACCAAACTGCTTTATGTTGCTCCTGAATCTTTGACAAAGGAAGATAACGTAAGTTTCCTGACAAGTGTCAAGATATCATTCTATGCTGTTGATGAGGCACATTGCATCTCGGAATGGGGACATGATTTCCGCCCGGAGTACAGGCGAATACGGCCTATTGTGAACCAAATAGGCGAGGCCCCCCTTATAGCTCTGACCGCAACGGCAACGGACAAGGTTCGTGGTGATATTAAGAAAAATCTGGGAATGTTGGATGCCACAGAGTTCAAAAGCTCTTTTAACCGTCCCAACCTATATTACGAGGTTCGCCCAAAGACGAAGGATGTTGACAAAGACATCATTCGCTTTATCATGCAGCATAAGGGGAAGAGCGGCATTATTTACTGCCTAAGCCGTAAAAAGGTTGAGGAACTGGCAGAAATCCTCCGCGCCAACCAGATTAATGCCCGAGCCTATCATGCAGGTATGGAATCGCAGGTAAGAAGTGAAACGCAGGATGACTTCCTGATGGAACGCTTGGATGTGATTGTGGCAACCATAGCCTTTGGCATGGGAATAGACAAACCGGATGTACGTTTTGTGATTCACTATGATATACCAAAGAGCCTGGAAGGGTATTATCAGGAAACAGGACGTGCGGGCCGCGATGGAGGAGAGGGCCATTGCCTGACATTCTATTCCCCGAAGGATTTGCGGAAACTGGAGAAGTTTATGGAGGGCAAACCCGTTGCAGAGCAGGATATCGGCCGACAGCTGTTGCAGGAGACATCGGCTTATGCAGAAACTTCAATATGCCGGAGAAAATTCCTTCTTCACTACTTTGGTGAAGAATATGAACCTGACAATTGCGGAAACTGTGATAATTGCAGATTCCCGAAGGAAAAGCAGGAGGCATCAGACGAACTTCTTTTGGCACTGAAGGTTATAGATGCATTGAAGGGGAACTTCAAGGTTAATCATGTGATTGATATCTTGGTGGGACGTGAAACGGAGGAAATCGTGGCCCATAGGCACGAAGACCTGGACTGTTTTGCCTGTGGCGATAAATATGAAGCCAGTTTCTGGAATGCTGTTATCCGCCAGGGTATGATATCCGGTTATATAGAGAAAGAGGTAGAAAACTACGGTCTGCTGAAAATTACGGCAGAGGGAAGACGTTTTATGCGCAACCCCGTTGAGTTCTGGATTTCCAAGGACAATGAATTTGGTGAATATGAAGAACCCTTTATTGGCGAATCTGCCGTTCTGGACGAGCCTCTTTTCTGTATGTTGAAATCATTACGGAAGAGTATTGCGGAGAAGAAGGGTGTGCCGCCATACGTTATTTTCCAAGACCCGTCGTTGGAGGATATGGCAACCACTTATCCTATCTCGATAGAGGAATTAAAAAACATAAGAGGCGTTGGCGATGGAAAAGCCGCCCGCTACGGCAAGGAATTTTGTGATCTGATAGCAAAATATTGTGAGGAAAATGAGATAGAACGCCTGGAGGACTTGCGTGTTCGGACGGTAGTGAACAAAAGCAAGAACAAAGTAAGTATCATTGAGGGCATTGACAGAAAGTTGGCTCTTGATGATATTGCAAGGGCAAAAGGGCTTACCCTGGAAGAACTGTTGGATGAAATAGAGACGATTGTCTATAGCGGCACAAAATTAAATATCGACTATTATATAGAGGATTTAATGGACGAGGATGATATGCAGGACATCTATGACTATTTCATGGAAGAGTCTGAAACAGATGATTTGGACGAGGCGCTGGATGCCCTGGGAGAGGACTATACAGAGACAGAAATCAGGCTTGTTCGCATCAAGTTCCTCTCAGAAATGGCTAATTAAGAAAAATTGGCAGTTTTTGTGTCGGTATAATCAGTTTTTTTTTGTACTTTTGCACGCAATAAATTCTATTTAAGATATGGCATCATTTATTGCAGAAAAGATTGTTATGGACGGCTTGACTTACGATGACGTCCTGTTGGTTCCTGCCTACTCGGAGGTGCTGCCTCGTACGGTAGAACTTTCAACCCGTTTTTCACGTAACATAGAGTTGAAAATTCCTTTTGTAACCGCTGCAATGGATACTGTTACAGAGGCTCCGATGGCAATTGCCATTGCCCGTGAAGGCGGTATCGGCGTGATACATAAAAACATGAGCATCGAGGAACAGGCCCGTCAGGTAGCTATTGTTAAGCGTGCCGAGAACGGTATGATTTATGATCCTGTCACCATTCAGTTGGGTAGCACGGTAGCTGATGCTTTGGATTTGATGACGGAATATCATATTGGCGGTATTCCTGTAGTAGATGGCGAGCGTCATTTGGTGGGGATTGTTACTAATCGTGATTTGCGCTTCGAACTGAATGTGGACCGCATGATTGACGATGTGATGACATGTAAGAATCTGGTTACGACACATGTTCAGACAGATTTGGTTGCCGCAGCCAAGATTCTGCAGGAGAATAAAATTGAGAAGCTCCCTGTTGTTGACGAGGAAAACAAACTTATTGGCCTTATTACCTACAAGGATATCACCAAGGCTAAGGATAAGCCTATGGCCTGCAAGGATAGCAAGGGCCGTCTGCGTGTAGCTGCAGGCGTGGGTGTTACAGCAGACACACTTGACAGAATGAAAGCCCTGGTAGAGGCTGGCGTGGATGCCATTATCATTGATACGGCACACGGACATAGTAAATTTGTTGTCGAAAAACTCAAGGAGGCCAAGCAGAACTTCCCTCATGTGGACATTATTGTCGGTAATGTTGCAACGGGTGATGCTGCAAGGATGCTTGCAGAAGCGGGTGCTGACGGTGTTAAGGTGGGCATTGGCCCGGGTAGTATTTGTACCACTCGTGTGGTAGCCGGAGTTGGTGTGCCACAGTTGAGCGCAGTTTATGATGTTGCTTGTGCACTTAAAGGTACAGGCGTGCCCCTTATTGCTGACGGCGGTTTGCGATATAGTGGCGATGTTGTGAAGGCTTTGGCTGCTGGCGGTTACAGCGTGATGATAGGTTCTTTGGTTGCCGGTACGGAAGAAAGTCCTGGCGATACTATCATCTATAATGGTCGTAAGTTTAAGAGCTACAGGGGCATGGGCTCTCTGGAAGCTATGGAGTGCGGTAGCAAGGACCGTTACTTCCAGGCAGGTGTCAAGGATGTTAAGAAACTGGTTCCGGAGGGAATTGCCGGCCGTGTTCCTTACAAGGGCACTGTACAGGAGGTTATATACCAGTTGGTAGGTGGATTACGCAGCGGTATGGGCTATTGTGGTGCAGCTACCATAGAGCAACTTCATGATGCAAAATTTGTACGTATAACAAATGCCGGCGTTATGGAGAGTCATCCGCATGATGTTACAATTACCAGTGAGGCTCCCAATTATAGTCGCCCTCAATAAATTGAAAGTAAAAGAAAAGATATGAAGAAAATTCTATGTTCATTTTTGTTTCTTGCTGCAGGCATTGGTGCCAGTGCACAAGATGATCCTATTGTGATGCATGTAAATGGGCAACCAGTTCCCCGAAGTGAGTTTGAATACAATTACAATAAAAATAATTCTGACGGTGTTTTGGACAAAAAGAGTATAGAGGAGTATGCTGAGCTTTTTGTCAATTACAAGTTGAAAGTGTTTGCCGCTTTGGATAACCATCTGGATACACTTTCCAGTTATCAGAAAGAATTCCGCCAGTATCGCGACCAGCAAATCCGTCCTCTGCTGATTCCCCAAAATGCAATGGAGGAAGAGTGTCAGAAGTATTATGCGCAGATGTTGGCAAGTTTGCAGGGTAAGGAACTTTTGCAACCTGCACATATCTTTTTGCGTGTCCCTCAGTCTGCTACAGAGGAGGTGCAGGCCGCAGCAAAAGCACGTATAGACTCGGTTTACCAAGAGATAAAAAACGGTGGTGATTTTGCCGAATTGGCAAAAAAGGTATCTCAGGATCCCGGCTCTGCAGGCCGTGGCGGCTTACTTCCCTGGATCGGTCCCAACCAGACGGTAAAGGAGTTTGAGGATGTCGCCTATCAACTGGAGGTTGGACAGTGTTCAGAGCCTTTCCTCTCTACAGTGGGATATCATATTATAAAACTGATGGGCAAGAAACCTTTGGAAAGCTATGATGAGCTGAAGGCAAACATCCGCCGTTATCTGGAAAGTCAGGGTTTAGAGAATCAACTTGCTACCCAGGTGCTGGATTCTATGGCTCAGCAATCCTCACCCCAGAAGACTGTAGAAGAAATCCTTGACGAGGAAACAGAACGCCTCTGTGCTCAGGATAATGAGCTAAAATATCTGGTGCAGGAATATCATGACGGACTGTTGCTTTTTGAGGAATGTAGCAGAAATGTTTGGGAACCTGCAAGCAAGGATACCACTGGCTTGCAATCTTATTTCAAGGCAAACAAGAAAAAATATGCCTGGGAGAAACCTCATTTCCGCGGCCTTGTCTATTATTGCAAGAATCAGGCTGATGTAAAGGCTGTTAAGAAATGTCTGAAGGGTGTTCCTGAGGACAAATGGACGGCAAAGATACGCGAGCAATTCAACAAGGACAGTGTGATGGTTCGTATGGAACGGCGCCTTTTCCAAAAGGGTGAGAATGCCAATGTAGATGTGCTGGCCCTGAAAGACAAAAATGCCAAGTTGAATCCGCTGAAGGATTTCCCGTATGCCGCTGTTGTAGGAAAAGTACTGAAGAAAGGTCCTGCAGAATGGACGGATATCAGTAATCAAGTTGTCACGGACTATCAGCGCTTGCGTGAAGATGAGTACGTGGCAGCATTGAGAAAGCGTTATCCTGTTGAGATTCATAAGGATGTCCTGAAAACAGTAAATAATCATTAATCTTTTATATGAAGTTTTACGGTAAATATATATACCTGATATGCTTGTCTCTCTATAGCATCTTTTCCTTTGCTCAGGGCAAACAGAGCAATGTGATAGATGAAGTTGTTTGGATAGTTGGTGACGATGCTATTCTGAGATCGGAAGTGGAGAGACATCGTTTGGAGTTTGGTAATTCCCTTACGGGAAATCCATATTGTGTTATTCCTGAGCAGTTGGCAATTCAAAAACTTTTTCTTCATCAGGCAGCTATAGACAGTATAAGTGTTGCGGATACCGAGATTAGTCCTTGGGTGGAGCAGGAAATCAACGAGAAAATCCTGTTGGCAGGCTCGAAAGAGAAGTTGGAGGAATACATGCAAATGTCAATGAGTCAGATACGTGAGGAGTATTTCGAGCAGTTTAAAAACGAGTTAACTATGCGCAGGATGCGTGAGAAGCTGACAGAAGATGTCAAGGTCACTCCTGCTGAGGTTCGTCGGTATTTCAAGGATATGCCGGAAGACAGTCTGCCCCTGATACCGACTCAGGTGGAGGTACAGCTGCTGGTTCAGCAGCCACGTATTCATCAAGAAGAGATAGATCGTGTGAAAAATACCCTCCGCGAATATGCCGAGCGTGTAAATTCGGGCTCCACTTCTTTTGCTACTTTGGCACGTCTGTATTCTGAGGATATAGCATCGGCCCGTCAAGGTGGTGAGATGCCGTATATGGGACGTGGAGAACTGGATCCAGGCTTCGCTAATGTTGCGTTTAGTATGACAGACCCTTCCAAGGTCAGTAAAATTGCCCAGAGTGAATTTGGCTTCCACATTATCCAGTTGATTGACAAACGTGGCGACAAGATAAAGTGCCGACACATCCTGAAACGTCCTGAAATCCTGCAACAGGATATAGACACGGCAATGATTAACCTTGATTCGATAGCTGAGCAGGTTCGAAAGGAAAGGGTGACATTTGAAGAAGCCGTGTTATTTGCTTCCGATGATAAGGATACGCGTAATAATCATGGTATTCTGTCCAACACCAAGGAGCAGACAGGCGAACGTACCACAAGATTTGAAATGGGCGAACTCTCAGCTTTCTCTCCGGAATTGGCACGTGTGGTCAATACAATGGAGATTGGTGAAATTTCTAAGCCTTTCACAATGGTAAACAGTAAGGGTAAGACAGTCTGTGCTATTGTGAAGTTGAAGAACAGAATCAATTCGCACAGGGCAAGTGTATCTGAGGACTATCAGGTGTTGAAAAAGGAAGTAGAGAAAATTAAAAGTGAAAAGATTATTCTTGATTGGATAAAGGAAAAACAGCGTACTACTTACATTAGGATAAATCCTGATTGGCGCGACTGTGAATTCCAATATCCCGGCTGGGTTAAATGATGAATCATCGTCTGTCTGCAATATGTACACTTATCCTGTTTGGCGTTTGTCTGTTGTTGGCTGTTACTCCCGTTCGTAATACTGCAAACAACAATAAGGTTAAAACGTCAAACAAGGACAGTCGCGTACATTTGTTACATGCAGATAAATTGTATTATGATGACCATCTTCACCTGACAGCTCAGTTTCTGGTGGGGAATGTCAGGTTCAGTCACGAGGGAACACTCATGTATTGTGACAGTGCTCTTTTCTACGAAGCCTCGAATTCCTTTGATGCGTTTGGGAATGTGCGTATGATTCAGGGTGATACTCTTTCTCTTACCAGTGATGTGCTGTATTATAATGGTGTTGACAGATTGGCACGTGCCCGGTACAATGTGGTGCTCAAGCACTTGAAGACTATTTTATACACAGACAGCCTTGATTATGACCGTATTTATGACCTCGGATATTTTTTCGAGGGCGGACGATTGTTAGACCAGGGTAACGAGTTGACAAGCGACTGGGGGCAGTACCAACCGGCAACTCATCAGGCTGTGTTCAATTATAATGTCAGACTGGTTAATCCGGAACCTCCAGAACCTCCCAAGACAGTCTTGGTTTCAGATACATTATATTATAATACCAATACAGCCGTTGCCTATGTTGTCGGACCTTCCAATATAGAGAACGGAGAGAGTCATATTTATTCAGAACGCGGGTATTATTATACTAAGACAGATGAGTCTTTTATGCTTGACAGAAGTATTCTTGTAAATGAAGGAAAGCGTCTGGTAGGGGATAGTGTTGTATGGGACGGGGAAACAAAGATTGGCGAGGCTTTTGGTAACTTTATTTATACTGATGAAGAGAACAAGAATATGCTAACGGGCAATTATTGTTATTATGTGGACAGCATAGGGTATTGCGAAGCGTATGACAGTGCTATGGTTATTGACTTTTCACAAAAGGACACCTTGTTTGCTCATGCCGACACCTTTAAGCTGTTTACATATAACATTGATACAGACAGTATGTACAGGGTCTTGCATGCATATAGGCATATGCGTGCATTTCGGGAGGATGTTCAGGCTGTCTGTGATTCTATGGTCTATAATTCGAAGGATTCCTGCCTGGTAATGTATTATAACCCTATCCTTTGGCAAAACGGGCAGCAGATGTTGGGCGAGGAAATAAGGGCGTTCTTTAACGACAGCACAATGGACAGCTTACAGGTCTTACGTCAGGCATTGTCTGTGGAGCAGATAGACAGTATTCATTATAATCAGGTTGCCGGTCATGAGATGCACTTTTATTTTAAGAATGGTGAGATGTATCTTTCTACGACAATGGGCAATGTCTATTTTAATTATTATCCCTTTAACGAAGACAGCGTTATGGTTGAAATGAACCATACCGAGACGACTTTACTAAAACTGTATGTGCAGAATCGCAAAGTGGAATATGTGTGGATGCCTGCTGCTACAGGTACCATGTATCCTGTACCATTGATACCACCGGAGGAATTATATCTCTCTAACTTTGTTTGGTTCGACTATGTCCGTCCTGTGGATAAAATGGACGTATTTAATTGGCGAGGAAAGAAAGCAGGAAGTGAACTGAAAAAGAGTGTCCAGCGTGTGGCACCAAAGCAGAAGCTATCGGATATAAAACAATAGAATAAACAACAGGTCATGGGATTGTTCAGCACAAGGCAGCCTCGCAAGTTCAGGCGAGTTAGCATATATACAGATGAGCGTAAGGAGAAATTGCAGAAATTGGTGGAGCAGGTAGAGCGTGAGAAAGGGGAAGCCCTGCATACCGATGAAGCGTATAATACGGAAAAGTTCAAGGGGACTTTTATTAATTTTACACCTCGTGCACAGCGATACAAAGAGAAAGGTGCCAGGGTGGGATGGCCTTTGGCTGTTATTCTTATTTTTATTTTGTTGTTTATCTGGAATTTTATAATGACGGGTAATAGATAATTATGGATATCATTCATCTTCTTCCGGATTCGGTTGCCAATCAAATAGCAGCGGGTGAGGTTGTTCAGCGTCCTTCGTCGGTTATCAAGGAACTGATGGAAAATGCCGTTGATGCCGGAGCCGCAACGATAGATGTGCTTGTTGTTGATGCAGGACGCACGTCCATTCAGGTAATAGATGACGGAAAGGGTATGAGCGAACAGGATGCCCGTATGGCTTTTGAACGCCATGCAACATCCAAAATAAAGCAGGCAGAAGATTTGTATGCTCTTCATACAATGGGGTTCCGGGGCGAGGCTCTTCCTTCCATTGCTGCCGTTGCACAGGTTCATCTTTTAACCAGAACCATAGACAGTGAATTGGGTACGGATCTTACTATAGAGGGTTCCCGTATTACTAACCAAGAGGTGTGTTCCTGTCCTGTCGGAGCAAATTTCGAAATTCGAAACCTTTTCTTTAATGTACCGGCTCGTCGTAAATTCTTGAAATCCAATCAGACGGAACTTAATAATATCATCCAGGAGTTTGAGCGCATCGTGTTAGTAAATCCTACCGTTTCTTTTTCCCTCTCTCACAATGGCACATTGATAACTAAGTTGCCTTCCAGTAATCTGCGGCAGCGTATTGTCAATGTTTTTGGAAAGAAACTGAATGAACAGCTACTATCTGTTGATGTTGATACGACACTTGCCCGCATTACCGGTTTCGTGGGAAAACCGGAGGCTGCACGTAAGAAAAACGCTAATCAGTTTTTCTTTGTGAATGGACGTTATATGCGTCATCCTTATTTTCACAAGGCAGTTCTCGAGGCATATGCTCATCTCATTCCTGAGGGTGAACAGATTCCTTATTTTCTTTATTTTGAAGTTGAGCCTTCCAATATAGATGTCAACATCCATCCTACAAAAACGGAGATAAAATTCGAGAACGATTCTGCGATATGGCAGATTCTGGTAGCTGCCATCCGGGATTCACTTGGCAAGTTCAATGCTGTACCGACAATTGAATTTGATGTAGAGGGACGTCCAGACATTCCTACTTTTGATTTTCATGGTGGTGTTGAAGTCCGTGCACCCCGTGTGCAAGTCAATAGTAATTATAATCCATTCCGCTCTGATGAAGGGAAACGCCAAAAGCAGACACCTGTTGACTGGGAACAACTCTATGCAAACATACAGAAAGCCGAACCCATAAAGCACGATTATGTTGATGAGCAGCAGGAAGAATCAAAAAGCCTTTTTTCTGATGAGGAGCACAAAGGCATGGAGGTAAGCAACTGCCATTTCCAATATCGTGGTCAGTATATACTTACCCCTGTGCAGACGGGACTGATGATGGTTGATCAGCATAGAGCTCATGTCCGTGTCCTCTACGACAGATTTTGTAAGCAGATGGAGGGACAGAAAGCTTCTTCTCAAGGCCTTCTTTTTCCAGAGATGTTGCAACTGTCCCCTTCCGACGCAGTCTTGTTTCAGAATATGATAGACGGCTTGCATTCTCTTGGATTTGACATAGAGTCTTTGGGGGGCGGAAGTTTTTCTGTTAATGGCGTTCCTTCCGATTTGGACGGTGCTAACCCAATATCTGTTCTTACTCAAATGGTGGAAGCTGTAAGGGAAAAGGAAGTGGGAATGGAAAAAGAACTTCAGCACCGCATGGCTTTGGTAATGGCACGCAACGCATCAATAGTTGCGGGACAGGTACTTACCAACCAGGAAATGGAATCGCTGCTTGGTGACCTTTTCCAGAGCCAAAACCCCAACCTCACCCCTACGGGAAAGGTTATTGTTTCTATTTTGGAACATACTCAGATAGAGAAAATGTTTGGGCGCTGAAGAAATAAAGTAATTAAATAAATACATAAAAATATAATGGAACCAAAAGAAAAGATTATTCTGACGGGCGACCGCCCAACTGGGAAACTTCACATCGGCCACTATGTGGGTTCTCTTCGCCGTCGCGTGGAACTACAAAACTCAGGCCTTTATGACAGGATTTTCGTCTTTGAGGCTGATGCGCAGGCGTTGACTGACAATATTGAAAATCCTGAGAAGGTGCGTCAGAACGTTATTGAAGTTGCTCTTGACTATCTGGCTGCAGGGCTTGACCCCTCGAAGAGTACCTTATTTATTCAAAGTCAGATTCCTGAACTTTGTGAATTGTCTTTCTATTTTATGGATATGGTAAGCGTGAGTCGTTTGCAGCGTAATCCTACTGTGAAGACGGAGATTCAGATGCGTGGTTTCAGTGGCGAGAGTATTCCTGTGGGCTTCTTTACTTATCCTATTTCCCAGGCAGCTGATATTACTATGTTCAAGGCAACCACAGTACCTGTCGGAGAAGATCAGGAACCAATGCTGGAGCAGTGCCGTGAGATAGTACGTCGCTTTAATAACATTTATGGCGATACGCTTGTTGAACCCAACATTCTGTTGCCAGATAATGCTGCATGTCTCCGTTTGCCAGGTACTGACGGAAAGGCCAAAATGAGCAAGAGTCTCGGTAACTGCATTTATCTTTCGGATTCGGCTGACGAGGTTAACAAGAAGGTGAAAAGTATGTACACGGACCCGACCCATCTTCAGGTTTCCGACCCGGGACATCTTGAGGGCAATACTGTATTCACTTATCTTGACGCCTTTGCTACTGATGAAATGGTAGCTGCTTTCACTTCGGATTATCAGAGCCTTCAGGAAATGAAGGATCATTATACGCGTGGTGGTTTAGGCGACATGAAGTGTAAAAAGTTGCTGATGAATGTGTTGCAAGAGACCTTAGAGCCTATCCGTCTGCGTCGTGCTGACTTCGAAAAGGACATTCCCATGGTATATGACATCCTTAAAAAGGGTTGTGAAGCCGCTCGCGAGGTTGCCTGCCAGACAATGGATGAGGTGCGTCGTGCCATGAAGATTAACTACTTCCAGGATAAGGCTCTTATTGATGAGCAGTCACGACGTTTTGCATCTAAATAAAAATAAATAAGAAAATATTTTGCAGGTCCACAGAAAAGTGATACCTTTGCTCCGCATTTCTTGAAAGGGCTTGTTTGGGCGTTTAGCTCAGCTGGTTCAGAGCATCTGCCTTACAAGCAGAGGGTCGGCGGTTCGAATCCGTCAACGCCCACCACTTTTTTCCAACAAGTCTCTTTCTGATTCGGGCGTTTAGCTCAGCTGGTTCAGAGCATCTGCCTTACAAGCAGAGGGTCGGCGGTTCGAATCCGTCAACGCCCACCACTTTTGCACAAATATATTTGAAGCACGTATTAGTTTTTCGCTATGGAATTGGATTTGTTGACAGCGATTTCTCCTATTGACGGTCGCTATCGGGGTAAAACAGAATCTTTGGCTAATTATTTTTCCGAGTACGCTCTTATCCGTTATCGTGTAAGAGTGGAAATTGAATATTTCATTACACTTTGTGAATTGCCTCTTCCACAGTTGGTCTCTTTCCCCCAAGACTTGTTTGTTTGTCTTAGGAACATTTATCAGAATTTTTCAGAACAGGATGCTCAGCGCATAAAGGATATAGAAAAAGTCACTAACCATGATGTTAAGGCTGTTGAATATTTTATCAAGGAGCAGTTCGATGCCATTGGCGGTTTGGAGGCTTACAAGGAATTTATTCACTTTGGCCTTACTTCGCAGGATATCAACAATACCAGTGTTCCCTTAAGTGTTAAGGAAGCCCTTGAGCAGGTTTACTATCCCCTGTTACAGGAATTGATAGATCAGCTTGCATCTTATGCAGAAGAATGGAAAGATGTACCCATGCTTGCCAAGACACATGGACAGCCGGCAAGTCCTACCCGTTTAGGTAAGGAAGTAATGGTGTTTGTGTATCGTCTGCAGCGTCAGATGGAGATGCTTCGTCAGTGTCCTATAACAGCAAAGTTCGGTGGTGCTACAGGTAACTTTAATGCACACCATGTGGCCTATCCGCAGTATGACTGGCGTCAGTTCGGAGCACAGTTCGTGGCTGAGAAACTGGGTTTGGAACGCGAAGAGTACACTACACAGATTAGTAATTACGACTGTCTGGGTGCTGTCTTTGATGCCATGAAACGTATCAACACCATTATCATCGACCTTGACCGGGACTTTTGGCAATATGTCTCTATGGAGTATTTCCGCCAGAAGATTAAGGCAGGTGAGGTTGGTTCCAGTGCAATGCCACATAAGGTAAATCCCATTGATTTTGAGAATTCAGAGGGTAATCTTGGTATTGCTAATGCTATTCTTCTGCATCTAAGCCAGAAGCTTCCCGTAAGCCGTTTGCAGCGCGACCTTACCGACAGTACGGTATTACGTAATATAGGTGTTCCTTTGGGACACATGCTCATCAGCATTAGCAGCACCCTTAAGGGTTTACGTAAACTGGTGCTGAACCAGAATGCCATAAACCGCGATTTGGACAATTGCTGGGCTGTTTGTGCTGAAGCCATCCAGACGATTCTCCGTCGTGAGGCATATCCTCATCCGTATGAGGCCCTTAAGGCTCTAACCCGTACAGGTAAAGGCATTGACGAGGCCACAATAAAGAATTTTATAGAAGAATTGAACGTAAGTGAATCCGTGAAGGAAGAACTGCGCACCATAACCCCACATACATATATAGGTATTTAAAACACTTTTATAAGAAACACTTTTAAAAAAGAAAAGACTTATGATTACAGAAGACGAAAGTTGGAGAGAAAAATTCTCCGAGAAAAATGAGAGTGCAGGCCGTGATGGCTATCGCCCTCAGTATGGCAGTGATAACAATCGTAATATCAGATATAGCAGTCAGGGTCGTGTTATGCGTCCTCGTATAAACCGTCCTGCATTCAGTAGTAACACAAGTGACCAGGGAGCACGTCCATATCAGCCTCGTCCCCATTACAATTCAAGTGGCGAAGGTGGAAACTACTCTCGTCAGATTCGCGAGGGTGGCTATCAGGCTCGTCCCCGTTATAATGCAGGAGGTGAAGGAGGGTATCAGCAACGTCCTCGCCGTGAAGGTGGTTACCAGTCTCGTCCTGCAGGTTATAATCGTAATGGCGAAGGATATGCCCCCAAGGGTGGAGGTAGAGGAGGTGTCCGTCCTCATACAGCCGGCTACAATCCCAATGCAAAATATAGCATGAAGAAGCAGATAGAGTACAAGGAGACTCACATAGATCCTGAAGAACCTATCCGTCTGAACAAGTTCTTGGCAAATGCCGGTATATGTAGCCGTCGCGAGGCAGATAGCTTTATCGAGGCAGGCGTAGTATCTGTTAACGGTCAGGTTGTAACAGAATTGGGCACCAAAGTTAAGCGTTCAGATACCGTACTCTTCCATGATCAGTTGGTTAGCATTGAGAAGAAGGTGTATATATTGCTTAACAAGCCCAAGGATTATGTTACTACCAGCGACGATCCCCAGAACCGCAAAACTGTTATGGATCTTGTAAAGGGAGCTTGTCAGGAGCGTATTTATCCTGTAGGCCGTCTTGACCGCAACACTACTGGTGTGCTTCTGCTTACCAATGACGGTGAGTTGGCTAGCAAGCTTACCCATCCTCAGTTCATGAAAAAGAAAATCTATCACGTATATCTCAATAAGAATGTAACGGCGGCAGATATGCGTATGATTGCCGATGGAATTCAGTTAGAGGACGGCGAGATTCATGCAGATGCCATCGAATATGCCAGCGAGACTGACCGCAAACAGGTAGGTATCGAGATTCATAGCGGGCGTAACCGCATTGTCCGCCGTATCTTTGAGAGTCTTGGCTATAAAGTTGTCAAACTCGACCGTGTGTTTTTTGCGGGTCTTACCAAGAAGAACGTACGCAGGGGTGATTGGCGCTTCCTCACAGAGAAGGAGGTGAATATGCTACGCATGGGCGCGTTTGAATAAATCCTCCGCCTGTTTTCCCCTAAGGGGAATAGTTATTCTCAAATAAAATAACAATAGCAAAATGAAAAGAACAAAAGTAATAGATGCGCTGAAGTGCACAGCATACGGAAGTGATATATGTGTAAAGGGTTGGGTGCGCTCGAAGCGCGGTTCGAAGGGAATCTTCTTCATTGCTCTAAACGATGGCTCGACCATCAAGAATATACAGATTGTAGGCGAAGATGCCAACTTCCAGGAAGAAACTGTCAAGCGCATTACTACAGGTGCTTGTCTGAGTGTCATCGGCAGGCTTGTCGAGAGTCCTGCCGCAGGACAGGCCAGCGAGATTCAAGCAACGGCCATCGAAATCCTGGGCGACTGCGACAACACCTATCCCTTGCAGAAGAAAGGTGCCAGCTGGGAATACCTTCGCACGGTGGCTCATCTGCGTCCCCGCACCAACACCTTCGGTGCCATCCTGCGTATCCGCCACAACATGGCAATGGCCATCCATACTTATTTCCACGAGCACGGTTATTTCTACTTCCATACGCCGCTGATTACTGCCAGCGACTGCGAGGGAGCAGGAAACATGTTCCAGGTGACTACTAAGAACCTCTACGACCTGAAGAAGGACGAGCAGGGCAAGATTATCTACGACGATGATTTCTTCGGCGAGCAGACTTCGCTCACCGTTAGTGGTCAGTTGGAGGGTGAGTTGGGTGCTACGGCTCTTGGTGCCATCTACACCTTCGGTCCTACCTTCCGTGCCGAGAACAGCAATACGCCTCGTCACCTGGCAGAGTTCTGGATGATTGAGCCAGAGGTTGCCTTCCTTGACCAGGAAGAGCTGATGGACCTGGAGGAAGATTTCATCAAGTATTGTGTGAAGTGGGCACTTGACAATTGTAGGGACGACCTCGAATTCCTCAATAAGATGATAGACAAGACCCTCATTGAGCGTCTGGAAGGCGTTCTTAAGGAAACCTTTGTCCGTTTGCCTTACACCGAGGGTATCAATATCCTACAGGAGGCCATCAAGAACGGCAAGAAGTTCGAGTTCCCATGCAACTGGGGCGACGACCTTGCCAGCGAACATGAGCGTTACCTCGTCGAGGAGCATTTCAAGAAGCCTGTCATCATGACCGACTATCCCCGTGCTTTCAAGTCATTCTATATGAAGCAGAACGAGGCAACTGCAGATGGCGGTTCTGTTGGTTACAAGGGTGCCGTAGCCCCAGGTCCCACCATGCAGGGCACCGATGTGCTCTTCCCCTCTATTGGCGAGATTATTGGCGGTAGCGTTCGTGAAGAGAGTTACGACAAGCTGATGGCAGAGATAGAGCGCCGCGAGATGGATATGACCCACTTGTGGTGGTATCTCGACACCCGCAAGTACGGCAGTTGTCCGCATGCAGGTTTCGGTCTCGGTTTTGAGCGCCTTATTCTCTTCGTCACTGGAATGCAGAATATCCGCGACGTCATTCCATTCCCACGTACTCCCAAGAACGCCGAGTTCTAGGGGGAATAGAAAGATATACAGATTGGCTGCAATCTGTTACTTATTGCCAAAATCGCGTATCACTCGGTACGCGTTTTTTGGTTTATATTCTTTGTCGAAGGGTAGGGGGTAGTTGTTGACACCCAACCACGAGTCGCGGTCGCTAAGGTTCCAAAAGGTCACACAATCCATCTTGTCGGCATGTTGGCGCATTACCCTGAAGACGGTAGCGTATTTAACCTCTTGCATTTGTTTCTGTTCCTCGGTTATCTTCGCGTTTTCGTTTCGGCTAAAGCGTAGTTGGCCGCCCATTTCCTTGTTTACGCGTATATCAAGTTCTGTAACATGAATGTGGTCCACAATCTCTGCATATTTGCTGACAGCGGCTTCTATGTCTTCTTCTGACGGACCGTAGATATTGTAATGTCCCTGCATACCGATACCGTCTATAGGCACTCCTGCTGCCTTCATTTCCTTTACCATTTCATAGATGCGGTCGCGTTTTACCGGGTCGCACTCGTTGTAGTCATTATAAAAAAGTATTGCATTCGGGTCGGCCTCGCGGGCAAACTGGAACGCTTTGCGTATATACTCATCGTTACCGCAAATTTTATAGAATGTAGATTCACGCAAAGGCTGGTCCATTCCCTCTGGATTTCGCGGTCCATCCTTGATAGCCTCGTTGAAGACATCCCAGCAATATACCACATCTTTGTAGCGGTTTACCACTGTATGTATGTGCTCCCTCATGCGTTCAAAAAGAACCTCTTTGCTTACCAGATTGTGTTGCTTGTCATAGAACATCCACTCGCACATCTGATTGTGCCACATCAGGGCGTGTCCGCGCAGTTTAATGCCATTCTGGCGACAAAAGTTGGCAATGCGGTCGGCCTTCTCCCACGTCCATTTTCCCTCTTCGGGGTGAACTGAGACGGGTTTCATATCATTCTCTGCCGTTATACTGTTGAACTCCCTCCTTACCAGGCTGCTTTGCATCGAATCCGAGATGTTACGTTGGTTTACTGCAACGCCAATCATAAAATAATCCTTATACGCCTCCTTCAGACTTTTTTCGCTGTCCTGGGCATTGGCTCCAGTAAAAACAGACAGTCCGCATAGTGCAAAAAATAGTATCTTCTTCATAATCATATTAAAATTCATCGTTTTGCGCATCCAAAGATATACATAAATCAGAGTATAGCCAAAATAATCAGCGATTTTCTTTATGATTGGTGCGAGAGATAGGAAATATGGCTTTATTATAATGTAATGCTTTCTATGCGAAGTTTTATGGTTCCTACGGGAACCTGAACATCTACTGTGTCACCAACTTGTTTCTTAAGCAGTGCCTGTGCTATGGGTGATTTGATGGAAATCTTTCCTTCGGGCAGGTTGGCTTCATGCGGACTGACAATAGTGTAAGTCATCTTGGCATTTGTTCCCAAATTGGTAAGTTCCACTTTGCTCAGCAATCCCACACTGTCACCGCCAAGCCGTGATTTATCAATAACCCGTGCAAATTCCAATACGCGTTGTTTGAAGCGGATGCGGCTCAGCAAACGTCCTTGTTCGCGCTTGGCAGCATGATATTCAAAATTTTCGCTGAGGTCGCCCTTGTCCCTCGCCTCAGCAATAGCCTCTTTCACCCTTGGCAGCTCCACACGCTCCAACTGGCGCAATTCCTCTACGAGCTTATCGTAGCCCTCTTGTGACATGTATTCCATGCGGCAAAAATACGACTATTTTCTGGAGTTGCCAAATAAAATGGCGTTTTGGTGTCAGTTTTTGTCATAATGGAAGTGACATTTTGTCTTGTTACGATTTTTGGCACAACTTTCGTAGTATAATGTGAGGAGGAATATGAAAACGAAAATGAAGACGAAAACGAAAACGAAAACCAATATAAATTTAAATAAAATATAGATTATGAACGTAAAACCATTAGCAGACCGCGTGCTCATAGAGCCCGCACCCGCAGAGACTAAGACAGTAGGTGGTATCATTATACCTGATACAGCAAAGGAGAAACCATTGAAGGGTACCGTTGTTGCCGTTGGTAACGGAACAAAGGACGAGGAGATGGTTCTTAAGGTTGGCGACCAGGTTCTTTATGGCAAATATGCCGGTACAGAACTGGAGTTTGAAGGCACCAAGTACCTGATTATGCGTCAGAGCGACGTTGTGGCAATACTCTCTTAAAATCATTCGTAATAACGAAATTCCGTAATAACGACAAATTAAATTAAGAAAAAATGGCAAAAGATATTAAATTCAATATTGACGCTCGCGAGCAGATGAAGAAGGGCGTTGACAGTTTGGCAAATGCTGTTAAGGTTACACTGGGTCCTAAGGGACGTAATGTAATTATCGAGAAAAAATTTGGTGCTCCCCAGATTACCAAGGATGGAGTAACAGTTGCCAAGGAAGTGGAATTGGCAGACCCCTTCCAGAATGCAGGTGCCCAGTTGGTAAAGAGTGTTGCCAGCAAGACTGGTGATGATGCAGGTGACGGTACCACAACTGCTACCGTACTGGCTCAGGCTATTGTACGCGAAGGTTTGAAGAACGTTGCTGCCGGTGCTAATCCGATGGATTTGAAGCGCGGTATCGACAAGGCTACAAGTGCCATTGTTGCCAACATCAAGGAGCAGGCTGAACAGGTAGGCAATGATTATCAGAAGATTGAGCAGGTGGCTGCCGTAAGTGCCAACAATGATCCGGAAATTGGCAAGTTGCTGGCTGATGCAATGAAGAAGGTTAGCAAGGACGGTGTTATCACCATTGAGGAGGCTAAAGGTCGTGAAACTACTATTGGTGTGGTAGAGGGTATGCAGTTTGACCGCGGTTACCTCTCTGCTTACTTTGTTACAGATACCGAGAAGATGGAGTGTGTAATGGAGAATCCCTACATTCTTATCTATGACAAGAAGATTAGCAACCTGAAGGACTTCCTGCCTATTTTGGAACCCGCAGTTCAGAGCGGTCGTCCTCTTTTGGTAATTGCCGAAGATGTAGAGAGTGAGGCTTTGACCACACTGGTAGTAAATCGTCTGCGCACCCAGCTTAAGATTTGTGCCGTTAAGGCTCCTGGCTTTGGCGACCGTCGTAAGGCTATGCTACAGGATATTGCTACCCTAACGGGTGGTTTGGTAGTGAGCGAGGATACTGGCTTGAAGCTGGAGCAGGCAACCATCGAGATGCTGGGTTCTTGCGACAAGGTTGTCATCAGCAAGGACAACACTACCATTGTTAATGGTCATGGTGAGAGCGAACTTATCAAGGATCGTGTTAACCAGATTAAGAACGAAATTAACAATACCACCAGTGATTATGACAAAGAGAAGCTGCAGGAGCGTCTGGCTAAGCTCTCTGGCGGTGTAGCCGTACTGTATGTGGGTGCTCCCAGCGAGGTAGAGATGAAGGAGAAGAAGGACCGTGTTGACGATGCTCTGTGTGCAACCCGTGCAGCCATCGAAGAAGGTATCATCCCTGGTGGCGGTGTTGCTTACATCCGCGCACAGGAGGCTATTGCTAATCTTAAGGGTGACAATGCTGATGAGGATACAGGTATCCAGATTATCCGTCGTTCCATCGAAGAGCCTCTTCGTCAGATTGTGGAGAACGCAGGTCTGGAAGGCAGCGTAGTGGTTAACGAAGTACGCAATGGCAAGGGCGACTATGGTTACAATGCCCGCGTCGATAAGTACGAGAACCTGAAGGAATGTGGTATCATTGATCCTGCCAAGGTGGCACGTGTGGCTTTGGAAAACGCCGCTTCTATTGCAGGTATGTTCCTGACAACGGAATGTGTCATTTGCGAGGCTAAGGAAGAAAAGCCCGAGATGCCTATGGGCGGTGCTCCCGGCATGGGCGGTATGGGTGGCATGATGTAATGTCTCACAGCAAATAGATATACTGAGCCCTCGGCAATCGGAAAAAAGATTGTTGAGGGCTTTTTGTGTTTTATATTGTGTCGTGTTTACTTATTTGTATCTTTAAACAAAAGTTTTAAGATACTCCCGTTCGGATTTCCTCAAATTTATTTGGGAAATCCCTCACTTATTTGTATCTTTGCTCCCACTTTTCTTCAGTAGAACAATAACTTTAAAAATATAAAACCCATAATTCAATGAAAAGTAAATTCTTATTTCTCGCCTTGCTTGTAGGTATGTCTGCAATGGCCGACAATCTTTCCAAGTACGTTGATCCCCGTATCGGAACAGGCGATCATGGTCATGTGTTTGTAGGTGCCAATGTTCCCTTCGGTATGGTAAATGCAGGTCCTACTCAGATTGAGCAGGGATGGGACTGGTGTTCTGGTTACCACGAGAGCGGCAAACAGATTATAGGTTTTGCCCAGATGCACCTTAGCGGTACGGGCTGTGGCGACTTGGGCGATATCTCCCTGATGCCTGCTTATGGTGATGTGGAGCTCAGCCGCAAGGGATTGGCAAGTGACTACCGTCACGAAACGGAGGTTACCATTCCCGGTTACTATCGTGTATTGCTGGACCGCTTTTCTATTCAGGCTGAGGTAACGGCAACAGAGCGTGTGGCTCTCTACCGTTTTACATTCCCCAAGGGTAGTAACAATGCACGTATTGTCATTGACTTGGATAATACCGTAGGCGACAATACCCGTGAGGCAAGGGCTATTCAGATTGATGACTATACGCTGATGGGATACCGTCGCAGTGCGGGATGGGCTTCTGACCAGATGGTGTATTTTTGCATCCGTTTCAGCCATCCCATGCATCATTGGCTTTCTGAAGGCGTGAATGCCAAGTATGGTCAGGCAACTTTCGAGGTAGGTCCTGGCGATCAGATTTTGGCTAAGGTGGCCATCTCTCCCACCAGCGAGGCCAACGCCCTCATCAATATGAATACAGAGATGCCGACTTTTAACTTTGATGCTGTTGCCGATGCTGCCTGCCAGGCTTGGGACAAGCAGTTGGGTCGTATCCAGGCTACTTTCCGTACAGAGCGTGAGCGTACCATCTTCTACACCGCTATGTATCATTACATGGTGGCTCCTCAGATTTGGAACGATGTGACAGGCGACTATATGGGCTGCGACTTCAAGGTTCACCGTGGTGCTGATTTTACCAATCTTACCACATGGAGTCTTTGGGATACTTATCGTGCCGCACACCCTCTGGCAACCCTTATCATGCCTGACCGTATGCGTGACTATGCACATACCATGATGAATATGTATTACGAATGGGGTGAGCTGCCTGTATGGCATTTGGTAAGCAACGATACCTATTGTATGGTAGGTGAACCAGGTGTTCCCGTTCTGGCAGATATTATCCTGAAAGGTGAGTGCACCGATATTGACGCGGAGAAGATGTATGAGGCCATTAAGGCCAGTATGCTGCCCACAGAGTTTGCCAAGAACCGCCGTGTTCCTTTACGCGGTAAGGATTATCTGGCAGAATTGGGCTACCTGCCTTATGACGGTCGCGAAGGAGAGTGCGTGGCTAAGAGCATGGAATACTATCTTGCCTCTTGGGCAGCTGCTCAGGTAGCTGGTAAGTTAGGTCATAAGGAAGACAGTGTTCGTTTCTATGAGCTCAGCATGAATTATAAGAAATTATGGGATGCACGTGTTAAGTGTATGCGTGCTCTGGATATGAAGGGTGAATTCCGGCCATTGCCGGAGAAGTTCAATCCCAACCGTCAGACTCGTGACTATACCGAGGGCAATCCCTGGCAGTACACCTTCCTGGTACCCCACGATGTAAAGGGTCTTGCCAATCTGATGGGTGGCGACAAGGCTTTGGCAGATCATCTGGATGCCCTGCTGGCCGCAGACAGTGACCTTGGCGAAGGTGCTGCTCCCGACATCTCTGGTTTGATTGGTCAGTATGCACACGGAAACGAACCCAGTCACCATGTATTGTATATGTATAATTACGTTGGTCAGCCACGTAAGACGCAGAAGTGGGTTCGTTATGTGATGGACGAGCTTTATACCGACCAACCTGCCGGTCTTTGCGGTAACGAGGACGTAGGTCAGATGTCTGCCTGGTATATTCTTTCTGCTTTGGGTCTTTATCAGGTAGAGCCTTGTGGCGGTGTTTATCAGTTGGGCTCTCCTATCGTTGAGGAAGCTGTTATTCCTGTTGGTGAGAACAAGACTTTCACCATTCGTACACATGGCGGCAGCCAGCAGGCTATCTATGTAAAGAAATATGTGTTGAACGGCCAGCAGCTGAAGGGCACAACCATCACACATGACCAGATTATGGCTGGCGGTGTACTGGATGTTTACATGAGTGTTAAGTAATCGGAATAATCAGCGTATTCAGAATAATCAGAAAATAACCATATTATTATGAAGAAAATAATCTTAGCCTTGCTGATGAGCGCACCAATGTCCGCTTTCAGCGCCAATTACTACGAGGCTCCTGCTCAGGTGAAGAAGCAGGAAGTAGCTGTACAGTCAACCATCAAGGATTTACGTCCTGCCCCGGAGAAGCGTCTTTTCCGCAGTGAGGCAGTCGAGAAGCAGATTCTTGATCTCAAGGCCAAACTTACAGCCATTGATCCCAAGTTGTATTGGATGTTTGTGAACTGTTTCCCCAACACGCTGGATACAACCGTATGGTACAGTAAGGAAAGCGGTGACGATGATACTTTCGTTATCACAGGCGATATTGAGGCTATGTGGTTGCGCGATAGTGCCGCACAGGTATGGCCCTATCTGCGTTATGTGAATCAGGATGAACCTTTGCGTCACCTTATTCGTGGTGTTATCCGTCGTCAGCTTGCATGTATCCTCATTGACCCATACGCCAATGCTTTCAACATCAAGGCTATTGAAAATGGCCATTGGATGTCTGACAATACAAAAATGAAGAAGGAACTGCATGAGCGTAAGTACGAGATTGACTCGCTCTGCTATCCCTTGCGTCTTGCCTATGCCTACTGGCAGCAGACAGGTGACACCAGTATCTTCGACGAGAAGTGGATACAGGCTATCCGTGAGATTCTGCATGTCTTCCAGGATCAGCAGAACTGGAACGGTCCCATCACCAACTATCGTTTCACCCGCAAGACTGAGGCTTTGCACGATACACGTTCCAATAGAGGCTACGGTCATCCCGGCAAGCCTTGCGGACTGATTGCCAGCGCCTTCCGTCCTTCTGACGACAGTACCATCTTCCCCTATCTGGTGCCCAGCAACTTCTTTGCTGTGAGTGTACTGCGTAAGGCTGCTATTATTCTGAATGATGTGAATAAGGAGTACGGACTGGCCAGTGACTGTCGCCGCATGGCAACTCAGGTGGAAGAGGCTTTGGAGAAGTACGCTGTTGTAGAGCATCCCAAGTATGGTAAGATTTATGCTTTCGAGGTGGATGCCTACGGCTCTTCCCTTCTGATGGATGACAGCAACGCCCCCTCTCTGCTTTGCCTGCCTTATTTGACCGATGTGTCCATTGACGATCCCATTTACCAGAACACCCGTAAGTTTGTATGGAGCGAGGATAACCCTTATTTCTTTAAAGGTAAGGCAGGTGAAGGTATCGGCGGTCCTCACTGTGGCTTGAATAAGCCTTGGCCTATGAGTCTCGTCATGAAGGCATTTACTACCAACGACCGTGCAGAGAAGGAATGGTGCGTACAGCAGATTCTTAAGACCGACGGTGATACAGGTTTCATGCACGAGTCTTTCAACAAGGACGATGCAAAGGACTTCACCCGCTCTTGGTTTGCGTGGGCCAACACCCTGTTTGGCGAGCTTATCGTAGATATGTATGCTCAGTAAGTATCATATATGAGAAGAAAGAAACATATATTATGGGGAGCCTTATCTTTAGGGCTCCTCATGGTTTTTACGGCAGGGTGTAGCACCCAGTCGGAACAGGAAGTACAGGAAGCACTTGATTTCCTGTATGCTAATATGCCATTGCCGGACAGCGTTGATTATTCACGCGAGTTCTGGGAGACCAATGTCAGAGCTACGCTGAAAGCACGCCGTGAGATGCCTTGGGGACAGAAGGTTCCTGAGCGCGAATGGAAGCATTTTGTGCTCCCCCTTCGTGTCAACAACGAGAACCTGGACACAGCTCGTATTGTCTTCTATGAAGCACTTAAGAACAGAGTGAAGGATATGAATATGTATGATGCCGTTCTGGAGGTTAACCATTGGTGTCATGAGCATGTTACGTATGCACCTTCAGACAGCCGTACCAAGTCACCCCTTGTTACCATGCGTTCCGCTACTGGCCGTTGTGGTGAGGAGAGTACTTTCACCGTTGCTGCGCTTCGTGCCATTGGCGTTCCTGCCCGCCAGGTATATACCCCGCGTTGGGCACATACCGATGACAACCATGCTTGGGTGGAAGCCTGGGTAAATGGACGCTGGTATTTCCTGGGTGCCTGCGAACCGCTTCCAGTGCTGAATATGGGCTGGTTCAACGAACCCGCTTCACGCGGTATGCTTATGCACACTAAGGTTTTTGGCAATTACGGGGGGCCAGAGGAGGTGGTGAGCCGTAACAGTTGCTATACCGAGATTAACGTTACTTCTAACTATGCCGAAACCGATAGCATTTTCGTTAAGGTGGTAGATGCCCAGGGTGCTTCACTACAGGATGCAAAAGTCGATTTTCGCCTGTACAACTATGCCGAGTTCTATACCCTGGTTTCCAAGCAGTCTGATGCAAACGGGAATACCAGTCTGGGTTGCGGAAAAGGCGACCTTGTGGTATGGGCAAGCAAAGACGGACTTTTCGGTTTTGAAAAAGTTTCTGTAGGCCAGACAGATACTGTAACGGTAGTGGTAGATAAGGATGACAGCTACACGGGGTCACTCGACCTTGACCTTGTTCCGCCTCCATCCAAGGAATATATTCCCAATCTTACGGAGACGCAGATACGCAGGAACAGGGAACGTCTGCTTCGTGAGGACAGCTTGCGCAACGCTTACATGGAGCAGGCTTTCAGTAAGCAGGAGGATTTGAAGCCGGCCCGCCAGAACTGGCAAACAGTAAAGGAATTCCAGTCGCATAAGAATGGCAAGGAGGTTATAGCCACTTTGCGCACGAAAGATCTCTGCGATGTTTCCGTAGAGGTTCTTTCCGATGCTGCTGATAACACACCGGCTTCCGCCTCTCCCCTTTGGCAGCAGTATGTGTTGGCACCCCGTATCAGCAACGAGATGCTTACCCCTTACCGTAAGGTCTTGGGACCAGCTTTCGCGAGTAAGGATGCCTCTGCTATTGCCCAGTGGGTTGCAGACAGTATCAGCATAGATAATGCCCGCAATCCCCAGAAGCTCTGTATGAGTCCTGCCGGTGTTTACCGTCATCGTACTACAGATGCTCACAGCCGCGATATCTTCTTTGTGGCAGCCTGCCGTAGTGCAGGAATTGCCGCACGCATTGATGAGGTAACGGGTAAGGTGCAGTGGGCAGATGATGATACGCTTTGGCACGACGTAAACTTTGACGAGACCGTTCAGGAGACTGCACCACAGGGAACGCTTTGCCTTGCTTATACTGATTTTTCCATCAAGGAGAATCCTTCATACTATTCGCATTTCAGCCTGTCACGCCTGCAGAACGGAACTCTCTCACTACAGGAGTTCCCGGAGGAAGCAACGTGGAAGGATACTTTCTCAAAGGGCGTTCAGATGGATGCCGGACAGTATCTTCTGGTTTCGGGTACCCGTATGGCAGACGGCAGTGTGTTGGCGCACCTCGAGTTCTTTGGCATAAAGGCTGATGCATTGAAGAAGCAAACGTTGAAACTGCGCGACAATGCCGATGAATTGCGTGTGATAGGCAATTTCGACTGCGAGAATTATTTTACCAACTATAAGGGTGTCCACAAGACCTTGCTCCAGAGTACAGGCCGAGGCTATTATCTGGTGGCGCTGATTCGTGACAATCACGAGCCCAGTACCCATATACTGCATGAATGTGAAGAGGCTAATATCCACCTCTCTCAGTGGCCGTATCTTTTTGTAATGCTGTTCCCCTCCCAGGAGGAGCTTCAGTCGTTCCGCACACACCGTAGGGATTTTGACGGTCTGCCCGACAACTTCATCTTTGGTGTTGCCGATCCAGCGACCATAGAGGCTATGCACATACAGGAACTTACACACGGAAGTCAGGAATTGCCCATTCTCATAATGGCCGATACCTTTAACCGGGTAGTATGGTTCCAACAGGGATATACTATAGGAATTGTAGATCAGATAATGAGTGTCATCCGACAGCTGATGATACACGAGAAATAACCTCGCGTACCATTACGGCATCGGTATGACCGTTCTTTCTAAGGGAGCCATGAATTTCTGTGGCTCCCGTTTCTTTTATGATACGGGCTGCATTTTGGGGTGTAACACCGGCTCCCGGCATAACATGGAAGTCGCTTCCCCTTACACCGCATCCTTCTCTTGGCTCAAATGATTTTGTTTTTGCTACCAGTTCCTTCAGCAGACCGATGCCTTTTTCTGCACTGGCGGCTTGTCCGCTGGTAAGTACGCGGTCGCATCCCAGGGCATAAATCTCCAGCAGAGCCTCTTGTGGATTCCTGCAAACATCAAAAGCCCGGTGGAAGGTAATGTGCATTTCTTTTCCGGCAGCTTCCACCATACGGTGGCAGGCTTGCAGGTCAACATTGCCTTCAGGTGTCAGGGCACCAATCACCACACCCTGGGCACCCAGTTTGCGTGCCATCTGTATATCGTATATCATACAGTCCACCTCATCCTCGGAATACACAAAGTCGCCTCTTCTGGGACGGATAAGTACGTGAACCGTGATGCCGCTGTTCACAGCCATTTCTATCATGCCGGCTGACGGGGTTAGCCCGTCCATCTCAAGGGCCTGGCACAGTTCTATTCTATGTGCTCCGCCTGCAACGGCAGCACGTAGGCTTGGCAGGTCGGCACAACAAATCTCTAACTTGAAATCCATGTTTCTGTTATCCAATTTTAATAAGTGTTGCTCCAAAGCCGTATTCGCGGAACGAGGCATCCTGGGCTGTGCATCCCTTGTACCGGTACTTAAGTTCCTGTAGCAGGTTCTTACGTAGGATGCCGTCCCCCTTACCGTGAATAAAGACAATCTTCTGCCCCTTGTGCTTTATGTTCTCGTCCATTACTTTCCTGAATTCGTCCATTTGAACCTTCAGAATGTCGCTGTTGCTCAGTCCCGATGTCGTTTCTAACAGTTCGGAACTGTGCAAGTCTATTTCGATGATTTTTGGCCGTTCCTGTTTCTTTTGTCCGTTCATGTTGTGTGGAGCCAGTTCTTGTTTTTGTGACGCCCTTGTGCCTGTCAGTGCCTCCTTCAACAGTTCAGCATCAGCAAACACAGAGCGTTTGGGTTGGTCGTCCTGAATGACGGGAATTGTAAGGTTGGGGTCGGTAAAGAACTCGTTGGGATGGAAGGTGTGCAGTTTGTAGAACTTGGTTCCGTCCAGTCTTATTTCTGTGCTGAGGGCAGGTTTCAGTGCAAAGGGCTTGTCCTGCTTCCACGCGATGGTCTGAATGCACAGTCGTTCCATGCTGTTCAGTTGTGAACGGTCAAATTCCTCCACAAACTCCTTGCAGTTAGGTTCTATCACAGCATTGAAGTGTGGATGCCAGTTATTGCCTTCGGCACTTAGGTACAGAACCTGAATGTAGTAGTTGCTGTCGTTAACCAGATATGTCTCGAAGGTAGTGTTTGAGATTTCTTTAATGTTTACGGGCACAAAACTCAGGTATAGGTTCAGCTTTTCGCCTCCCTTTCTCTCAATGGGCTTTGCTTTAAAGGTAATGGGTTTCTCACAAGGCTCCGGTTCCTTTTCCGGCTCCTTGTTGGCAGGCTTGGTGTTCGGTCGGGTGTTTACTTTTCCTATGTCGTAATCGTCGCAGTCTATTATCACCACGTCTTTCTTCAGCATGGGTATCTCAAACCCGTCTTCATCCTCAACCAGCACAATGTCCTTTCCTTGGAATCCGCTCACTATTCCGCCTCCCACTTCCGAGAGGAATCGAACTTTATCTCCTATCTTCATTGTTCCTTGTTTTATTTTTTGCCTGCAAAAATAGCATTTTTCTATGAAAATTGCCGTATCTTTGCACGAAATTTGACATAAATGGATACGAAAGAGATACAGATAAAGGATTTCAACTATCCGTTGCCTGACGAGCGGATAGCCAAATTCCCCCTTCCTGAGCGTGACAGCAGCAAATTGCTGGTGTATAAAAGCGGAGAGGTGTCAGATGACGTTTTCCGTTCCTTGCCCCGTTATCTGCCGCAGGGTGCCCTGATGGTCTTTAACAATACCAAGGTCATACGTGCAAGATTGCACTTCCGCAAGAACAATCCTTCTGTCAATGCTCAATCACCAATACAAGGGGCACTTATTGAAATCTTCCTCTTGGAACCGGCTTTCCCAGTAGAGTATCAGGAGAATTTCATTACCACCTCGGACTGCTCGTGGTACTGTCTGGTGGGAAATTCCAAGAAATGGAAAGAAGGCCAGCTGTATGGTCAGTTTCAGATAGGCGGCACTTCCTACACCATATCGGCAGAGCGGGTAGCCCCTCACGGAACAAGTTTCGAGGTGCATTTCCGTTGGCAGGGTAACTTCGCCTTCTCTGAGGTTCTGGAGGCTTTGGGCGAACTGCCTATCCCTCCGTATCTGAACCGTAAGACAGAGGAGAGCGACCTACGTACCTATCAGACAGTCTATTCAAAGATTAAGGGCTCTGTGGCAGCTCCTACGGCAGGACTCCATTTCACAGAGCGTGTACTGGCCGATTTGGACAAACATGGTATAGAGCGCGAAGAACTGACCCTTCATGTGGGAGCCGGCACTTTCAAGCCTGTCAAGAGCGAGGAGATAGGTGCCCACGAGATGCATACCGAGCATATTGCCGTCCGCCTTCAGACCATAGAGAAATTAATTGCTCACGAAGGAAAGGCCATTGCTGTGGGTACCACCAGCGTCCGCACCCTCGAGAGTCTTTATTATATGGGTATCAAAGCCCAACAGCTAATGGACGCAGGCAAGGACACCGGTGATGCCGAAGAACTGCATGTAGAGCAGTGGATGCCGTATGAACAAAGTTCAATGGATAATGGACAATGGACAATGGATAATGCTCGATGTTCAACTGTCGAGGCCTTGAAATCCCTTAGGGATTATTTATGCCGTCACAAGTTGGATGTTCTTCACAGCAGTACGCAGATTATCATTGCCCCGGGCTATAAATTCCACATAGTTCAGATGATGGTTACCAATTTCCATCAGCCCCAGAGCACCCTGCTCCTGTTGGTAAGCGCCTTCGTACACGGTGACTGGCATAAGATATATGATTATGCCTTAGCTCATGATTTCCGCTTCCTCAGTTACGGAGACAGTTCACTCCTTATTCCGTAACAATATCTCTACTGCATCTTTTATTCCTATCTTTGTCCCCTGAAACAAATAAATCGCATCATTATGCCTGCAAAGAATCACCTTTTTCTTTCAAATGAGACATTATTGCACACGCTATGCCGTGAAGTCCGCGAATGTCTTACACAAAATATCCTGTCGTTCTGGTGGGATAACATGCTCGACACAGAACGGGGCGGCTGGTATGGGCAGATGACGGGAGAGGGCCGGATAGAAAAGAATGCTCCACGCGGTGCCATTCTCTATGCCCGGTTGCTTTGGACCTTCAGTGCAGCCTACCGTGTACTTGGAGACAGTGCCTACATTAATGCGGCACGGTTGACCAAAGACTATATCCTTGAGCATTTTATTGACAAGGAATATGGCGGTACGTTTTGGAGTGTCACGGCAGATGGACAGCCACTTGATACCAAGAAACAGTTTTACGCCCAGGGCTTCATGCTGTACGGCTTCTCGGAATACGCTCGGGCTACAGGTGACGAGGAGGCTATGCGGATTGCCGTCCACCTCTTCGACATCATTGAGAGTCGCGCTTGGGACCATGATTACGGAGGCTATATCGAAGCATGCGCTCGCGACTGGCAACCCATAGCGGACATGCGTCTCTCTGACAAGGACGAGAACTATCCAAAGAGCCAGAACACGCATCTGCATATCATCGAACCATACACCAACCTTTTGCGTGCAATGCGCGAAGCAAGAATTAATAATGATGAATTAAGAATGAAAGTCAAAGATATTATTGAAATCTTCTGTACTCATATTCTTAATCCCAAGACACATCATCTCGACCTATTCTTCGATATGAACTGGACGCGCCGTAGCACGACTGAAAGCTATGGCCACGACATAGAATGCTCATGGCTGTTGCATGAGGCTGCGCTCGTGCTGGGAGACAAAGCTGTATTAAACAAGGTAGAGCCTATAGTGAGAGATGTGGCATTAGCGAGCGAGAAGGGGCTGCAACCCGACGGCTCCATGATTTATGAAGGAGAGCCCGACGGTTCGCATTTCGACTGCGACCGCCACTGGTGGGTGCAAGCAGAGGCCGTCGTGGGGTTCTTCAATCTTTATCAGCATTTCGGTGATGAGAAGGCATTGGGTAAGGCATTACGATTGTGGAGATACATCAAGGACCGACTCATCGACCATGAGCATGGCGAATGGTACTGGAGCATCTGCGGGGATGGTAGCGTGAACCTCGATGACGACCATGCAGGTTTCTGGAAATGTCCATACCACAATGGTCGTATGTGCCTGGAACTCATAGAGCGCATCGGAACAATGTTCTGAGAATGAAAAATAAAGAATGTACGACGGGCAGGATAATTTTGAATTATGAATCAAGTGATGCGAGAGATTACACCGCTATCTGACAGCGACTGCTTCTACTTGGCCGACCGCCATAAATCATCATTCGACTTCCCTATCCACAGTCATCCCGAATTCGAGCTTAATTTCATCGGCAATGCTGCGGGAGTGCGTCGTACTGTGGGGGATTCCAGTGAGACGATTGGTGACAATGACCTGGTCCTCATCACCAGCCCAAATCTGGAACACGTATGGGAACAAGGGGAATGTCATAGCACGAACATCAGAGAGATCACCATACAGTTTACCTCAGACGTGCTGCCCGAGAGTCTGCTCAAGAAGAACCAGTTCCATTCCATTCGTCAGATGCTGGAGCGCGCCCGCCTGGGTCTCGCCTTTTCTGGGCTCACCATTATGAAGATATATGGGAGATTAGACGAATTGACACGTCACGGGCATGGCTTCCATGCGGTGCTGAGCTTCCTTGAATTGCTTTACGACCTGTCACTGGCCGACGACAGCCGCACCTTATCCAGCTCCTCGTTTGCACACGTTAAGACAAGCAGTGAGAGTAGGCGCGTCAATAAAGTGCAGCAGTACATAGCGAGTCATTTCCGCGAAGAAGTGCGTCTTGAACAAGTTGCAGAGTTGGCAGGGATGACACCTGTAGCTTTTTCCCGCTTCTTCCACCAGCGCACAGGCCGCACCTTGTCGGACTATATCATCGAGATTCGCCTGGGCTATGCTTCTCGAATGCTGATAGATACCACCATGACGGCTGCTGAGATATGTTACGACTCTGGCTTCAATACGCTCTCTAATTTCAATCGCCTGTTCCGCAAGCATAAAGGATGTTCGCCTACAGAATTCCGCGAGAATTTCATCAAGAAAAAAATCATCATTTAAAATACTGACCTTTCAGGCCGATTAGTTGAAAAGTTATCTTTTAATTCTTCAACTTTTCAATTTTTTAAGGTGCTTGTGCCATTAATGGTTAAAAAAGAGTCATCCATTTTGAATAACAGTCCGTATCTTTGCGTCAGTTTTTGTTTATCATAAACATCATCGAACTATGAGATGCCAAAGATTTATGCTTATACTGCTGATGCTGTTCTTTGTGGGTGGCATTTCAGCACAGGATTCCAGCCAGCTATCGGCAGAGGCAGAGGCGTTACTGCAGTGCCTGAAAGACATTGAAGGCGTGAAGACGCTCTCCGGCACGATGGCCAACGTCAACTGGAACATCAACGAGGCGAAGTGGGTCTATCAGCACACGGGCAAATGGCCGGCACTGAATTGCTTCGACTACATCCACCACCCTTACTCGAAGAAAGGCGGCTGGATAGACTACACGAACGTCACCGAAGTCTATAACTGGCATCGTCAGGGGGGTGTCGTGGCCATCATGTGGCACTGGAACGTACCCACGAACGACGGCAATGACTACACCTGCACCCCAGGGACCGGGACGGGAGAGACGAGCTTCGACGTGAGAAAGATATTTGAACCTGAGTCCGACGAATATAAGTTGATGATGAAGGACATCAACACGATTATCTCATACCTGAAACTGCTCAAACAGCGCAAGATTCCCGTGTTGTGGCGTCCCCTACACGAGGCGGGAGGCCAGTGGTTCTGGTGGGGCATGGATGCCGAGGCCTGCAATGAGCTGTGGCGTGTGATGTATCAACGCTTTCAGGATGCAGGGCTCAACAACCTCATCTGGGTGTGGACCACAGCGGCTGCTTGGAACAAGCCCTACAGCGACGGCTACAAATGGTATCCGGGCGACGAGTACGTGGATATTGTCAGCATCGATATCTATAACAAGAGCAACGCCTCGACCATCTATCGCACCTGTTACAAATTTCTTAAAGATTCCTCCCCCGATAAGCTGGTGGCACTCTCAGAGTGCGGAAACGTGCCTACCATCAGCAAGCAGTGGCAAGCAGGCAGCAAATGGCTCTTCTTTGTTCCCTGGTACGACTACGACCGCACTAAAGACCCCAACAGCGAGGACTTCCAAAGCACCGACCACAGCAACTGCAATGCTGCATGGTGGACGGAGGCCTTCTCCAACGACTATGTCCTCTCACGTGAAGACTTCAAACAGGAATTGCAAACAAGCATCAATGCGGTTCGGGCAGAGCAAACATTCGCACCATCTGGCAGCTATGACCTCTTGGGGTGCCCATGGACGGAAGGCCGACGTGGAATCTTTATTAAGAATGGAAAGAAATATATAAGAAAATGACAAGGAGATATCTACTAATTGGAGCAGTATTGAGCCTATTCATTGGTGGCGCTAAGGCGCAGACCATTCAGTTGAGCACCAACGCCAAAGGCAAGCAATTCGACGGCATTGGAGCTGTGAATGGTGGCGGTGCCACTTCTGTATTATTGAAGGATTATCCTGAGCCTCAGCGCTCACAGATCATGGACATGGTCTATAAGCCTATGTTTGGGGCCAGCGTTAGCACAATCCTCGTCGAAGTGCCGGGTGACGGTAACAGTACGCAGGGTTCGATGCCCTCCCATAGCCACTATCAGGGCGACCACAACTACCTGCGTGGCTATATGTGGTGGGTGATGCAGGAGGCGAAACGGCGTAATCCGGCTCTTGCCCTTGACGCTACTTCGTGGAGTGCCCCTGCCTGGGTGGGCAATTATTGGTCAGACAATATGGTGGACTACTACGTGGATTGGCTTCAGGGACTACGTGAGGTGCACGGTCTGGAACTGGATGCCTTAGGCTGCCACAACGAGAAGGGATGGAATGCCGACTTCGCCAAGCATCTGCGCAGAGCCATGAACGAACGTGGTTTTCGCGACGTAAAACTACATGGCTTCGGTAACTGGGGCGGTCAGAAGATGGACTTTCTCAAGCGGATGCAGGAGGACCCGGAACTTAGGGATGCGCTCGACGTCGTTTGTGCCCACACGTTCAGCGAAATACAACTTACCCCAGAGCAACGCAAGCAGGCAGAAGACATGGGAAAGCCCATTTGGAACAGCGAGGACCACGTGTATCTCCCTGGCTTCGACTGCCTCATCTCCATCGTGAAATGCTTCAATCAGAACTACATCATCAGCGGAGCAACCAAGGTCGTCAACTGGTATGACATTGGTGCTACATATCCGTTGGAGCCTTATAGCAAGGAACCACCGATGCTCCTTGCTCAGGAACCGTGGAGCGGCCACTACCTTGTACGCGAAGCGCTTTGGGGCTATGCTCACTACGGCCAGTTCACCCGTGTGGGATGGCGCTACATCGACGATGGTTGTCTGAATTTGCCTGGCGGTGGTTCTATGGTGACGATGCGCGACCCGCAGACGGGCGACTATAGCATCATTGCCGAGACGAAGGAGGCGAAGAAAGCACAGAAGATTAAGATAGAGGTGACCGACGGACTTGCCACAGGCAAACTCTGTGTATGGTACAGCGACGCGCAACAGCAATTCGTGCGTTTGAACGACATCACACCGCGAGGCGGCAGCTTCTCCATCACTTTGAAACCAAACGCTGTCTATTCCCTTTCCACAACAACAGGGCAGCAGAAAGGGACGTTTGACGACATTCCCGACTCCCAACCCTTCCCCATTCCCTACGAGGACAACTTTGAGCAGTACAAGAATCCCTCCGAGTGGGGCTATCTGCCACATTACTTGGCAGATTTGATTGGGTGCTATGAACTAAAGCCAGCACCCTCACGTGATGGCCTTTGCCTCCGCCAAACCGTAGGCTCCCACACCCTCAGCTGGGCCCCCGAATGGCATCACTACACCATCCTTGGCGATGCAGACTGGCAGGACTACGAAATCAGTGCTGACGTATATCTCAATCCCGGCGATGAGGCCGGCGTAATGGGTCGCCTCTGCGACGTGGGTTCTGGCTATGGCATCTGGGCCAAGGGTTACTATCTGAAGATGGATGACAATGGGAAGGTAACGCTCATCCTCACCCGCGGAAAGCTCGACAAGAAAGAACTCATTGGCGACAAGGAACAGCAAGCCATCATCCTCGCCAGAAAGGACGTAGAGGTTGGAGGCGAATACACGTTGGACGAGAAAGAAGTAAGCGGCATAACGGCTCTGCAATGGCACAACCTCAGGCTTCGTTTCGAGGGTGACCGCATCTCTGGCTACGTCGATGGAATCGAAGTGGTAAAGGCCACATCGGATCACTACGGCAAGGGCATGGCAGGCTTGATAGCTCCTTTGAAAGAGCGCCGCGTCTCTACTCCATATTTTGATAACTTGAAGATAGTGCCCATCGGCCGCACAAAGGCCACGCAAACCACCGTTCCCGCAATTCAACCACCCTACCCGATGCGTGTGCATGGCAGAGAGGTCTTGCTCCAGCGCCTGAAAGACCTCAGTACCCGCGGCATTATGTTTGGCCATCAAGACGACCCGTTCTATGGCCTCGGCTGGCAGTGGGACCGTGGTCGCTCGGATGTGCTGGCAGTCTGTGGTGACTACCCTGCCGTAATGGGCTTCGAGCTTGGCGGCATCGAGATGGGCGACACCAAGAGTCTGGATAGCGTACCCTTCGTCCGCCTCCGAGAAGAGTTGCTGGCACATGTGCGTCGCGGTGGCATCGCTACTATCTCTTGGCATCCGCGTAATCCACTAACGGGTGGCACAGCGTGGGACAACAAGAATGCCAACACCGTTCGCAGCATTCTCCCGGGCGGCAGTCAGCATCAGAAGTTCCAACAGTGGATGCAGCACCTCTCCAACTTCCTTCGCTCGCTGAAGGATGAGCATGGCCAGTCTGTACCCGTCATTTTCCGTCCCTGGCACGAGAACAGCGGCGGCTGGTTCTGGTGGGGCAAGGGCCTCTGCACCGCACAGGAATACAAGGCTCTGTGGAACTGTCTGCAAGACAAACTGCTGGCAGACGGCTTGACGAACATCGTATGGAGCTGGAGTCCCAACTTCGGTATGAAAGACGATGACATGGATTCCTACCCAGGTGATGACCGCGTGGATATCATCGGCCTCGATGCTTATCAGCAGTCCAGTGACGAGCAAGCCTTCATCAGCACACTAAACAAGGACCTCACCATGTTCTGCGAGTTTGCCAAGAAAACGGGGCGCCTCGTGGCCCTCACGGAATGTGGTTATCAGAATCTTCCCGACCCAACGTGGTGGACGCACGTGCTGAAACCACAACTTGAGAAATATCCCCTCAGCTACTTCCTCGTCTGGCGCAACTTCAACGAAAAACATTACTTTGCCCCGGCACCATCGACCAAAGATGCTCCTGACTTCCGTAAGATGGTCGAGGACAAGAGGATTCTCATGCTTAAAGACATCGAGTAGATTTACTATTTACCATTTATTATTTACCATTTACTAAAAATATGAAAAGGTTAATTCTGCTTCTGCTCCCATTCATGGGAACATTGAGTGCCGCTGCATGGAGTGGCGATGTGAGCATAGAGACTCCGAACACCATGCTTCTTCTGCATGCCGGAGAAGGTCGAGACCTCCGCATGGCCTACTATGGCCCGCGTGTTACCAGTTTGCAAGAGTTGCGCGATGCTGGTGTCGACCTCAACGCATCGGCTTTGCCTGCCTTTGGTACGGTGGATATGGTACAGCTGCCAGCCCTGCAGGTACTTCATGCCGACGGGGATTTGAATCTGGAGTTGAAAGTGGAGGATTATGAGTTGAAAGTGGAGGACACTTCAAAGACTCATATCTTCACGATGCAGGACAAATTGCAACCTGTCACGGTTAAGGTTTTCTACAAGGCGTACAACCGTGTAGATATCATCGAAACGTGGACGGAAATAGAGAACGCAGAAAAGAAGGCCATCACCCTGAAACGTTACGATTCGGGGCATCTGGTCTTGCGCCAAGGTGATGTATGGATTACTCACATGCACGGCAACTGGGCGGCAGAGACAGAACCGACATCGGAACCCCTGACGGGTGGTGTAAAAACCATCCGCAATACCGACGGAACGCGAAATGCCCATCTCGATGCGCCCGAAGTGATGGTCTCTCTCGACGGAAGGCCACAGGAGAATAGAGGCCGCGTCATAGGTGCTGCCCTGTGCTGGAGTGGAAACTTCGAACTCCGTTTCAATACCATTTCACATAGGGAACACCACTTCTATGCCGGCATCGACCCGCAATCCAGCGAATACATTCTCGACCCGAAGCAGACGTTTGAGACGCCGCATCTGGCTCTTACCTTCTCTGGCGAGGGTTTGAGCGGAGCCAGCCGTAACTTCCACCGCTGGGCACGCACAGAAGGCATGCTGCATAGGGGGATGAAGACGGGCGACATCCTGCTCAATTCGTGGGAAGGACTCTATTTCAACATCGACGAGGCCCGCATGATTGCCATGATGGATGATATCAGCAAGTTCGGTGGTGAACTCTTCGTCATGGACGACGGATGGTTTGGCGACAAATATCCCCGTAAGGACGACACCTCCAGTCTGGGCGATTGGGTGGTAGATAAGAACAAGCTGCCAGGTGGACTCGGAGTACTGACAAAGGCAGCCCGTGAACGTGGCATCAAGTTTGGCATTTGGATAGAGCCGGAGATGGTGAATACAAAAAGTGAACTCTTCGAGCAGCATCCCGAATGGGTTTTGCAGACAAAAGGACGCGAGCTGAAATTAGGGCGTGGAGGCACACAATTGGTACTCGACATGACCAATCCCCTGGTGCAGGACTTCGTATTTAAGGTTGTTGATGACCTGCTCATCCAGAATCCAGAGATAGCATATATCAAGTGGGATGCCAATGCCTCCATCCAGAATTTCGGCTCGCTCTATCTGCCCATGAACCGCCAGCAGAACCTTTACGTCGATTACCACCTTGGCTTGCTCAAGACGTTGCAACGCATCCGTGCCAAGTATCCCGACGTCGTAATTCAGGATTGTGCTTCGGGTGGCGGTCGCGCCAACTACGGACTACTCCCCTACTTCGACGAGTTCTGGACTTCGGACAACACTGATGCCCTGCAGCGCGTCTATATCCAATGGGGAACTTCGATGTTCTTCCCTGCCAATGCAATGGCGTGTCACATCAATCATTGTCCGTATTGGAACACAGGCGGCAGGGTCATCCCCATCAAGTTCCGTTGCGATGTCGCCATGTCCGGACGTCTCGGCATTGAATTGCAGCCCAAAGACATGACCGACGTGGAGCGTCAGCAGACATCCACCTGCATGGCCGACTACAAGCAGCTGCGTCCTGTCGTGCAGACTGGCAATCTCTATCGTCTCATCTCACCTTATGACCGCAAGGGCGTTGCCTCGCTGATGTATGCCAACGATGCCAGCAGCCAAGGTGTTCTATTCGTTTATAAGATTGACAACTACTACGACCAGCCGCTTCCTCGCATCCGATTGGCTGGACTCAATCCCGATGCCACATACACCCTGACAGAGAAAAACGTGCGCGTAGGGCAGAAGCCCTGTTCGCTCTCAGGCAAAAGGTTTAGCGGTCGTTTCCTCATGGAGGTTGGCCTCGAAGTCCCCCTCCGCGAGGAATATGCCAGCCGTGTGTTTTTCATTGAACATTGACCATTAAACATTGACCATTTTATCTTTGCATTATAATGAACTACGAATTACGAAAGAAGCAGCTGATTGAACGGCACGAAGCGTTGCTTGCAATGAAGAATGAACCCGAGGAGTGGGGAAACGGTATCTACGAACGCTATCAATATCCCATACTGACAGCCGAGCATACGCCTTTGGAGTGGCGTTATGATTTCTCGGAAAAGGACAACCCCTATCTGATGCAGCGCATCATGATGAATGCCGTGCTGAATGCCGGTGCCATCAAGCTGGGTGGCCGCTACCTGTTGGTGTGCCGTGTGGAGGGTGCAGACCGCAAGAGCTTCTTTGCCGTGGCCGAGAGTCCCAATGGCATCGACAACTTCCGTTTCTGGGACGAACCCATCACGATGCCCGAAGACCTCATCCCCGCCACCAATGTCTATGATATGCGCCTGACACAGCACGAGGACGGTTGGATTTACGGTGTGTTCTGTGCCGAACGACACGATGATTCACAGCCCGGCAATCTCAGTGCCGCCACCGCAACTGCCGCCATCGCTCGCACGAAGGACCTCGTCAAATGGGAACGTCTGCCCGACCTCAAAAGCCGCAGTCAGCAACGCAATGTCGTGCTTCATCCAGAATTCATCTCCTCCCCCATGGGGGAGGTGGGGAGGGGGCTTTATGCTTTCTACACCCGCCCCCAGGATGGATTCATTGACACCGGCAGCGGTGGAGGTATCGGTTGGGCGTTGGTGGAAGACATCACCCATGCAGAGGTGAAGGAGGAAATCATCATCAATCCGCGACACTATCATACCATCCAGGAGGTGAAGAACGGCGAAGGACCGGCACCGCTGAAGACACAGAAAGGCTGGCTGCATCTGGCTCACGGAGTGCGCGGCACAGCCGACGGACTGCGCTACGTACTGTATATGTATATGACAGCCCTCGATGACCCCACACGTGTGATAGCCCAACCTGGCGGCTGGTTCTTGGTACCCGAGGGAAAGGAATACGTGGGCGACGTGATGAACGTTGCCTTCTCCAACGGATGGATACTTGACGACGACGGGCGTGTCCTCATCTATTATGCCACTGCCGACACCCGCCTCCATGTGGCAGTCAGTTCCCTCGACCGTCTCGTTGACTATTGCATGAACACCCCCGAGGATGGACTCTCAACAAGAGCCAGCGTGGAAACCATCAAACGGCTGATTGCTATAAACAAGAAGACAAGTAAATCGTAAATGATAAATCGTCAAATAGTAAATTTCGTTGGTTACGGCTTCGGCGACATGTCATCGTCGATGTTTTGGAAAGTGTTCTCGTACTATCTGCCCTTCTTCTACTCCAATGTCTTTGGGCTGAGCCTTGTAGATGCAGGCGTGTTGGTACTCGTCACCCGCATCTGGGATGCTGTTAGCGACCCCATGATGGGCATTGTTGCAGACCGCACGCAGACCCGCTGGGGGAAGTACCGGCCCTATCTGCTCTGGGTGGCACCATTGTTCAGCATCGCGGGCATCCTGCTGTTCACCACGCCCGACTGGTCGTATGGGGCCAAACTCATTTATGCCTATGTCACCTATATCCTCATGATGACCATCTACACGGCTATCAATGTGCCGTACGGAGCTATGCTGGGAGTGATGACCGACGACTCGCAGGAGAAGACCGTCTTTTCCTCTTTCCGTATGTTCTTTGCCTATGGTGGTTCATTTGTTGCTTTGGCAGCATGGGAACCGCTGGTGAATTTCTTCAAGGCAGGAGGTGGTGCTACCTCTCTCGCTTGGCAGCACGCCATGATGGTCATTGCTACCGCATGCTTCGTGCTCTTCCTGCTCACTTTTGCCCTCACACGTGAACGGCTGAAAACCGTCTCCACCGTCAGCATAGGCAAAGACTTCCGTTCGCTCCTTTCCAACCGTCCGTGGTGGCTACTCATCGGTGCTGCCCTCTGTTTTAATCTCTTCTGTACCGTCCGAGGAGCCACAGTTGCGTATTACTTTGCCGACATTATCGGCTTTGACAGGGTTCTCAAATTATCAATTGTCAATTCTCAATTCTCAATACTCTTCTACGCAGGCCTTTTCCTCAGCGTAGGCGAAGTCTCGAACATGGTAGGCGTGGCTTGCACCGTTCCCCTTGCTCGTCTCCTTGGCAAGAAGTCGCTGTTTATGGCTGTCAATGCCGTCCTCTTGGTGTTGAGTGTCGCCTTCTTCTTCATCCCTGTTTCGCTCACAGGTTTCTGGCTCATGCTCCTTTTCCAGGTCCTCATCAGCATCCTCACGGGTATGATGTCGCCTCTCATCTGGTCGATGTATGCAGACGTCAGCGACTACGCCGAATTGCGATACAAGACAGCCTCCACAGGCCTCATTTTCTCTTCCAGTTCGATGGCGCAGAAGTTTGGGGGTGCCATTGGCGGTGCGGCTGTTCTATGGCTCCTCTCCGCCTGTGGCTACGTACCGCGTACCGATGAACAGTTGGCAGCCCAAGCCCTCATCACCCAGCCCGAGTCCGCTCTCCTCTGCCTCCGCTACCTGATGTCCTTCATCCCCGCCACCGTGGCTGTTGTCGCCATTGGTGTCTGCCATTTCTATCCCCTAACCACCAAGCGTGTTGAAGAAATAAATGAGCAATTAAAACAATATCGAGTGGAACATAGGTAATACAATAATAGGATGGTTACCAATTTCCATCAGCCCCAGAGCACCCTGCAAAATGCGACTTAAACTTTGCATTTTGCCCATGCAAATTCGGTTTTTCTTTCAAATTTTTGGTAAGTATCGCACATCGTAGTATATTTGCAACGTAAACTGCTCATTCTGGTATAGATGTACATTGTGATGTGCGGAGCTGCTGGGCAGAGCACTACATGCTATATTTTACTCATTTCATGAGTCCGACAATAACCGACAATTACATCTTTGAGTTTGAACCTTATGAAGAAGAGGGCTCAGTGCTGGTGGTAGCGGAGGCCTCATGGAGAGGTATGGCTGACGAGTTGCATGATTTGCATAACCTGAAAGGTGCCCAGTTTATCAATCAGCTGAAACAGATAGTCTATTATGGTGACTTCCATCCCATAGAGGGTGAAACCAATATTTTCAGTGCCATTAGCGAACAGAGTGAAGATTTCGACAACTTGATTAATGCAGCACGCAAGGCTGCGGAGCATGGCTATCGCGTCTATATATTGCCTAATCCGAAAGGAATCAGAACGGCAGATTTTATCTTCGAACGCAAGGGCGTTGTTTATAAGATGTTTGACCTTAAGACTATTACAGGAAAGAACTCTGTGGGTAATCGATTGTCAGAATCTATTGGTCAGACAAACCGTGTGTTCTTGCACATGACTGCCGATTACAATCCTGGCACTTTGGCTCGTAGCATCAAGCGTTATTTTGAACAGAATCCCTATGCATGTGAAGTGATTGTGTATAAGGGGAAGAAAGAAATCTCTGTTACGAGAAAGAGTCTGGATGATATTAATTTCTTCCGCACCTTTATCCGCCGCTACGCGAAATAACAAAAGAGCCACGCGAAGTGACTCTTTTTTGTAATATGGAGTAGTGTCGATCAAGTCTTGCTCCCACGCGGAAACTTACCGGATAGCCAAAACAGATGTTTTGACAATGCAAAGGTAAGCCTTTTTACTATATCCTCCAAACATTTTCATTATTTCCTTTGCTTATATTGTAGAAATTACTAATTTTGGAGCGTAATAAATGCCTAAAAACAATTTTTGTGTGGTCGAAAGTGGTAGTGTTCAACTTCCCTTGTACGAAGACGAAAGCGGGAAACGAGTAATCAATAAGATTAAACATAGGGAGGAAGCACAGAAAACCTGTATTGTTTGGAGGAAGTAATAATTACAGAATAAAAAAGAACATAATATGACTAAGAAACAAGCACTCCAGTTATTTGAGCAGCGCAAAGTCCGCACCGTCTGGGACGATGAACAAGAGAAATGGTATTTTTGTGTGGTGGACGTTGTTGAGGTACTTACAGAAAGTAAAGATCCAACAGATTACATCAAGAAAATGAAAAGGCGCGAGCCAGAACTTGCCAAAGGGTGGGGACAAATTGTCACCCCCCTTGCCATTCAAACACCAGGAGGCAAGCAGAAAATGAATTGCGCAACAACAGAGGGTCTCTTCCGTATTATACAAGCTATCCCCTCCCCTAAAGCAGAGCCATTCAAACAATGGATGGCACAAGTCGCTAGCCAGCGTCTTGACCAAATGCAAGACCCAGAGAAGAGCATCGACCAAGCCATCATCGACTATAAACGATTAGGTTACAGCGATGCCTGGATTAACCAACGCATCAAGAGCATCGAGGTGCGTAAGGAACTGACCGACGAATGGAAACGAACTGGCGTGGAGGAAGGCCTGGAATATGCATCGCTCACAGACATCATCACTCGTGAATGGAGTGGCTTCACCACCAAGCAGTATAAGCGTCACAAGGGCTTGAAGAAAGAGAATTTACGTGACAACATGACCAACCTCGAAATCGCCCTCAACATTTTGGCAGAGGCTTCTGCGACAGAGCTCTCCAAGCAGCAAGACCCCAAAGGCTACTCAGGTCAGGCAAGAGTTGCCAAAGAAGGAGGCAGCGTAGCAAAGGCAGCCCGCAACCAGTTGGAAAAGAAACTGGGCCGCACCATTATCTCCAAATCCAAAGCCAGCGACCACCTGCTGCCATCAGATGAGGATGCCAAAGAATTGAAGGATGAATAATAACAAGCGATTGGCAAAACATTTCCTCATCCACGAACATTGACTTCGCACAAGCATAATACCTTTGCAATAAAAAACAACGAACTATGCCATCAAACAAGAATGCACTTATAAGATACAAATATCTGGACAGACTGCTTTCAGACCGCCATCATTATTATACTATGCGCGACCTTTCTGAGAAAGTGAACGAAATGCTTGAGGATGACGGCTTCCTGAAAGTCACTCGCCGTTGCGTGGAGAAAGACGTTGAGTCTTTGCAGGATGCTCCATTCCGTGCAGACATTGAAACATTCCCTGTAGATGGGAAGACTATCTACAGATACAGAAGGAGCAGTTTCTCTATATTCCGTGAGGAGTTGAGTAATGAGGAGCGCAACCTTTTGCATGAAGTGTTGAGCACCATCGGCCAGTTTGATGGCCTTAACCATTTTGATTGGTTGGAGAAATTCAAGATGGGCTTAGGATTGGAAAGGCGTAGGCAGATTATCAGCTTCAGCAACAATCCTTATTTACAGAACTCCAATCTGCTTGGCACCCTCTTTGACCAGATATCAAATAAGGTGGTTATCCGGCTTTCATATCATACCTTCACGGACGCAACCATCCGAAGTATAGATTTTCACCCCTATCTGCTAAAGCAGTATAACGACCGTTGGTTCCTGCTTGGTGCAGCAGATACTGACAACAAGGTGCTGACCTTCCCTCTTGACAGAATAGATAAGGTGGAACCGCTGCCCAAAATGAAATACAGGAAGTGTCCTGATAACCTCAAAGAACGCTTCGAGGATATTGTGGGTGTAACCCTATACGAAGACAGGGAGTGCGAACATATTGTTCTCTGGGTCAGTGATGCAGCTAAGGGGTATGTCATCACAAAGCCAATTCATGAATCACAGACCCAGATGAAAGGGGAAAAAGAACAAAAGATCCGTTCCACATACCCTATACTAGAGGGCGGTCTGTTCATCTCCATCGATTGTGTTCCCAATTATGAACTCATTCGTGAGCTGAGTTCTTTTGGAAAAGAATTGGTTGTTTTAGAGCCTTCAATGGTCCAAAAGGAGGTTTATAAGCGAATATCAGGGATGAATAAGATTTATTCCGAGATACTGAAGTAGATTTCATAGAAAACCAGTATCTTTGTACAAAAACGTCATAGTGTATGAATAATCCTGTTATCAAGAATATTAATGAGCAGTTTGCTGAAGTCGTTTCCATGATTCAGCATACAAGGAATGAAGTGGTAAGACTTGCCAATGCCTCTCTTATTGATTTATATTGGAGGATTGGTAAGTATATCTCTGATAAGATTTCTGTCTCTGAATGGGGAGATGGCGTAGTCGCGCAATTAGCTGACTATATATCAAAGACGAGTCCTGAGACAAAGGGCTTCTCCGACAAGAACCTTTGGCGCATGAAGCAGTTCTACGAGACCTATAATGGCGTGGGCGAAAAACTCTCAACACTGTTGAGACAAATTAGTTGGTCTAACAATCTGGCAATAATGAGCCGTTGCAAGACTCATGAAGAGAGGATGTTCTATTTGAACCTTTGTGTACATGAACGTCTGTCTTTTCGCCAACTGAATCGCCAGATAGATAGCGCCCTTTTTGAGCGTAATGCTGTGGGATCTCCAAAACTCTCACCAGTGTTGAGAGAAATTGCACCACAGACAGAACAGATATTCAGAGACCAGTATGTTATGGAATTTATTGGTGGCAAGGAGTACGAGCATGAGAATAGTATGAAGGCTGCACTGGTAAAGCAAATGAAAAGCTTTATTCTGGAACTCGGGAAGGATTTTTTGTTTATCGATGAAGAATACCGTTTGCAAGTCGGCAATAGCGACTTCCGCATAGACCTGCTTTTCTATCACAGAGAATTGCAATGTCTTGTTGCATTCGAGTTGAAGATGGAGAAATTTAAGCCAGAGCATTTGGGACAGTTGAATTTCTATTTGGAGTCCCTTGACAGAGATGTTAAGAAGCCAAGGGAAAACCCAAGTATAGGCATACTACTATGTAAAGACAAGGATGATACAGTAGTGGAATATGCTTTGAGTCGTAGTCTATCACCTACGATGGTTGCGGAGTATCAACTTTGTTTACCTGACAAAGCCCTCCTCCAGCAAAAATTGCATGACATCATTGAGCAAGACGAGCATGATGAATGAAAAATATTCTCTAACGCGAACATTGTGTTCGCAATAGTGAAGTATTTTTGCAACAACAAATTAAATATTTGCGTATGTCATTGATGTTATATTATGATTTAACAAGAAAACGTCTAGTAAAAGAAGATAGTTTTGCTGGTGGCCCTTTTATTCAAGAACATAATGAAAAAGGGGAGAATGCTCCACTTGCCAAACAGGAATTAGAGATACCTGAGAGTAGTGTCAAAATAGTAGTGAAAACGAATTTACACTATGGAGCGAAATCTTACATGAGAGCATCAATTAGCATGACTAATAGGACAATTTTTAATTTCATTGATGCTCGTCTATCTCATCCTGTTTGCAACATTACTGCAAATCCTGAAGATTGGGATTCTTTATTTGATGGAATAATAAGCCTGTATAATAACAGGTTAAACAGTGAGGTTTTTATTAACAAATACTTTGATATTATCAAAGATACATTAAATGACATAAAAATAAATGAAAATTCAATTGCTCTTGTTACAAGAAGGCTTGCAGAAATATCGCGAAATTTACCAGATTCAATCTATTACGACAACATTCTCATAGATAATAGGATTAAAGAAGTTTGCGCTTTGCTTTTCCGAAAAATTATCATTGATAAAACAAAAACGATATGGGACAAGAAAATTAGGCAGGAGATAGAATCAAACTTACACGATATATTCTATTATCTTTCCAATCGAGACGAAGTTTTAGCTGTCCTTGAGGGAATAAATGTACAACTGTGAATTAAAATATATAAGTCACAAACATTTATATCAAAGAAAAATGGGGTCTTTGCTAACGAAACTATCTCGGCTTCTTCAAATGAAAGTTGGTCGTGGTTATAGTCGTCCGAACTTGAACAATATGCGCAAATTTTATCTGCTTTATCCAATTTGTCAGACGGTTTCTGACAAATTAACGTGGTCGCACATCTGTGAACTGATCACTATAGAAGACCCTTTGGAACGAGAGTTCTATGAGAAAGAATGTATAGCAGAGAATTAGGGAGTTAAGACTTTGCATCGACAGATGGAGAGTGGACTCTTTATGCGTCTGGCTGTTAGCAAGGATAAAGAGGGTGTTCTGACGCTGGCACATGAAGGGTAGCAGGTGCAGACACCTGAGGATGTTGTGAAGAACACCTATACGCTTGAGTTCCTTGGCATAGAAGAAAGGAAACGCTATAAGGAGAAGGATTTGGAAGATAAGCTGATTGACAACATGCAGATGTTTTTGTTGGAACTGGGCAAGGGATTCACGTTTGTCAAGCGACAATACCCACTGACCATCAACAATACTCATTACCATATTGACCTAGTGTTCTACCATCGCATATTGAGATGCTTTGTTTTGATAGACTTAAAGCGTGGAGCCGTGAAGCATAATGACATTGGGCAGATGAACATGTATCTGGGTTATTTTGCTAAAGAGGAAAATGTGGAAGGCGATAATCCTCCTATTGGCATCATCATGAGTCATTATAAAGATGAACTGATGGTGGAGTACGCCATGTATGGCATGGACTCGAATCTGTTTGTATCGAAATATGAACTGTTCCTGCCTAATAAAGAGGATCTGCGCAAGTTGGTACGAAATATTTTGGTAAAGAAATAGGATTTTCATGATCATCATAGAGTCAAAACGGAAGGCTGCGATTAAGCAAGCGGAGAGCCAAATTTGTTTGAGCTATGCCAAGCCTTGCTCCTGAGCCAATTCGCTTTATCTTGTATATATCTTTCTGAATTTCAGTCCGTTTCATGTCTTGCCGCCACAGGAATCTAGTACGTTTCTTTTCGGCAAAAATACCCGTTTTAGAAACACTTAAGTATTTCTTTCAAAACAGTTAAGTGTTACTGCAAAAATACTTAACTGTTTCTGACAAAACACTTAAGTGATTTTTTTTTGATGCTTTTTTGGACTCTAAAAATAACCTTCTATCTGGAGCGATAGTATTCCTTCGGCAGAAATGGCTTGTTATCAGCTAAAGGAAGAATTAATTTCGATTTTATTTTGTAATTTTTGATTCTCTGTTATTTATTATTGAGAAAATAATTGTATCTTTGTTCCCAGATGGGCATAAAATGCACTTTTACGGTGCAGCAAATCCTCAGCGGAGGTGCCTTTCGTATCTTATTGGTAAACAATCACAGCATTAATGTTGTTGGTAATATCTGGGAACGTGAGAAATTCAAAGATATAATAAATCCAAGACAAGATTGATGCCTATGCGATAGCGTAGGCACAACTTATCAGGATTTATGGGCAATTCTCACGGCCTCCAGATATGGGTAAGTAGCGTTCTACGCTTTTTCATGTCTGGAGGTCTTTTTGATGACGAGCCTATAAACTACCGATAACTTGTGCAGAACAAACTATCGCATGGCTATGACTCAGCAGGACATACCCATCTCCTCTCATTTCTTTACCAACAGGGAGGGGAACACCTTGATGAAAGAGTTTGAGGGCATCCTTGTGAACAACCCTCAGGTCAAGAACCTTGATGCCGTTGTGGGCTTCCTTCGGGCATCAGGCTATTTCTCCTTGCGTCCGTTTCTTGATGACATCAATAAAGTCCGCATCCTGATTGGCATTGACGTTGACAAGTACATTGCCAAAGCCAATCAGAAAGGCGAGCTTTTCTTTGGCGCAGAGGAAGAGGTAAAGGAAGAATGCCTCAGAATGTTGAAGGAAGACATAGAACAGTCGCATTACACCAAACAGGTTGAGGATGGTATGCTCCAGATGGTGCAGGACCTTATAGACGGCAAGCTGGAGCTGCGAGCCCATCCCTCCAAGAAGATTCATGCCAAGCTATACATCCTTTATCCAGACCACTTTAATCAGCATACCTTTGGCGCAGCTATTACTGGCAGTAGCAACCTCAGCGGAAACGGGTTGGGTATTAGCGAAGACAAGCAATATGAGTTCAATGTAAAGCTCACGCAATATGATGATGTGCAGTTTGCACGTTATGAGTTTGAACTGCTTTGGGAAGAGGCAAAGAATGTTCCTATCAATGCCGAGGACTATCAGGTGACTCTTGATAAGACCTATTTGAAAGGTGATGTTACGCCTTATGAGCTTTACATCAAGATGCTGATGGAATATTTCAGCGACAGAGTCTTGGCTATTGACCAAAGCGACCCCTTTGATATGCCGGAAGGCTATACCCGGTACGACTATCAGGCAGATGCCGTCGTTGAGGGCTATCAGAAACTCATTCGCTACGACGGCTTCTTCCTGGCTGATGTCGTGGGTCTTGGCAAGACAGTCATTGCCACCATGATAGCAAAGAAGTTCCTCGTTGAGAACGGACCTGAACACACCAAGATACTTGTCGTCTATCCTCCTGCCGTTGAGCAGAACTGGAAGACCACCTTCAAGGACTTCGGCATAGACAAGTATGCCCGTTTTGTCAGCAACGGCAGCCTAAGCAAGGTGCTTGATGATGAGAACTACGACTATTGGAATGCCGATGAATACGACCTTGTGCTTGTCGATGAGGCCCATAAATTCCGCAACCACGCCACAGGCGCATTCCAGCAGTTGCAGGAGATTTGCAAGATGCCGCGATTGGAAACAGGCTACATCCCCGGCTACAAGAAGAAGGTGATGCTCATTTCAGCAACGCCCATGAACAACAGCCCAGCCGACATCTACTATCAAATCCTGATGTTCCAGGATCCGCGCCAATGCACGATAGACGGCGTTCCCAACCTGACAAACTTCTTCTCACCCCTGATACAGGAGTTCAAGAAGAATCGCAAAAAGGAGGACTTCGACCTGAAGTACTACAAGAAGCTGGCGGAAAAGGTCAGGGACAGGGTTATCAAACCCCTTACCGTTCGCAGGACGAGGACGGACATAGAGGGCATTGCACGCTATAACAAGGACGTAAATGGTTTCCCCAAGGTGAACAAGCCCATCAAGAAGGAATATGAGCTGAACGAGCGCCTTGCAGACCTCTTCGAGAATGCAATGCACATTCTCGACAAGGAACTGACCTATGCTCGCTATCAGGCCATTGCCTATCTGAAACCCGATGCGGCTCCCGACCTGTATGACAATGCGGAGGTCATCAGCCGCAGTTTGGCAGGCATACGCAAGAACGGCCTCGTCAAGCGTCTGGAAAGCAGCTTCTATGCCTTCTGCAGGTCGCTGAAAGCCTTCCGTCAGGCCAACAGGAACATGATAGACATGTGGGAGAACGACAAGATATTCATTGCTCCCGACTTGGATATCAATGCGCTGATAGAGGCAGGCTATAGCGAGGAAGAGATTGAGGAGAAGATGAACGAGAAGGCAGAGCTCAATCCAAAGAATGCATCGTTCAGACGTGAGCACTTTGATGAGAGATACATTGAGCAGCTAAGGGCTGACCAGTTGTTGCTCGATGATATGTGGTCGGAATGGGAGGGCATAGAAGATAGTGATGATTCGAAGTTTGCCAAGTTCGAAGACCTCCTGAAACATGAGCTGTTCAGGAAAGACCGTAATCCGGAAGGAAAGCTTGTGGTCTTCTCTGAGTCAATCGATACCATTGATTATCTGGCTCGTCGCATCAACAGAGATGATGTGATGGTTATCTCCTCCAAGAACCGTGACCAGGAGTTTAAGACCATCCGCGAGAACTTTGATGCCAACTGGAAGACCAAGAAGAATGACAAAAACATCATTCTGACATCTGATGTGTTGGCAGAGGGCGTGAACCTGCACCGCTCCAACATCATCATCAACTACGACACCCCTTGGAACGCCACCCGCCTGATGCAACGCATAGGCCGTGTAAACCGTATTGGCTCCAAAGCCGGCATCATATACAATTATGTGTTCTATCCTTCACGTCAGGGAAACAAGGAAATCAAGCTCAACCAAATCGCATTGAGCAAGATTCAGACCTTCCACACTACTTTTGGCGAGGACAATCAAATCTATTCCACAGAGGAAATCATTGACCGCGACCTTGACAAGCTCTTCAACGACGGCATCAGGCAGGAAGAGCAAGACCGCAATCTGGAACTGCCTTTCTATGAAGAATTGCGAACCCTTTACCAGCAAAACCGCAAAGAGTACAAGCGTATCGAAAAGCTGTCGCTGAGAAGCAGGACGGGCCGTGAGTCTCGCAAAGTGGATGGTATAATACTTTCAGGAGATTCCCTTGTATTCCTCAAGACCAACTTCCGCAAACTTTTCTACAAGGCAGGAGACCAGGAAATACAAGAATTGTCTGTGATGGATGCGCTAAACTATTTCAAGGCTCTGCCCGAAGAGAAAGCTGTACCAAGAATCCCACAGCATCACGAACATGTGGAGAAAGCTCTTCAGGAGTTCTACAAGGCCAAGCAGCAGGAAATCCAGACGGAAGAATCCAACCAGAACCAGCGCAGCAACCTGGGTGCTCAGGTCACGATGGCTGTCAGCCTGCTGAACGGTATGCTGACACACATCGAGGATGGCGACATCCGTCTGAAGATTCTCCAGCTAAGGGAACTGACGGAGCGAGGCACCATCACCTATATTGCCAAGCGACTACAACGCATCCAAAAAGACCTGCAAAGGCAAGGCGCAAGCAGGGTGAGGATGACCTTCGAGGACGCATTGAAGCAAGTGCTCGATATGGCGAACAAATACAACACCTACTATCGGGACATACAAAAGGCAGAAGAGGAATCCGATGCTACCATCATCCTCTCCGAAAGCTTCTTATAAGTGAAAAGTGAATAACATACTGCCATTGTAAATAACTAAATAGCTAAATCGTAAATAAATAGTAAATCGTAAATGGTTAAATCGTAAATTACCATGGTGAATTACAAAGAGGTTATCGAATCGAAATACAATCGCGAAGGTTGGCAGAGACTGCTTCACGACATTTTTGGCAGCAGGGTAAAGTTCTGGAACGCGCCTTCCGTAGTACCTACCAGTAGCCAGTTCTCCAAGCAAGCCCTTTGGCTTGGGACGATTACGCTATCAGACGAGCGAACCATATCTGTCTATGAAGTGGAACTGTCTGATAGTGTTGACATAGAACGCAACCGTCGAGGCATCCGTGATATGTTGCTTACAGCTTGGCGAGGAAACGGCAATGCCGGAGCCTTCATGTTCTGCTACAGGAAGAACGAGAGTGTACTCCGCTTCTCATACGTCAGCGAGTCGTGGAACTTTGCAGAGGATGGCACCTACAAGAAGGAATCCACAGACACCAAACGTTTCACCTATCTATTGGGTGAGGGTCATCGCAGCCGTACAGCCATTCAGCAGTTTGAGAAACTAAGAGACAGCGAACTTTCTTTGAAAGACCTTACAAAAGCCTTCTCTGTGGAGGCTGTCAGCGATATGTTCTTCAAGGGCTACAAGCAACAATATGAGGACATTATCTTCTATGTTACAGGCAAAAGGATGGTGAAGGTCGCCAACAAGTGGGAGGAAAGGCAGGAAGGCAAGCCCAACCAGTATATCATGCGACAGTTCGCACATTTCGCAAATCCAGAGAAAGCGGTTCGTGATTATGTAAAGAAACTGATGGGGCGACTGGTATTCCTCCAGTTCCTCCAGAAGAAGGGTTGGTTGGGTGTGCCCGCCAATGAACCTTGGGGCAATGGCGATGCAGAGTTCATTCAGCACCTCTTTGAGGGGTGTAATGACAAGGACCACTTTGTAGATAGCGTACTTGAAACCCTCTTCAACGACCTCAACACAGAGCGCAAAGGAGATAATTCTCAATTGTTCTTCCGCGACTACAATCGCGCCTTGGCGCAAGAGCGTCCAAGAATTTTCAATTATCAATTCAAGGTACCATACTTGAATGGTGGCTTGTTTGAGCGTGAGGCAGCAGATGAAGCGGAGTTCCCCTTGCCTGCCAAGTATATGCAATCATTGCTCGACTTTTTCAGCAGCTACAACTTCACCATCGACGAAAACGATCCTGATGATGCAGAAGTTGGTGTTGACCCAGAAATGTTGGGCCGCATTTTCGAGAATCTTTTGGAAGACAACAAGGACAAAGGTGCTTTCTATACGCCAAAGGAGATTGTCACTTATATGTGTCGCGAAAGCCTTATTGCCTATTTGCAGACAGGCATAGAGGACGAAGCTACGAAAGAATCGCTCCGTCAGTTTGTAACCACGCACAATGCAGATACGCTTGGCACGAACAACAAGTTCCGTCAGCAAGTGGTTGAGGCTCTTAAAGATGTCAAAATATGTGACCCAGCTATTGGCTCTGGTGCATTTCCTATGGGCTTGTTAAAAGAACTCTTCCTTTGCCGTACAGCCCTCGAAGGAATCGAGCAGAGCAAGGCTGCAGAAATCAAGAAGCACATCATCCAGCAGAACATCTATGGCGTTGATATAGAACGAGGAGCAGTTGATATCGCCCGACTCCGTTTCTGGCTCTCCCTCATTGTGGATGAAGAAACACCCCAGGCTTTACCCAACCTCGACTTCAAGATAATGCAAGGTAACTCCTTGCTGGAACAATATGAAGGCTACGACCTGTCAACAGTAACAGAGAAAAAAGACGATGGCAACCTGTCACTTTTTGATAACATGTTGGATGTCTATCGTAAAGAACTGAGAGACAAGCTTTCTCAATACTACCAATGCACAGAATCCAAGACGAAGAAACAGCTGAAGAAAGAGATTGTTGAGAACGTTAAGAAACAGCTTTCTGAAATTGGAATAGAAATGGAAGAAGGAGACCCAGACCTAACTGGTAACAACCAATTCATGCTTTGGCATACGTGGTTCTATGATGTTTTCTCTAAAGGAGGCTTTGACATTGTGATTGGGAATCCACCATATATACGTAGGACCAGTTTATCAGAAAAAGACAAACATAATTACGAGATACTGTATTCTAGTGCAAAAAAACAATATGATATTTATCTGCTTTTCATAGAGCGCGGCCTCAAATCCTTGCGCTCTGATGGCTTTTTGTGCTATATTAATCCAATAAAATTTTTCAATTCTGACTATGGTAAGGGATGCCGCAAAATGATAATGCGAGAAAGTTGTATAAAATCAATTGTGGATATATCTCAACTATCTGTTTTCGAGAATGCAATGACTTATCCATGTGTTTTGCTTCTTGAAAGAAATAACAATCAACATAATAGAGTAAAGTATTATAGACCGGATGATATTTCCAAGGTTTTAAACCTAAATGCAAATGATGCAATAACATTTGACCAGACTATATTTGATTCAGAAGACTGCAATTTCATTATACCTTCAGATGATAAGACCATAAAAGTAATTGGGAAAATTGACAAATCAAAAACCTTTATATCCACATATTATGATGTCGCAAGAGGACTGGCCAACAATAAAGTAGATTTTGATTTAGAGATATATCCTGCTATAAAATCAAAAAATGTTGATAAATACTGCATAAAAGGAGATATTTTGTATGTTGACACGGAGTATGCTCAAAGATTTTCTTCTGAAATGGTAGTCCTACCTAGAACAGTTCGTTATCTTAAGTCTGCCATAAAAGAAAAGGATTTGATACTATTGGATAGAATCTATTATCTCACTCCAAGATATAATACATTTATTGAGAATCAATTTGTAGTGGGTGTCATAAATAGTAAAATTACAAATTTTTGGTTTGAATATAAGTACAGTTCAACTAAAGTATCCGGGAACTATTTTGATTTGAATGGAAACCAAATAAAATCTATTCCATTGCCATACAATAAAAGGTATAAGGATGCTATTATCTCACTTGTTAACAAGATAATAGAAAAAGGAGGTGACAAAATTTTAGAGCAAGAAATCGACCGTATCGTCTATCACCTCTATGGCCTAACTTACGATGAAGTCCTCATTGTTGACCCTAATCCACCATTCACACGAGAGGAATATGAGGCTGACAGTCAACAGGAAGAGAATAACAAAAGGAGGGTTCTTCCACGAACAATGCCCCCATTGGAAGAAGATGATGATGAGGATTTCTTGGATGAAGGGGATGAGGATGACGAGGGAGAAGATGATGTCGAATCTGATGGTGACAATGAATCTGAGTGGCATTTCGTTGAGAGTGTTCCCTTCACGAAGTCGAGCAAGTATTTCCTGTCCCATGACTGTCGTGTCGTCCTTTCGGAGTTAGGCTATTACCTTGAAGTGGATGACGAATATATCAAATTAGGTGATTATCAGGATGGTTTCAGCTCAGACAGAGGTAATGTCTGGATTAAGAAACCAAAAGACAACAGAGGGTATCGAATGGTTCATGAAGTCCAAGATAGAACTTACCTGATAGGTTATATCCGAGAAGAAGAGGACATCATCACATACACAAATCCCGATGGCGAAGAATACACAATAACATTTGATGATCCCCAATTGTTAAGCACTGAACAATTAACCGAACTTGCAATAGAAGAAGCTCGTGCTTTGGATAAAGCAATGAAAGATACAAGGAGTTGATATCAGTGGGGGATATGTGAACAAAAAGTATTTACATATTCAAAAGGGTATCCTGCATCCAGTTAATTCATCCAATATTTTGAGTCGATTCAGAATGTGAAGTGAATCGATTCATCTCATGTAATGAATCGAGTGCCTGTTTTAGGGCATCTTGAAGGATGTTACATATAATAATGAAATATTTTGACATTTGTCTAAGATCCTTGACGTCCGAATCTGACAATGGCAAACTGTTAGTTCGGTTTCCTCTCGCTCTTCTTTCGTTCCTCCTTCGCTCTAAGCATACTAAAACAGCATGGAGGAGCGAAGAAATAGCGAAGGTGAAGCGAGAGTAAAGGCTGGCTTTGCACTGAAAACCCTTGCTATGCCCTTGATATCCATAGCATTCTGTTTGAGTATGGCTACACTATGGGAAGAGCGAGGCGGGAGTGAGCGAAGCTCAATTAAGGAGTCGGGAATAGCTATTTCTTGTCAAAATGGCGTAATTTTACGTCAAAATGATGGTAGAATGGAATAAATTGTTTATCTTTGCCGAGCGAAACTAATTAATAGAAAAAATATGGCACAGGTATCTATGACAGTGAGAATGGACTCACAACTGAAACAGAACTTTGATGCTCTCTGCTCACGTATGGGTATGAGTGTAAACGCTGCTATCAACATTTTTGCGAATGCTGTTGTAAGGACACGTGGCATTCCCTTTAGGATAAGTGCAAATCCTACTGAAGTGGAAGACCAGGCTCTGAAAGAATTCCGTGAATTTAGGAAAATGGTCGCTTCCAGCGACAGACCAGAGCTCACGCTGGATGAAATCAATGAGGAAATACGGCTGGCACGTGAAGAAAGGGCTGCACGAGAAAAGGCGACATTATGATTAAAGCGGTTATTGACACAAATGTAATAGTGTCGGCATATATCACCAAGAATTTGGAAGCAGCTACTTCCAAGGTCTGGGAGGCAGTAATGCAATGTAAGCTGACACCCGTTTACAATGACGAAATCCTCAGTGAGTATTCTGAAGTATTGCATCGCAAGAAGTTTGACATCCCAGAGCATCTTATCAAATGGGCATTAGACAAGATTGTCACCAATGGCGTTCGTGGAGAACGTATATTGAACAACGAGTTATTTCCAGACCCCAAAGATATGGTGTTCTATGAGGTGGCTCTGTCGAAGGAGGATGCTTATCTTGTGACAGGAAACATAAAACATTTTCCCAAGAAGCCAATTGTCGTTACACCTGCTGAGATGCTGGAGATACTGAGGCGCGAAGGGATTCTATAATGGAACAGCTTGGCAACAAAAAACCTCTTGAAGCTATCGAAGACAGCCCTCTTAGCCTCAACGGATTATTTGAGGCGGCTCAGCTATTTTTAGGGCTTTTCATGTTCATGGGGTAGTTGCTTCTTGCGAGGCTGCGTTGGTAGCATATAGAGACTGTAAAAATATTACGAATTTGCGAAAGATTCTAAACATTTGTTTGGTCGTTTCGATTGAAAAGTGTAATCCGTTTAGCACGAAAATGTGTGGATTGCCATAAAAAAGCGTAATAAAATAATTATAGTGGGAGATGACATTATGCGCAAAGTAAATGACAACGCTGTTTGGGCGTGACTATAAGCCCATCAGTAAGCACATAAACAATGCACTCTGGGAGGAACTGGGTGATGAAGTGGTAGTCGCAAAATTTGCAAATACCACTAAAACATGGTGCTATGGAAGGCAAAACGCAGACTCATGAGAAGGAGTATTTCAATCTGGAAATGGTAACCTCAGTAGGTTATCGTAAATCTTGCGTCTCATTGCTTTTCCAAAATTTCGCTATTACACCTTTCCGCGATTTTTAAGAGTGTTAAATATACACCTTTCCGCGATTTTTGTTTTCTGGGCACAAAGGTACTGATTTTCTTTCATAAAACAGCAAAAAACGGAAGTTTTTTCTAAGTCAAATTGTCTTTTTATAGCCTCGTTGGTTGCTGCCTGAGATTGTCTTATTTAATAAGTTTCACTTTGAAGAGTTGGAAGGTCTTTGCCGGAATGGTGGGGGAGAGGATGAGATTACCCTTCTCTGCTGTGATGGCTGTGGTGCTGCTCTTGGGATTTACTACCTCGGGCTTTCCGGGTACGTTCTCTGCATCGTAGTTGCTGCAATCCAAGGTGATGACCTCGGCGGAAGTGGGGAAGGTCTTGAGTTTCAGACCTGTGATGTTGATGCTTGCGGTACTGGCCTTCTCCTGAGTGTTGATGACTTTCACGATGATTTCATTCTTGTCCTTGTCCATCACGGCACTGGCAAAGACACCGTCCTTCCCTTTCTCCACAGGGTTGGCAGCGGGTGTGCCGCCATTCAGACTGATGGTTGTGGGCAGGACATTCGTTCCGCAATTAAGCATGTATAGCTGCTGTACATAGTACGATGCGGTGCGGGCGGTGGTAAGGTTGTCGTACCAGATGAGGTCGGGACGCCACTGCCAGCCCTCCATGTGGGCAAAGAGCGGTGCGTAGGTAGCCATGTGAACCAAGTCGGCATTGCGCTCGATGTTAGTCATGAAGGCAGCCTCGTAGATGCTGGCTCCCGCATGGTTGTATTTCTTACCCCGATCATGGCAAGCCCATTCGCCGGCAAACACACGCGGGCCGTCCTTGGTATAGAACTCGCGGTCGCTGTAGCGGTTCATCCAGTCTTTGTACCACTGAATATCACGATAGAAATGTTCATCTACCAGGTCGGCCTTCAACTCACGCATCGCCTTCCATCCGTTGCGGAAGTGGTCGTCCTCTGCGTTGGGGCCGCTGGTACCGATAAGCTTTATTTCGGGATGCACCTTGCGAACCTCGGGAGCGATGATAGCCAGTCGGTCAAAGAAAGGCTTCTCCCATTGCTCGTTTCCGATGGCCAGGAATTTCAGGTTGAAGGGTTCGGGATGTCCCATGTCGGCACGAAGTTTTGCCCACTGGTTGGTGGCAGGGTCACCGTTGGCAAAGTCTATGAGGTCTATGCAGTCGTCAATGAACTGCTGCAGACCTTCCTTGGTGGCTGGGGCGTGTGCATCGTCACCATTCTGGTACTGACAGGCCATTCCCACATTCAGTACGGGCAGCGGTTCGGCACCAATCTCCTCAGAGAGCTGGAAGTACTCGAAGAAGCCGAGGCCATAGCTCTGGAAGTAATCGGGGAAGTAACGCTGGGTGAAGGTGTAGTGCCAGCGGTTCTCATTCAGTGGGCGGTTTTCAACGGGGCCTACAGTATTCTTCCATTGGTAGCGGGTTGCCAAGTCCGTTCCCTCTACGATGCAGCCACCAGGGAAACGGAACACGCCCGGATGCAGGTCTTCCAGCTTCTGTGCCACGTCCATACGCAACCCGTTCTCGTGTCCTTTATAAGTCTTCACGGGAAAGAGGCTGATGTGTTCCAGGTCAGTCGTCACCTTGCCGTCGCCCCACACACGCAGGTGAGCTTTGGCAAAGGTACGTCTCGGCTTGATGATGGCAGTGTATTTCTTCCATTCCTTGCCACTGATATCTACTCCTGCGTTGCCCAGTTTCTGGTCTTCCTCCATCGTGGCATTATCTACCAAATCAATCCAAATCTTGGCATTGCCGCCGTCCGGCACACGTGCCCAGACAGAGAAACGGTACTCTTCGCCACCTTTCACACCGATGCCAAAGAAGCCGTGGTTCTCTATCATCGAGTGCTTGTCGCGGTGTCCCGAGGGAGACAGACGGACATAGTGGGGGTTCTTGTCAAAGGGACCGTCGTTCCTCAACGTCACCTGCCCGGAGATGTCCCATCCTGTGAAGGGATTGGGGAACTCGAAGCTGCGGTTCTTCACCAGCTCGGCATATAGACCGCCGTCAGCAGCGTAGTTGATGTCCTCGAAGAAGATGCCGTACATTGTTGGCTGGATGGTGGCACCAAGTTTCTTTGCGTTTACTGTGATAATATTTTCTTGTGCCTGAACAGACAGGGTGGTGAGCGCGAATGTTGCGCAGAATAGGATGTTTCTGAGTTTCATAGGAATAGTATATGGTAGCTATTTAATTACAGTGCGACTTCAACCTCCACAGGGCAGTGGTCGGAACCTAAGATTTCTGTGTGAATCTTGGCATCGGTGACTTGGGGGAAGAGACGGTTGGAGACCAGCCAGTAGTCGATACGCCACCCGGTATTCTTGGCCCGGGCCTGGAAACGGTAGCTCCACCACGAATAGACATCCTTTACATCGGGGTTCAGGGTGCGCCAGGTGTCGGTGAAACCGGCAGCGAGGAGTTGGGTAAACTTTTCGCGCTCCTCATCGGTGAAGCCGGCATTCATATGATTGGTCTTGGGATTCTTCAGGTCTATCTCCTGATGGGCGACATTCATGTCACCGCAGACAATCACGGGCTTTTGGGCATCTAACGAGAGCAGATAGGCACGGAAGTCATCTTCCCACTGCATACGGTAGTCAAGGCGTTTCAGGCCGTCCTGACTGTTGGGCGTATAGACGCAGACTAAGAAAAAGTCCTGCATCTGGAGCGTGATGACACGCCCCTCTGTGTCGTGTTCCTGTATGCCTATTCCGTAGGTTACGCTCAGGGGCTGGTGTCTGGTAAAGATGGCCGTGCCTGAGTAACCTTTCTTCTCGGCATAGTTCCAGTACGACTGGTAGCCAGGGAACTGGAGGTCCAGTTGTCCCTCTTGCATCTTGGTTTCTTGCAGGCAGAAGAAGTCGGCATCTAACTGCTCAAACACTTCCTTAAAGTTCTTTCCTACAACGGCTCTCAGGCCGTTTACGTTCCAACTGATAAACTTAAGCCCCCTCCCTGCTCCCCCAATAGGGGAGTGAAATTGTAAATCGCTCATAAGTTATAAATTGTATATTGTAAATTGTTGAATTGTAAATTACATGGTCAGTTCCTTAATGAGTGGGATGACCACTTTGCGCAGCACTTTCTCGTTCAGGCGGTGTTCTCCGTCGAAGCGGATGGCATGTGGGTAATGCTTATGGAAGAGGTCGTATGTGTTTACCACCGTGTCATGTATGCCAAAGAGTCCGTAGCAGTGTTCGCGGTCCCAGTCAGTGATGTCTTTCCATTGCTGGCGTTCCATCTGGTTGTGGTGCTGTATGATTTCCCGTGTAATGCGGAATGTCTTCTGTCCGTCCTTCCGTCCGTTGAAGAATTTGTGTTCTCCTGTGTGAAGTGCGCTGCTCATGGTGGACATGTTCAGAGCGGGGTTGATGCAGATTCTTACAAAACCTCGCATCTGCTGGGCATACATACCGCCCATGCTGGTTCCCACTACGATGTCCGGCTGTTCATCCTGGCAGAGTTGCTTCAGGTAGGGTAGGGCCTCCACAGGATCTACGGGAATGTCGGGTGCCACCACCTGGTATTCGGGTAACAGGTTGCGCAGATGCTCCACCGTTCCGCTGGCACCCGAGGAGCCGAAACCATGAAAATAAATAAGTTTCATATATAGTGTTTATAAGTTTTCGTTTTGGTTTCTTTTTTTTGCAAAAATATGGTTATTTCAGCAAATAATCGTACTTTTGTCCCAAAATGATGCGTTAAATTTATTTTCCATGAAGAAAAATATCATTATTTCCCTGCTGATGTTTGTGGGTTTGACGATTCAGGCACAAACTGACCTGACTGGTCGCGTTTATCACAATGCCAATATTCTGAGCGATACAATGAAGGAACTCACTCAGGACGCAGACAGTAAGATTAACGAGGCAAAGACCAATGCTATCAAGAAGGCCGAGGAGAAGAAAAAACGTAAGCTCACAGATACAGAAAAGGCCAAGATGGAACAGGAGGTTGAGAAAGCCCAGAAGACGTTAAAGGCTATGAGGGATGGCATGAGCACTGCCGTTACCATAACGTTTAAGGACGAGGCAAACGTGGTAGTGAAAGTTGACACGAGAATAGACGACGAAGTATTGAAAGCTGCCGAAGTAGGTTGGGCAAAGCGCAAACTGATTCAGGCCGCCCTAAAACTTATGCCTTCGCAGAAAGGTAAGTACTCGGTATCGGGCAATATGGTTATCGTGGACGATGGAGAGGAACTTGACACGATGCTCCTAAGCGACGACGGCAAATATCTTTCCGGCAAGTTGGACGAAAAGAAGCCCTTCAAGCTTTCACGCATAAAGTAAAGGACTTCCGGCTATTCAAACCCTCCCGCTTTTACAGGCTGGCGGATGAAGAAATACGGTCCGGGTATTTACTTATAGAAAGCCTTATACACGGTACGGCGTTCCGTACCCTCGTTGTCATCGTTGGCATATTCCCAATACATGGCACCGGCAAGTTTTTGCTGAATGATGTACTGGCATTTTATGGTCAGTGAACGCTCGTTGTCGTAGCCGTAGGCAAACTTCCCTTCGGCATCCGTAACGTAGGGAACTTTGGCTGTCTCGTCCCAGTTGTCTTTCCATTTGCCGCTGGCAATGCCATTCTTAATTGCCTGCAGCGATATTTGGCTGCCGTTTCCGCTGTTGCCGTAAAAGGCAAGCCCCATCACCAGTTTGCTGACGGGAATGCCGGCATTTATGTGCATCTCTATGGCGTCTGTCTGTACCTTCCACCCGTTGCCGACCTTTCCGCCCCGATACAAGGCTGAATGGTGGTTTGGAGCTGTTGACATGTCATAGGTCATCACGTTCACAAAGTCCAGATACTGGATGCAGTTGGCATAGTCGTAATATGAGGGGGTGGATGACGATGCCATTGTCAGCAGCAGTTTGTTGCCCAGTGCCTCCCGCAGGTCGCGCAGCAGCAGGGTATAGTTCTTTTTCTCGTCGGGAGGGGAATCCTCCTTGCTGGAGTTGTTGCCGGGGAACTCCCAGTCCACGTCTATGCCATCCAGTCCGTATTTCTTACAGAAATCGCGGCACGACCGGGCAAATGCCTTTCGTTTCGCCTCGTCCATTGCCATCGGGGTGAAATTGCCCCGTCTCCAACCGCCTACGGAGAGCAATACCTTCAGCTTGGGGTTCTTCTTTTTCAGTTCGACAATTCTCTGCATACGTTTTATGTTATCCGCATACACGCTAATGCTGTCACGGCCTACACCTCCGAAGGCATAGTTGATATGTGTCATTACAAACGGATCGGGGATTACATGTGACCATGATGTTACGTAGGCCACAATCTTTTTTGGGGTGCTTTGGGTATGAGCCACGAGCGGCACAGTCAATGCCAGGCAGAGAAGGGTAGCAGAAGTGAGTTTCATATTCTTTCTTTTAATTACATAATGTGGTGGTTGGTCCCATGTAGGAGCGCTTCATGCCACCCAAATCGATGACAATCTTCTGGAGCATGGTGCCGGGATCCTGGCACGTGATGCGGACGGTGTGCTTACCGGGCTTCTTGACATACAGCGTACATTTGTTGATGCGGGCATTGCGCTGTACGCTTTCATACCACTGTTGGGCATATTCCCACGAGTTTGTAGCACAGTGCATGAGCAGTCCGTCATCTATCCGTACACCGTAATGGTTCTCTATGTTGGTGCGCTCATGTCCTGCAAAGCCGCGGTCGATGCTGGTGGTGAAGGTGGGCATTACATAGGTATAGACATCCACCATACCCTGCTCCCACGTATAGAAGTCGTATTCCAGGTAAGGCGCATTTCGAGCGCGGCTGTTCTGACGGGGTACCACAGGGTCGCCCATCATGATAATGGTATCTTCGCATCCCAGATTGGGAACCTCTGTCATCTTGGTTACCTGATTTTCGTTCTTGCGCATGAAGCCTGCAGCAGGGATTGATATAACGCCGTTGTCTTCGATGTAAAGGCCTTTCAGCTCCTCAGCCGATGGTGTGGAGGGATTGAATGCGCTGACCATAACGGAATGCTCTGCACCGTCATTGCCCCTCAGGGTAATGATGCCCGTTTCCTCATCACCCTGTGGAACCTTGTTCCAATCTACACTTACCATAATGCGCTGCTGTAAGTCCGTGCTGCCCTTTGTCTGGCTTAGGTGAATCCATTCCTTGCCGGCCTTGGCTTCCCATTCCAGGGTTCCCCTTCCCTGATTGTACAAATCAATATAATAGGTGCGCGTAGGCAGGTATTTACTGAAGGTGGGTAGCGTTTGCATACTGCGGGGACCGCGTGTGCCATATTCTCCCTCAGCTATCACTCCCAGTTTTGCATTCTCTGCGAGTATTGCATCGCGCAGTTCGGGCTTCTCGAAGTACGAGGCCGTCACACCTTGCGTCATGCTCATGATATGCTCCCACTTGCCGTTCTCAAGGCTGTTATAGCCCTTGGTGATGGTTTGCAGTGAATCGTAGCATTGCAAGGCTTCAGCTTTCACTTGTGCGGTGGCGGCCCGGTTCTGCAGGGCATACCAGCGGTTCATCTGTCCGCCTATGGTCATGCGGTTCATCAGCTCGCATCCCTTCACAGGATAATAGACGGCCTGATAGAAGCAGCTGCGCCTTTCTGCGCGCATCTTGGCTAGCAGATTCTCTGCAATGGTGCCTATGCGGCGGTATTCTGCCAGACGTTTTTCGGCTTCGCCATAGTTTGTCAGGGAGAACTCGGTATCCGTCTTCTGCTCGCGTGCATGGTCGTCACTGGCCCATTCCTGTCCCCATCCCATGCATTCGGGGCGGCGCTGGAAGGCCAGTCGGTAGAAACTGCGGAAAAGGTTCCTGTACACCTCTCTGTGCTCATCGCCCAGCAGGTTGCAGGTCCATTCTGTCCGATAGTCGGCGCAGCGGTTGTAGTCGAAGCTGTCCAAATCGTAGGCCATAGCCAAGAAGAGGTCAACGGCAAACTCACATGATTTGATGTCACCTGCATTCAGCAGCCAGATGCGGTCGGCTGTTAGGTCGTAGGCCTTCTTCAGTTCCTCGTACATGTGGCAGGGCGACTGTGTGTTCATCCACAGATGGTCGTGAGGACGGCCCAGATACGAGGCGTGGTAATAAACGCCGCTGCGTCCTGAACGCTTCTGCTCATCGGGACTGGAGAGACGTTTCATGTAACCGTAGTTGTCATCGGGCCAGATAAGGGTAACATCGTCAGGCAGCTGCAAGCCTTTGTCATAGACATCCAGTACTTCCTTGTAAGGCGTAAAAGCCTGCGGAATGGTTTCCGGAGCTTTGCCGGTAGCTTTGGCCACCATCTGCCGTTGCGCAGCCAAGGCAGCCTGCATGGTGTTCCTGCGCTCTGTCATATCGTTCCCGCCTGCCATAGCCACGTCATGAAGGCCGCGCAAAGCCAGCGTATAGACATTCTCGAACGGTGCCAGTTCCTGTGCACGGGCATTCAGCACGCTATCTACTCCCTTGCGGTTGTTGATGTAATCCCATGCACCGTATTTTTCCTTGTTCCATTCACTGGCAGTATTCAGCAATAGCGGTTCACAGTGGCTGGAGCCCATGACAATGGCAAAGGTATCGGCAACCAGGCGGTTCTCAGGTACCTGATGGAAAGCCAGGGAAGCTTCGTGCATGGCAGGACACAGGTAGTTGGCATTCAGACGGAGCAGCAGTTCGCACACCACAGCATAGGTGCGGGGGCCGAAGTTCCCCCTCTCCTTCTCATAGTTACGTTTTGCCCAGCGCAGGAGCCCCCAGTCTTCGTCATTGATGAACACGCCACGGTAGCGGACGCTGGGAGTACGCGAAGTGAAGCTGTTTACCTGTAACGTACATGCGGGGCGTTTGGGGGTGGGAGCATCCAGCCACCAGCGCCAGGGACTGACACCTATTGCCCTGCTAATGGAGAGAATACCATAAGCTGTTCCCCGGCGGTCGCTTCCGGCAACCACGATAGCCCATTTAACACCTTTCAGGGGACTTTTCACCATTTCCACATGATAGCGTTCCCAGGTTCCTGTCAGTCCTGTGGTGTCAATCTTGCCAGTCTTTGTTAGCAGGTCTATGGTCTGGCTCTGACCGACGGTCCCTGCTATAATAGCGTATGTGGCACCATTCGTGCCTTGCTGAACCTTTAGCTGAGTGCCGGTAGCGCATGCCACGTCCTCGGCCAGCATTCGGGCGCTACGCTCTACTACCAGCGCGTCGCTCTTATCATAGCAGATTACGGCTTTCTCTTTTCCATTCACCAAAGGGAAAGCGTTTCCCTGAGCGTCTGCCAGTCTTACCTGAGCCGTCATTTGCAGCGTGAAAACGGTCAGCAGTCCCAACGCAATGCTTTTCTTCATAATGAGTTATTGTTTGTTTCCCGCCACAAAGATATTACAATTTTTGCAAACTCCGCACAAAGTATGCACTTTTTTAACAGCATCGATAGTTTTGATATAAAAACTCCCACGTTGAGAAACGCGGGAGCTTATGTCATCAATTATTTACCTTACCCTTAACTTCTGTCCTTGATGGAGCGGGGAACTGGATTTCAGATGATTGAGACGACACAATTCTTTTACGGTAGTGTGATAACGCTTTGCGATTGTTGCCAGTGTTTCGCCTGAACGGACAATCACTATTCTGCCTTTATGCACTTTAGAAGTGTCCTGCAGCTCCTCTCTTATCGGTATCTTAGCTTCCTCTACGAGGGTTATTTCAAAGTCGGTAGCGGAGAACCACTGCCCCAACCAGGTATGACGTGTAAAAGTGTTGTCTGAGGTAAGGCCATAACGCAGTATGGTGGGCTTGGTGATACGAATGGACTCGAAAATGATACGGTTCCAGCCGTAGCCTTTATGGTCGTTCGCCTCCGCCAATTCACATTGGTAATTACCATAGGCAACAGAGTCTGAGGGAATGGCTATATCTCTGTGGTAACGTACGAATCTGTCCGCCTTTACCCAGATATCGCCACCCGTATCGCCCGTGGCAGGAATCTCTTTGAACTGAGGCTGTCCATCACCTAAGATAGCGTAGATAAAGGCTCCAGTACCGTCGGCACGGGCAGCGCAGGTGAGCTGATAGGTGCCGGGTTGGAGGGTGTCAGTCCGCTCAGCGCGATAGCGTTGGCGATGATGGTTGTCGTAGCAGTCCAGATAGCGCACATCACTGTCGTCGGTCAAATACTGGCCCTTTGTTGTGAAACGGTCATTGCAGCCATCGGCCTTAAGGATACGCCATCCGTTGTCCTGCAAGAATTCCCATTCTTGCGCTTGAATGTAGATGCCGTCATGAGTATTCTCTTTACGGTCGCGAACATCCCATTCCTCCCCAATTCTTTTGTGGTATTCATTTTCCGCCTTATCAATCTTAGGACCACAATAGACCACAGAAGAGCCTACTGTAACAAGTCCCACAATCCACATCATAAGCATGATAATACGCTGACGATACGACATAGGCGGCATCTGTTTGAACTCATTTAGCAGGCTATGGATAATGGTGTATGCAGTAATGCCAAGGAAAAGCAAACCTGAAACAACAAAGATGCCGAGCGGAATCTTCAACATCGGCTCGATGGCAAGATATTCTGGCGAGCAGAAAAAGTCATTGTGACCAAAAATTGTTTCCCATGTTTCATGCGACATAAAACATCCTGCCAAAAGGATAATAATCCCTATTATACTTATTACGGCAATGAATGCGCCAAAAGCGTAAATGCACCAACGGAAAAGTGTCCCCAGTATAAAGAAAAAACCACCGATACAGCCTTTTTGCCCTTCAGCCGGCTCTTGTACGGTTTGTGGTTGGCTTACTTCCTCTGCCAGATTCTGCGGATTAATCTCCTTGCCTTTCATACGCAAGCGGTCTTCGGGATTCCATGCTACGGGCATCAGTATAGACAATACAATGTAGGCAATGATGAGAGCAAATCCCCAGAACTCGATGTTAAAATAGAAATGATGGCCCGGTAACCACCAGAGAAAGTTAAAGGTTGAACCAAAAAAGCAAAGAAGTACGGCTCCTACATAGCCTATACGCCACCACAGTACATCACCGCCAAAGTAAGCAGCAAAGCCAGAGAGTACACCGCTCAGCTTCTTATCGTAAGGGTCGCGATAAAGGCGTTTGGTTCCTCTCCCAGCTCCTCCAAAGGGGAGAGCCGCGCTGTTAGTGAATGTTTGCTCTTTATTGTTCCCTTCGCCAACGGGAGAGGGGTCAGGGGAGAGACTGTCCATCTCCTCAGGTTTGCCCAGACGATGGATAATCTCTGTAACATGATTAATATTAATGGCTTCTGTGCCCTGTGCTTTTATTTCGTCCAGTAGCTCCGCGATTCGTGCCTCAATGTCTTCGGCAATTTCCTCGCCGCCTTCGTGGGAACGGAAATAATTCCGAAGCGACTGCTCATAGGTAGAGAGCATCTCGTAGGCATCCTCATCTATTGAAAAAAGACGCTCGCATAGATTGATTGTGATATTCTTTTTCATTGTTCTGTTTTTTCGGGTTTTTATATTTTTGTGTGTTTGAGTACAGATACCGTCCTTTCAATTTCACTCCAGGCAAGGTCCAGTTCTGTGAGGAACTGCAGACCGTCGGCAGTCAGACAGTAATACTTGCGAGGCGGTCCTTGTGTACTTTCCTGCCATTCGTAGGCAAGCAGACCGTCCTTTTTAAGGCGCGTAAGCAGCGGGTATAGTGTACCTTCCACCACCAGCAAATCTGCTTCTTTCAATTGCTGGATAATATCGGAAGCGTAAGCAGCTTGCCGCTTTAGGAGAAGGAGAATGCAGTACTCCAGCATTCCTTTGCGCATCTGTGATTTTGCATTGTTAACATCCATGATTCAAGACTTTTGATATTGACTGGGATAAATAAAAACATTTGCTATTCATAATCTTTGTGTTTTTTGAGGTTTAAAACGTGTTTTATGCTTAAGCGAAAGCAAAGGTATGCTAAATATTAGTACCTTGCAATACATAGTACCTGAAAAATTTGCAGAAATAACATTAATTAACAGAAAGGGCAGCCATTTTTTATTAATAAAGATATGATTAAGCAAGGAAAAAACGATATAGCTTGGATATAGCTTGGATATAGCTACGATATACCTATGATATAGCAATGAAAGAATGAAAAAATGAAAGAATGAAAAAATGAATGTAGCGGTTACTATAACAAAGTGGGGCGTAAATAAAAAGCCAAACAACCCAATTAACAATCTTTTTATGACATAAATTGCACACTTTTGCAAAAAATGTGTAACTTTGCAGCGCCTTTCTTGAAAAGGCGTTGCTTTTTGGGTAAAATAAATACATTATTATATTTAATATGGCTTTAAAGATTGTTGTGCTGGCCAAGCAAGTGCCAGACACCCGAAACGTGGGTAAGGACGCAATGACTGCCGAAGGCACCGTAAACCGTGCTGCCCTGCCCGCCATCTTCAATCCGGAAGATTTGAACGCCCTGGAGCAGGCCCTTCGTCTGAAGGAGCAGAACCCAGGCTCAACAGTAGGAATCCTCACGATGGGGCCTCCACGTGCAGGTGAGATTATCCGTCAGGGACTTTATCGAGGTGCTGATACCGGTTGGTTGTTGACCGACCGCCTGTTTGCCGGTGCTGATACCCTCGCTACTTCTTACGCGCTGGCTACTGCCATCAAGAAGATTGGCGACGTGGATATCGTTATCGGTGGGCGTCAGGCTATCGATGGTGATACCGCTCAGGTGGGTCCTCAGGTGGCTCAGAAGCTGGGCTTGAACCAGGTTACTTACGCAGAGGAGGTGCTCAGTGTTAAGGACGGTAAGGCGACCATCAAGCGTGTCATCGACGGTGGTGTGGAGACTGTAGAGGCTCCGCTGCCAGTAGTTATTACCGTTAACGGAAGTGCAGCCCCCTGTCGTCCCCAGAATGCCAAGCTGGTGATGAAGTACAAACGTGCAACATGTCCGATGGAGCGTCCTGCCGAGGGTACGCCATACGACTATCTGTATGACGAGCGCCCTGAGCTGACACTGAACCAGTGGAGTGTGGCCGACGTGGATGGCGATGTAAACCAGTGCGGTCTGAGTGGCTCACCTACCAAGGTAAAGGCCATCAAGAACATTGTGTTCCAGGCTAAGGAGTCGAAGACTTTGACGGCTTCTGATGCTGATATCGAGGGAATGATCAAAGAATTGTTGGACGAGAAGATTATTGGATAGTAAAATCGTAAATTAAGAATATGAATAACGTATTTGTATATTGCGAAATTGAAGGTACTCTGGTACAAGAGGTATCTCAGGAGCTGCTGACCAAGGGTCGCAAGCTCGCCAATGAACTGAAGGTTGAGCTCCATGCCATTGTTGCCGGCACAGACATCAAGGGCAAGGTTGAGGACCAGATTCTGCCTTACGGTGTCGATAAACTGTTTGTGTTCGACGCCCCCGAACTGTTCCCCTACACCTCAGCTCCTCACACCGATATTCTTGTGAACCTCTTCAAGGAGGAGCAGCCCCAGATCTGTCTGATGGGTGCCACCGTGATTGGTCGCGACCTTGGTCCACGCGTATCGTCATCACTCACCTCTGGCTTGACTGCTGACTGCACAGAACTGGAGATTGGTCCGTATGAGGATAAGAAGAACAATAAGGTATATGAGAACCTGCTCTATCAGATTCGTCCCGCCTTTGGTGGTAACATCGTGGCAACCATCGTGAACCCCGACCACCGTCCTCAGATGGCTACTGTCCGCTCTGGCGTGATGCAGAAGGCCCTCTACGATGGCGAGTGCCGCAAGGAGGTCGTATATCCTGAGGTAAGCAAGTATGTCAGCCCCGAGGCTTTCGTAGTGAAGGTGCTCGACCACCACGTGGAGGCTGCCAAGCACAACCTGAAAGGCGCTCCCATTGTGGTTGCCGGAGGTTATGGTATGGGGTGTAAGGAGAACTTCGACCTGCTGTTCCAGTTGGCTAAGGTGCTTCATGGTGAGGTTGGCGGTTCTCGTGCTGCCGTTGATGCAGGCTGGTTGGACCACGATCGTCAGATTGGTCAGACAGGTGTCACCGTTCATCCCAAGGTCTATATTGCCTGCGGTATTTCTGGTCAGATTCAGCACATCGCCGGTATGCAGGACTCTGGTATCATCATCAGTGTCAACAGCGACCCCGATGCACCTATCAACAAGATTGCCGACTACGTGATTGTCGGTACCGTCGAGGAGGTCGTTCCCAAACTCATCAAGTATTATAAGCAGAATAGTAAATAAAAGCCCCCTCCCAACCTCCCCCATAAAGGGGAGGAGAGGATAAACACTGGCCCACGCCCCTGTTGCGGCCTCCCCCCTTTTTGGGGGGGATAAGAGGGGGGCTTCATAACATGAATTATTATAGCGATCATCCTGAGATCGGGTTCTACTTGAACCATCCCCTTATGGCTCGTATCGTTGAGCTGAAAGAAAAGGGTTTCGCTGATGCGAAAGAATATGACTACGCTCCCGTTGACCTGGGCGATGCCATCGAGAACTACAAGCAGATTCTCGACATCACTGGCGACGTGGCTGCCAATATCATCGAGCCAAACTCTGAGAGCGTCGACCTCGAAGGTCCACACCTCGAGAATGGTCGTATGATCTACGCCTCTAAAACTTACGAGAACCTCGACGCCACCCGTAAGGCTGGTTTGTGGGGTGTATCAATGCCTCGCCGTTACGGCGGCCTGAATCTGCCTAACGCAGTATTCTCAATGCTCTCTGAGATGATTTCGGCTGCAGATGCCGGTTTCCAGAACATCTGGTCATTGCAGAGCTGTATTGACACGCTGTATGAGTTCGGTAGCGAGGAACAGCGCCAGAAGTATATTCCCCGCGTTTGTGCAGGTGAGGGCATGAGTATGGACTTGACCGAGCCTGATGCCGGTTCCGACCTGCAGCGCGTGATGCTGAAAGCCACCTTCGATGAGAAGGAGAACTGCTGGCGTCTGAATGGTGTGAAGCGTTTCATTACCAACGGTGATAGCGATATCCACCTTGTGCTGGCCCGCTCTGAGGAGGGTACCAAGGACGGACGTGGTCTTTCTATGTTCATCTACGACAAACGTCAGGGCGGTGTGAATGTCCGTCACATTGAGCACAAGCTGGGTATTCACGGTTCACCTACCTGTGAGCTCACCTATAAGAACGCCAAAGCAGAGCTCTGCGGAAGCACCAAGTTAGGTCTTATCAAGTATGTGATGGCTCTGATGAACGGTGCCCGCTTAGGTATCGCTGCACAGTCGGTAGGTGTTGAGCAGGAGGCTTACAACGAGGGTCTTGCTTACGCCAAGGAGCGTCAGCAGTTCGGTGACAAGATTATCAACTTTCCCGCTGTCTATGATATGCTCAGCCGCATGAAGGCCAAACTTGATGCTGGTCGTTCGTTGCTCTACGAGACAGCCTGCTATGTGGATATCTACAAGTGTCTTGAGGATATCGAGCGCGACCGCAAACTCACACCCGAGGAGAAGCAGGAGTGCAAGACCTACAAGCGTTTGGCTGATGCCTTCACGCCACTGGCCAAGGGTATGAACTCTGAGTACGCCAACCAGAATGCCTACGATGCCATCTCTATCCATGGTGGTTCAGGCTTCATCATGGAGTACAAGAGCCAGCGCCTTTTCCGCGATGCCCGTATCTTCTCTATCTACGAGGGTACCACCCAGTTGCAGGTTGTAGCTGCCATTCGCTACATCACCAACGGCACTATGCTCAACAACATTAAGGAGATGTTGGAGAGTGAAAAGGGAAAAGTGAAAAGTGAAAAATTTGCTTCCGCCCTGTTGGAGCGTGTAGAGAAACTCATTCCTGTGTATGAAGATGCTCTCGCATACGTTAAGAGTCTTGAGAATCAGGACGCACAGGACTTCCTTGCCCGTCGTCTGTACGATATGACAGCCGAGCTCGTCATGAGCTTGCTCATCATCCGTGATGCAGCTAAGGCTCCTGAACTCTTCGAGAAGAGTGCCAACGTATATGTTCGCATGACGGAGGAGGATGTACTTGGTAAGAGCGCTTACATCAAGGCCTTCCAGGTAGAGGATTTGACTAATTTCCGCGCCGTAAAAAAGGAGAGCGAGGAGTAAATACCAACGGATTAAACAGATTAATTCCTTATAAAAAAAGGAGCACCCACATCAGGTGCTCCTTTGTAATATTCTTCCTATTTTGCCGTCTTTATGTTATGTTCCCGTTCATCCACATCGCCTCTGGTGAATCACATTTGCACTCGTGAGTCAGAAGCTTACTCAAACTCGTCTGGGTGTTCGTTGATGTATTCCTGGAAGTACATGAAAACGTTCAGCGTGACGTTATCGGTAAAGCTCTGTAGGAATTTGCCATTCTCGTCATAAACAGAGCCATGAACGGGAAACGAGAAATTGAATCCGGGATCTCCATACCTCCATTCTATATTTTTTGGTACGTTGTCAGAGAATTCGTTGTCGCTTATACGGGCGACATCTTCATAAGAGTATTTACTACTATCCACATTCGACCCATAATCTTTTAAACTAAAGTTTCCATTAGTGACAACCCATGTTTTGTCAGTTCTCGGCACTAAGTCAAACGATAAGTTGACAGACGATTCATTTACCGAAACATGGAAAATATCGCCATTGCGAGTCACCTTTGCATCACGATACCGCGTTCCTAAATAACTATAATTTAAAAAACCGATGCTTAAACGTGTTTTTGCAGGGCAGTCAACAGGGTTTGGCAATATACTGAGATTTATATACATTGGCTCCGTTATGCCCATTTCCTCATGGATATAATTGATTCCGACAAAACCCCATTGAACTTTGATGGTATCGATTGGCGACAGATTCTTCCATGCCGTGCATACAACCTGGTTGCCACTCAGTCGCGGTGGTTCGTAATCTTTCCATTCGACCTGCTCTATAAGAATACCGGGGTAGCATCTTTTAGGTGTAGGCTTCAGCTCGGTGCAGTTGGTATCTAATATGATGCATGGCTTATTAATGGTAGAGCCGTCGTAATCATATTCTATGTCATTGTTCGCCAATTCCATAAATGCTCCGTGAACGAATGTCCGAACATCGGGAACAGGAATGAAACGATTCATAAATCCGACGAAAGGTCTTACCTTGAATTTTCCGTTTGCACAGGAAACACGACCTTTATTATAAGGGATAATGCATTCCGCCCATTCACTCTTCGGCAAATCTATCAGATTGTCGAGCGTGGAATAATTTCTGGGACGTAACTGTATATCATTAATACTTATATCGACGGTGTTATTATATGTCCCGATGGGAACTGATTTGAACACATTGCCCGATGGACGGAATGCCAGAATCTGACACATCATCATGGAGTCTCCGAGTAAGCGATGCTCAGTATATTCGGTATAATCGACGAACTCCGGGGCTAAACCGGCTTCGAAGGCTGGGAAGATACTCATCGTGCCGTCAGCCATCGTCCATTTCTTTCTGGGACTGAAGGCAGACTGCACATCAGCAGAAATCTCGAAGTCTGCATCACACAGCGACATGCTTAATTTTGTGTCTTTCAGTAGATTGTAGAGCGTTGCACAATTTCTGTAATAGTCATTGTCACCGTTGTCCAAGTTATCTATGAGCGACCCCACATCAAGCGACACGGAACCCGACACCTTCGGACCGATGAACCACTCTCCGCCAATGGAGGCGTTGAAGATTTTCTTCAGGACAGGCAGGCTGGCAATCTTCATGGGAAAGTTGCAACCCGCCTGCAGCCATCCGCTCAGTTCCAATTTGGCGGAGCTGTTCTGAGCCCCTGATGCCGACGATTCTTCTTCCCCGGGACCGGACTTGCCCTTTCCACACGAGAACGACGGCCACCAGTCCTTAATCTCCACCTTGCACCAGATACTGCCTTCTGCTTTTGGCGAGGCAACAGAGAACTTAAGATCAGCCTGTCCTCGGATAAACATATCAGGACCTAAGTCAAGGACAAGAATAGGAGTCGTGGCTGGCAGCGGAATAGTGGCGAAGTCGCAATACCCGCCTTTCTTCGTTTCGGTCAGCTTTCCGTCAACCGTAATGCCCAATTGCATACCCAGGTCCAGACGGGTGGTAATGCCAACATACTTGGTGCCGATAAAGGGAATGTTCCAATCAACCTTCACGTTTACCTTGCCTTCGAGACTCGGGTCAATAGAAACGCTCAGGTCATCTTGGTCATATAGAGGGATGTGTCCGTTTAGACCGAACCTAAACACATCGCCGCTAAACTTTCCGCTTGCTCTCTTTGGGAAATACCCTACGTTAAGATCCGGTCTTCCTGCCACTCGCCGGCGCACGAGATTCCCTTGTCGGTCGTGGTCGTACTCCTCCACACAGACATACTGCCGAAAAATGTCGGTAATGTCTTCCAGGGGCTTGCAGATGGCCACCAAATGTCCCTCGCAGCCTTCATAATCGCGGGTAAGGCTAATTATCTTACCGCTCCAGCCAGAGTTTAGATCGTAGTCTGTGCCGAAATCTACAAACACATCACCGACTTTCGGAAGCGGACGTTTAATAAATTCATCTGTCTGTGGGTCGTATATGTAGCCCTCGTCTATATCCTTTCTAAACTCGATTGCATAAACATCCACCTCATTCTGATAAATCGAAGACACAAACTCCCAATAGAAATACGGATCCTGTATTCCTTTGATATATACCCTTGGGTTGTACTTCACCTCCGGCTGCACGAATCCCACAGAATCGATGGCCGAGAGCATGATGCGGTAGGTGGAGTCAGCGGTAACAATCTCTTGGGTAACGAAAACATCATACTCCACACCGGCGGTATCCGTCTTGGAATACGACATTTTCAACACCTCGTCGTAAAAGAAGCCGTCAAAGTGTCCGTCGTTCTGATAGATGTAGAAGGCGGCATTTTCCTGCTGGGCCTTTACTGAATTGACAATAGATAATTGACAATTGAAGATTGCGAGCAGAAACAATACGCGCCAACTGCGGTGCACCCAATGGCCAGTGGTCATCGTGAGCAGCAATGTCGTTAGGGTTGGTTTTATTTTCATAAGCTTATGTTTTGGTATTGGATTTATACGCATGCTTTTGCCTGCAAAGATATGCAATATTTCGAATTATTCTTCGTTTTCTCTGAAATATTCACCATATTTATTTAAAAGCGATGTTCTCTATGCACTCTGAGATGATATCGGCTGCTATTTTGTACCTTAGGCTATCGCTGAAGATGCTCACGTTCGAAAAAACTCAAGGGAATCTTGTTTTTTCTCTTGCTTAATCGTACCTTTGTCCCCCACAAACTTTCAATTTATTCATTATGGAACAAGGGCTTGTTTTTAATATATGCGGCTGGGTTGCTACCATTAGCATGATATTGGGCTATCTGCCCCAGGCTTTTACCACCATCCGCACACGCAATACGGACGGTATTGCGCTACCCACCTTCCTGATGATGGCAGTGGGTTCCTTTGCCTTTATGCTGCAGGGATTGCTCCACCAGCCCAGCATCTTGTGGTCGCTGTTCCTTACCAACCTTGTTACCTGTACTTGTAGTTGCATCGTGTTTGGCATAAAGATGTACAACGACTACTTTAAGAAAAGAAGTTAAGAGGAAGTTATCGCTTTGGTCGTCCTTTTAGGGCAGAAGCCAAGCCATTACAAAACGAATTATAAAACAGCATAAACACCGAATTCGGCAATCTTTACCGTTCCTTGGTGACGAAGTACAGTGATACGCACCTTCTCGGCCTTTACGGCGGGGAAGGTGTGCTGTTTCAGTCGTCCGGGAGCGGCCTGACCCTCAAAGAGCGTGGTCCACGTCTTGCCGTTCAGGTATTCCAGTCGGTATTCCTGAATGGCATCTGCCTGCTGTTCCAGGATGGTGATACGGTCGAAAGCACGCTTCCTGTCGAGCGACACTTCCCACCAAGGCTCCCTTATCAGAGGGTGGGAAGTCCATGCATCAGAGAAGTTGTCGTTGTTGGCAAAGTCGCCGATGCCATAGTCGTAGCTCCAACTGTATTCCGTGGGTCGGTGCTTGGCGATGTTCGTCTGAATGATAGGCGACTCGCTGTTGGGAATGGGTTGCGTAGGACCTTCGTTCTTCCATATACTGCCAATCTGCTTAAGTGCCTCCACGGCGTTGTCATCCATCAGGCCGTCGCGGTTGGGAGCCACGTTCAGGATGAAGTTGCAGTACGCATTATTATATGGCACAATGTTCTCCTTTACCAGCCAGTTCACATCCTTTAGCTTGTCGGTAGGCATACTTTCCTTCCAAAACCATGTGCGTTGGATAGAAAGACAGGCAAGGGCGGGCAGTTGATTTTCTGTGGTGTTAATCTTCTGGCCGGCACCCTGCTCGTAAGATTTGATGTCGGTATAGAATAGCCCCTCGCGTGGGTATTTCGCTGCATTCAGGTCCATTACCAGGCAGTTGGGTTGCAGGCTCTTGATGTGCTGGTAGATTTCAGCGAAGGGAATATCCTCATAGCTGATACGCGACCAAGGAGCATCCCATCCATCGATGATAAGGGCTGTTATCTCGCCATAGTTACTGAGCAGTTCCGTCAATTGCGCCTTTATCAGCGCTGTCTGTTTCTTGGTATCGATAAGCCCCGGACGTATGCGATGATGCGTGTCCAGAATGCTGTAATAGAGCATCACTTTCAGGCCTTCGCTGCGGAAGGCATCAACGTATTCGCGCACAACATCTTTATGAACGGGCGAGTTCATGCTATTGTAATCCGTAGTCTTGGTGTCCCAGATGCAGAAACCGCTGTGGTGCTTGGTGGTCAGACAGCCGTATGACATATTTGCCCCCTTAGCAGCCAAGGCCCACTGATGGCAATTCAGTCGGGTTGGGTTGAAAGTCGATACAGGCTGGTCAGGGTCTGGCCAGTCTTCCGGTGAGAAGGTAGGGATGTTAAAGTGGATGAACATGCCGAAGCGCAAATCCACAAACTCCTGCTGCAACTGGTGCAGCGTTTTCTCTGCTGCCTGCATTGTGTTACTGGCAAATAACAATGCCATAACGAATAAAACTTTCTTCATTGGATATGTTTTTTATTATTCTGGGTGCGAAGATACAAAAAAGTGAGAAAAAATAGGGATATATAGGATTCTTTTTTCTTTATTTGAACTGGCGAAGATTGACTACTCTCATTCGGAAATGAAAAAAGTTTTCGTTTTGGTTTTTTATCGTAACTTTGAAACACTGTCTCTAACTTACTTTCATTCGGAAAAAAAATAAATTCCGGATTTATTTTGTTTATCGCTCACTTAATTGTAACTTTGTCCCCGTCAATTTGCATATACCATTCAATATGATAAGGAAGACCGTTTGGCCTATTGTTCTGGCCCTTTTAGTATTTGCCTCCTGCCAGGAAAAGAAGCAAGAAAAATCAGCGCTTGTTTACAAAACCATGAAGGTGGAACGAACCAGTCAGGCCGTGAAGGTGGGCTATAGTGCCACCATGAAGGGACGCGAGATAGTGGAGGTACGCCCACAGGTAAGCGGACTTATCACTAAGATTCTGATAGCCGAGGGGCAGAAGGTTCACAAAGGGCAGACGCTCTTTATCATTGACCAGGTGCCTTATTTGGCTGCACTTAATACGGCAGAGGCGGCCTTGAAGTCGGCCAAGGCTGTCGAGACAACCGCACAGCTTAGTTATGACAGTAAAAAGGAACTGCGTACCCAGCAGGTGATAAGCGACTATGACTTGCAGACCGCCCGGCAGGCATTGCTGTCTGCTCAGGCCCAGGTTGCTCAGGCCCAGGCTCAGGTAGCCAATGCCCGCAACAGCCTCAGCTACACGGTGGTAAAGAGTCCCGTAAGCGGTGTGGCTGGCATGATTCCCTATCATGTGGGGGCTCTGGTAAGCAGCAACATCAGCGAGCCGCTGATATCGGTGTGTGATGACAGCGAGATGTGGGTCTATTTCAGCCTGAGTGAGCGCGAGGTAACCGACCTGACCATGCAATACGGCAGTTTGGAGAAGTTCATGCAGGGAATGCCCGACGTGTCGCTGCTTCTGAGCAACGGCAAGGAATACAGTGAGCGGGGCAGGGTAGATGCGGTGAGCGGTATTGTGGATGTCAGTACAGGAGCTGTTTCCATGCGTGCTGTATTTCCTAACAAAGACCATCTGCTACGCAATGGCGGCACAGGTACGGTAGTAGTTTCCACCATCCGTAATGGGGTGATAGTGATTCCGCAGACAGCCACCTTCGAGTTGCAGAACAAGGTCTTCGTCTATCGGGTGATAGATGGCAAGACAGCACAGACGGAAATCAGGGTGGCTCCTTTGGATGACGGCAAGAGCTACATTGTGGAAAGCGGCTTGGCGGAAGGTGATGTCATCATTGCCGAAGGAGCTGGGTTGCTCAAGGAGGGGGTTGAGGTGACAATGGACAATTGATAATGGATAATTGATAATTTGTTGTGACACCAAAAACTTTCATAGACAGACCTATTCTTTCAGGCGTAATCTCAGTATTCATCGTTGTATTGGGACTGATAGGATTGTTGCAACTGCCCATTGAGCAGTTCCCTGAGATAGCTCCCCCTACCGTCAGTGTGCGTGCCAATTACACGGGTGCCAATGCCGAGACGGTGCAGAAGAGCGTTATCATCCCCTTGGAAGAGAGCCTGAACGGTGTGGAGAACATGATGTACATGACCTCCTCGGCCACCAATACGGGGTCGGGTAGCATCAGTATTTTCTTCAAGCAGGGAACCGATGCCGATATGGCGATGGTGAACGTGCAGAACCGTGTGGCTTCGACTCAGGGACAGCTCCCTGCCGACGTGACCCGAAGCGGCGTGACGGTGCGCAAGCGCCAGACCAGCAACATCAAGAGCCTTTCGCTCTACAGCCCCACGGATGCCTACGATACTGACTTCCTGACCAACTACATGAAGATTAACATCGAGCCGCGTCTGTCCCGTGTGCCAGGTGTTGGCGAGGTTAACATCTGGGGTGCCAGCTACAGTATGCGCATCTGGCTCGACCCCTTGCGGATGGCTTCCTACGGTCTGATGCCCTCTGATATAGATAATGTGCTGGGCGAGCAGAACATCGAGGCACCCACGGGTACGCTGGGGGCCGATTCGGAGAACACTTTCCAGTATGTGCTCAAGTACAGGGGCCGTTACGAGGAGGAGCACGACTATGAGAACCTTGTCATCAAGTCCCTGCCCGACGGCAGTGTGCTGCGTCTGAAGGATGTGGCGCGTGTGGAGCTGGGCATCCAGAACTACACCATCCAGAACAGTACCAACGGACATGCGGGTGCCAACTGTATGATAGCCCAGACGCCTGGCTCGAATGCCAACGAGATTATCAAGCGCATCGATGAGACGGCTCTGGAGATAAAGAAGGAGCTGCCCCCCGGTATGGAACTGGTAGATGTGATGAGCACCAAGGACTTCCTGGATGCCAGTATATATAATGTAGTGCGTACGTTGGTCGAGGCTATCTTCCTGGTGGTGCTGGTGGTCTATATCTTCCTGCAGGACCTCAAGAGTACCTTCATCCCCTCGCTGGCCATTGTGGTCAGCCTGATAGGTACCTTTGCCGTGCTTTACTTTATCGGTTTCAGCCTGAACCTGCTCACCCTCTTTGCCCTGGTGCTGGTGATTGGCACAGTGGTAGATGATGCCATTGTGGTGGTAGAGGCCGTGCAGGCCAAGTTCGACGAGGGGTACAAGTCTTCCTATCTGGCTTCCGTTGATGCCATGAAGGGACTGACCTCGGCCCTTGTCACCACTACCATTGTGTTCATGAGCGTCTTCATCCCCGTCTGCTTTGTAGGCGGCACCACGGGCGTGTTCTATACGCAGTTCGGTGTGACGATGGCCATAGCGGTTGTTATCTCCACCATCAATGCTATGACCCTTTCGCCCGCCCTCTGTGCCCTGATGCTGCATCCCCGCAGGGAGGGTGACACCAGCTTCTCGGCCCGTTTCCATGAGGCGTTCAATGTGGGCTTCCATCGTGTCGTCGGCAAGTATCAGCGCGGTGTGCTGCGCATCTTCCGCAACAGGTGGCTGCCCTGGGTGTCGGTGGTGGCGGTCTGCATCCTGCTGGGCTATATGCTCAAGACAACGAAGACGGGCTTTGTGCCCAACGAGGATATGGGCTCCATCAACGTCAACGTGCAGTGTGCCCCCGGTACCAGCATGGCGGTGACGGGCAGGATTACACGCGAGGTGGAGCGGCGCATCAAGGACATCCCGCAGTTCCGCCTGTACAATATGACCATCGGTCGTGGTTCTACTTTCGACCAGTCGTCTTCGGCAGGCTCCTTCAACATCCGTCTGAAGAACTGGGACGATCGCAAGGCAAAGGGTGACGATATCAACTCCGTCATTGACGAGATATACCGCCGCACGGCAGACATCACGCAGGCTCAGATCAGAGTCAGCACCCGTCCCATGATTTCAGGCTACGGAGCTACCAGCGGATTCGAGCTGCATGTTCAGGACCGCAAGGGCGGCAAGATAGAAGACCTGATGCGCTACACCCGCGTACTGATTGACTCGCTGAACCAAGAGCCCGCCATCTCCCGCGCCTTCACCACCTTCGACACCAAATATCCGCAGTACCGCGTAGAGGTGGATGCTGCCCGCTGCAAGCGTGACGGTGTAACGCCCAACAATGTGCTGAAGGTGCTCTCGGGCTATGTGGGCGGCACGTACAGCAGCAATCTGACACGCTTCACCAAGCTCTATCGTGTGATTGTACAGGCTTCGCCCGAGTTCCGTCTGGACCGGGAATCGCTCTCCAATATGCGTGTCCGCAGCGAGAGCGGCCAGATGATTCCCATCACCCAGTACATCACCATGGAGCGCGTCTATGGCAGCGAGGGCCTGAACCGCTTCAACCTGTTCAGCAGCATTGCCGTAATGGGTCAGACTGCCGACGGGTACAGCAGCGGCCAGACCATCGAAGCCATCCGTAGGACAGCTGCCAAGGTGCTCCCCGAGGGCTACGGCTACGAGTTTGGCGGTATGTCCCGCGAGGAAGCCTCCCTTTCCGACGGTTTAAATTTTTCACTTTTCACTTTTCACTTTTCAATTTCAATGACGGCTGTCATCTTCTTCATCGTCATTGTTTTCGTTTACCTCATCCTCTGCGCCCTTTACGAGAGCCTGTTCATCCCCCTGGCAGTCATTCTGAGCGTCCCCTTCGGCTTGCTGGGTAGCTTCCTGTTCTCGCAGATGTGGGGTTTGGAGAACAACATCTACATGCAGACGGGTCTTATCATGCTCATCGGACTACTGGCCAAGACAGCTATCCTGCTCACCGAATATGCTACGGAGCGCCACCGCCAGGGTATGAGCATCACCATGGCGGCCATGTCGGCAGCCCGTGTGCGTCTGCGTCCCATCCTGATGACCTCGCTCACCATGATATTCGGTATGTTGCCCCTTGTCTTTGCTCATGGCGTAGGAGCCAACGGTAACATCTCCTTAGGTGTAGGCTGTGCCGGTGGTATGCTGGTGGGCACCATAGCCCTGCTGTTTGTGGTTCCCGTGCTGTACATGCCCTTCCAGTGGCTGCACAGTCGCTTCGGGCACATGGTGAAGAGGTGAAGTTAATAAAAATGTAGGGCGTGATGTCGGCGGGTCAGAATTTCTTTGTATTTTTGCAAGCGTAAACAAGAAAAAGTCACTGGGTGCACTCGATTAGGCAACTGAGTGCACCCGATTAGGCAACTGAGTGCACCCGATTGAACAACTGGGTGCACCCGATTGAGAGATTGGGTGGAGTCTATCGCCTAAAGTCTAAAACGGTTTTCGTTTTTTTCATTCTTTCATTTATTCATTTTTTCATTTTTTGTTGTAACTTTGCAGCATAAAAACGAAAAAACCTATAATCAGATATGAATACAACACAACAATCGGGTAGTAAAGGGTATTTATTCTCTATCGTTCTGGTGGCTGTCCTGGGCGGCCTGCTTTTTGGTTATGATACCGCTGTCATCTCGGGTGCCGAGAAGGGTCTGCAGGCTTTCTTCATGAATGCCGGGGACTTCCAGTACACTGACATCTGGCACGGTTTTACATCGGCCAGTGCGCTGATAGGCTGCATCATCGGCTCCTTCCTGTCGGGCTATCTGGCACTCAATCTGGGCCGTAAGCGCTCGCTCATCATTGCGGGCCTGCTCTTTTTCGTTTCTGCACTAGGGAGCATGGAACCCGAGTTCCTGTTCTTCAAGCACGGCGAGCCCAGCCTCTCGCTGCTTGTCATGTTCAACATCTACCGCATCATAGGTGGCGTTGGCGTGGGTCTGGCATCGGCCATCTGCCCCATGTACATCGGTGAGATAGCTCCGTATAAGATAAGGGGTATGCTGGTCAGCTGGAACCAGTTCGCCATCATCTTCGGTCAGTTGGTGGTATATTTCGTGAACTTCTTCATCCTGGGCGACCACATCCAGCCGCTGGTTGAGGAGATGGGGCGCGGCATTGCCGCCATCAATCCCGATGCGCAGTGGACGGTGACGACGGGCTGGCGCTATATGTTCGGAAGCGAGGCCGTGCCGGCAGGACTCTTTGCCCTGCTCATCTGCCTGGTGCCGGAGACTCCGCGCTATCTGGTTTCTGTGGGCAGGAACGACGAGGCCTTTGCCGTCCTCTCCAAAATTAACGGCAGCGAGAAGGCCGCCATCATCCTTCCGGAAATCAAGGACTCCCTGGTGGTGAAGACGGAGAAGCTGATGACCTACGGCTGGATGTGCCTGTTCGTGGGTATCATGCTGAGTGTGTTCCAGCAGGCTGTGGGCATCAATGCCGTGCTGTACTACGCACCGCGCACCTTTGGTGACATGGGTATGCAGGACCCCATGATGATTACCGTAATCATGGGCTTCATCAATATCATGTTTACGCTGGTGGCCATCTTCACGGTTGAGAAACTGGGCCGCAAGCCGCTGCTCATCAGCGGTTCCATCGGAATGGCTATCGGTGCTATGGGCGTTGCCGGCACCTTCGGTCATGCAGGGCTGGAGGCTGTAACCTGTGTCAGCCTGATGCTCTATGCCGCCTGCTTCATGTTCTCGTGGGGCCCCATCTGCTGGGTACTCATAGCCGAGATATTTCCCAATACCATCCGCAGCGGCGCTGTTGCCATTGCAGTGGCAGCCCAGTGGATTTCCAATTTCATTGTCTCAAGCAGCTTTGTGCCCATGTTTAATATGCACCTGACGAAGGGTGATGACTTCGGGCACTGGTTCACATACGGTCTCTATGGCATCCTGTGCCTGCTGGCCGCCCTCTTTGTCTGGAAGCTGGTTCCTGAAACCAAGGGCAAGACACTGGAGGAGATGAGTGCGCTATGGAGAGCAAAGAGTCAAAAGTGAAAGAGTGAAAAGTGAAAAATTTAACTCCCCATTTAACTACATTGTATAACTCCTGAAACAAAAATAAATAAAATATGAACAGAAACTATCTTTTAGGTTACGATGTGGGCAGCTCCAGCGTGAAAGCCTCTCTGGTGGAGGTAGAGAGCGGAGCATGTTTGGCATCGGCCTTCTATCCCAAGAGTGAAGCACCCATCAAGGCTGTCCGCCCAGGATGGGCAGAGCAGGACCCCAATGCGTGGTGGGACTATCTCAAATCCGCTACCGCTGACGTGCTTGCACAGAGCGGTGCAGCAAAAGGCGAGGTAAAGGCCATTGGTATCTCTTATCAGATGCATGGTCTGGTATGCGTAGATAAGGACTTGAAGCCGCTGCGCGATTCCATTATCTGGTGCGATTCACGTGCCGTTCCCTATGGTCAGAAGGCATTTGAGGCATTAGGAAGCGAACAGTGTCTGAGCCATCTGCTGAACTCACCGGGCAACTTTACGGCTGCCAAACTGGCCTGGGTGCGCGAGAACGAACCTGATACCTTTAATAAGATATATAAGATAATGCTGCCTGGCGACTACATTGCCTGCCGCCTCTCCGGAACGCCTGCCACCACGGTGAGCGGTCTCTCTGAGGGTATGATGTGGGATTTCAAGGAAAACCAGCCTGCCAAGTTCCTTTTGGACTACTACGGCATCCCCGCAGAGATGCTGGCAGACATTGTGCCCACATTCGGCATACAAGGTGAGGTGACGGCCAGTGCTGCCGCAGAACTGGGCTTACAGGCAGGAATCCCCATTACATACCGTGCCGGTGACCAGCCTAACAATGCCCTCTCGCTGGATGTCTTCGAGCCGGGTGAAGCTGCAACCACAGCTGGAACCTCGGGTGTTGTCTATGGCGTATTAGGTCAGGTAGCTTACGACCCGCAGAGCCGTGTCAACACCTTTGCTCATGTGAACCATCTGGGAGGAATTCATAATTCGGATACCCGACTGGGCGTACTCTTGTGTATCAATGGAACGGGTATCCTCAACTCATGGATGCGCCGCAATGCCGCACCCACGGGCATTGGCTATGCAGAGATGAACGACTTGGCTGCACAGGCTCCCATCGGTGCTGACGGACTGAGCATCCTGCCCTTCGGTAACGGGGCCGAGCGCGTGCTTTGCAACAAGGAGGTGGGTGCCAGCATTCACGGCATCAACTTCAACACCCATACACAGGCTCACTTGCTGCGGGCTGCACAGGAGGGCATCGTATTCTCCTTCGCTTACGGCATGGAGGTGATGCAGCAGATGGGTATGAGCCTGAAGACCATCCGTGCCGGCAAGGCCAATATGTTCCTCAGCCCCATCTTCCGCAACACACTGGCAGGCGTAACAGGAGCTACTATCGAGCTTTGCGACACCGACGGCAGTGTAGGTGCTGCACGTGGGGCAGGCATGGGTGCCGGCATCTATGCCAACCACCAGGAAGCCTTCTCGGCACTAAAGAAACTGGAAGTCATTGAGCCCGTAGCCAAAGACCAACCCGCCTACAGAGAAGCATACCAGCGGTGGAGAGAGTTAATCCCATAAGACCATAATAAACCTTATTAATTAAATTATAAAATGAAACAGTATTTTCCGGAAATTCCCGCCATCAAGTTTGAAGGAGTAGAGAGTAAGAATCCTTTGGCCTATCGTTACTACGACAAGGACCGCGTAGTCATGGGCAAGAAGATGAGCGAATGGTTCAAGTTCGCAATGGCATGGTGGCACACACTGTGCGCTGAGGGTGCAGACCAGTTTGGCGGTGGCACAAAGTCCTTCCCCTGGAACACAGCTGCCGACCCTGTTCAGGCTGCCAAGGAGAAGGCTGATGCTGGCTTCGAAATCATGCAGAAGCTGGGCATCGACTACTATTGCTTCCACGATGTTGACCTCGTGGCTGAAGCTGCTACCGTTGAGGAGTATGAGAAGAACCTCAAGGAAGTGGTTGCCTACCTGAAGCAGAAACAGGCTGAAACTGGCATCAAGCTCCTCTGGGGCACTGCCAACGTATTCGGCAACAAGCGTTACATGAACGGTGCATCAACGAACCCCGACTTCGACGTAGTGGCTCGTGCCATCGTACAGATTAAGAACGCCATCGATGCCACCATCGAACTGGGTGGTACCAACTACGTATTCTGGGGCGGTCGTGAAGGTTACATGAGTCTGCTGAACACCGACATGAAGCGTGAGAAGGAACACATGGCTACCATGCTGACTATGGCTCGCGATTATGCCCGCAGCAAGGGCTTCAAGGGCACCTTCCTCATCGAACCCAAGCCCATGGAACCCAGCAAGCACCAGTACGACGTTGATACCGAGACCGTGATTGGCTTCTTGAAAGCCCACAATCTGGACAAGGACTTCAAGGTGAACATCGAGGTGAACCACGCTACTCTGGCAGGTCACACCTTCGAGCATGAGCTGGCTTGTGCAGTGGATGCAGACATGCTGGGCAGCATCGATGCCAACCGTGGCGACTATCAGAACGGCTGGGACACCGACCAGTTCCCCATCGACCACTATGAGCTGACACAGGCCATGATGCAGATCATCCGTGGTGGCGGCTTCAAGGATGGCGGTACCAACTTCGATGCCAAGACCCGTAGGAACAGCACCGACCTGGAGGACATCTTCATTGCTCACATCGCAGCTATGGATGCTATGGCTCATGCTCTGCTCAGTGCAGCCGAGATTATCGAGAAGTCTCCCATCCCCGCAATGGTGAAGGAGCGCTATGCAAGCTTCGACGCAGGTGAAGGCAAGAAGTTCGAAGAGGGCAAGATGACCCTCGAAGAGGCTTACGAATATGGCAAGAAGGTTGGCGAGCCCAAGCAGACCAGTGGCAAGCAGGAGCTCTACGAAGCCATCGTGAATATGTATTAAAAGAAAGCAGTTCTATAACAAGGGAAAGCCTCTCCCGCGAGAGGCTTTCCCTTGTTGTTTCTATTCGTAATACCGGAATCTTTCATCGATGCCCATTTACGATGCAAAGGAAAGAAAATTTGTCATAAATCCCTGTTAAGCGGAAGAATTTGACTAATTTTGCAGCCAGCAAAAGCGAAGGTAAGGATGAATATCAGAAAATTTCTCAGGAACTGGGCGCTGCCGCTGAGTATGATTGCAGGTGCTTCGGGTTACCTTTTCTGCCGCAGTTTGCCACTCTCGCCGACTGTCAAGGAAGCGGTGGTAGAAGGGGTCAGCTATGTACAGCCCATACTTATCTTCTGTATGCTCACGCTTACTTTCTGCCGTATTCGTCCAAGTGATATGCGGCTCAGAGGCTGGCAATGGTGGCTGCTGGCACTGCAGGCAGGCCTTGCGGTTGTGCTTTGCATACTTCACCAGTCGGCAGAAGACAGCACTGGCAGGCTCTTTCTGCAAAGTACGATGCTTTGTTTCCTTTGTCCCACGGCAACGGCGGCAGCGGTGGTGACAACTAAGCTGGGCGGCAATGCCGGTACGCTTACGGCCTATACCATGCTTATCAACCTTTGTGCCGCAGTGCTTTTCCCTGTTCTTATACCGATTGTGAATCCGACGGGCAATATCGGCTTTTGGCTTTCTTTCTGGATGATTATCCGCAGGGTGTTCCCCCTCCTTATCTTTCCGTTGCTGGTGGCCTTTGTCCTGCGTCGCATTTCCCCGGCTTTGGTGCGTTCCCTTGTCAGCCGGCCCGACCTTCCTTTTCATCTGTGGGTGGTATCATTGTCACTTGCCATTGCCGTTACTACCCGTATCGTCGTTCATGCCGAGGTAACACCGGCACTCTGTCTTGCCATCGCTGCAGGCTCTGTGCTGGCTTGTGTTGTGCAGTTCGCTGTAGGCAAAAAGATAGGCGGGCACTATACTGATGCCATCAGTGCCGGACAGGCATGTGGACAGAAGAACACCGTCCTTGCCATCTGGATGGGCTACACTTTCTTTGACCCCTTGACAGCATTGGCAGGAGGCTTCTACAGCATCTGGCACAATGTCTATAATGCCTGGCAGCTTTACAGGCGGCGACCAGACTAAACCATAGGTTCAGAGACCGGTTTTCCCAAGTTTCTTTTCCAATTCCTCTATTTCTGCATCCGTGGTGGCCCAGCTGGTGACAAATCGGCAGGCTGTGTTGTGATCATCTACCGGACACCATACCTCGAAGCCGATAAGTTGACGCAGCCGCCCAAGGTCGTCATTCGGAACGATGTAGAACTGCTGGTTCGTCGGCGAGTCAATAAAGGGATGGTATCCCATGCTTTCTACGAAGAGACGACGCAGCCGCATGGCCAGGGCAACAGCCTGTTGACCGATTTCTAAGTATAAGGGGGTCTCTGGTTGTGTGGATGTGAACAATGCCTCGAACTGTACGCCTACGACGCGGCTTTTGGCCAGCAGTGCACCGTGACGCTTGATGCGGCTAAGCATGTGGGTAGGAGCATCGCCCTTGGGGAATACCACCGCCTCGCCGCACAGGGCTCCGCATTTTGTGCCGCCAATATAGAAGACATCGGTCGTCTGTGCCAACAACGGCAGCGTTACGTCCGGACTTGCTGCCAAGCCGTAGGCCAGACGGGCACCATCCACGTAAAGTTTCAGGTCGTACTTCCGGCAGACATCGTGAAGGGCTTTCAGTTCTTCGGCCGAATAGAGTGTGCCCAATTCGGTGGGGAACGTGATATAAACCATTCCCGGACGTACCATGTGTTCGGCTGTATCATCGGCAAAATAAGCTGTAAGCCATGCCTGCAGGTCCTTTACATTGAGTTTCCCCTCGCGGGCTGGCAGTGCGATGACTTTATGTCCGGTGAATTCGACGGCTCCGGCCTCATGTACGTTGATATGAGCTGTCTCGGCACACAGGACTCCTTCGTAGGGCTGCAGTACGCAGTCTATGATGGTGGCATTGGTCTGCGTTCCACCAGCCAGGAACCAGATTTGTGCATCGGATGTCTTGCAAGCCTCGCGAATCAAGTTGCGGGCCTGTTCACTGAAGCGGTCGTCGCCGTAGCTTTGAGTACGCTCGTCATTGGTCTCTGTCAAATGGCGCAGCACCGTTTGGTGTGCACCGTTGTTATAGTCGCTTTCCAGGTGTATCATTATATAATAGAAATATTGTTTGTTGTATAGTGGATATCAGGGAATAATGCGTATTTCTGTTTCATAACTGTATGCGATGGTTGTCCCGGTCTGTACAGCCGATGGCCTGCAGACGGGCTCCTTCAGAGAGGTGGATGGGGTTGTCTGACTTGTATCCCTGCATCCTGCATCCGGTAAGGGTAACGGAGGCTTCGCCGCGGACGGTGATGTAGTCCCATGAGGCACCCAGGGTGGTAAGGGCTGCATTGTTGCCTGAGAAACTTTCGACATTCGAAAGTGAGGTGTGTCCCTTGCCTTCTATGAGAATGGGATGCACATCCTCCAGCCGTTCGCCTACATTGGCGATGATGGAACCCTGCGCAATCTGCCAGTTGCGGTTTGTCCACTGGCTGCCCAGCTTGTGTATGCCGATGCTGACGCAATCGAAGTTGAAGTTTGTCATCTGCCCGTATGTCTCGTTGCCCAACCAGATGCCACCGAAGGCACCGAAGGTAAAGAGATCCATCAACTGGGCGTTGTCTGTGTGGTCGATCCAGTAGGTGTAGGTCTTGCGGCCGACTACGCTGTCGATGACCTGACGCGAGAACAACCGCCGGAACTCCCTCATGTTGGCTGGGTTGACATGACAGTGCAGGATGCGCGGCACATCGTAGCAGCGGTCTATGGCTATGAACTGTCCGCTCAGGGGATAGCCGTAGCAGTGTTCAAAGAGAATCTGTTCGCAGATGTGCGGAGCCTTGGCGCGGAAGTCCATCGCCATGTACTCACCGTAGAAGGTCAAGCAGCTGAGTGTGACGCCCTGCACCGCCTGGTCGGGTGACATACGGATGGTGGGCGGGTAGGCGATGACCTGACTGTCATCCTGCCAGGCCTGCTCGGGGTAGTAGAACTGGATGCCCCGCACCTGTGTGGCAGATTCAACGGTAAGGAAGGGATGCTCGCGGTCGCGAATGACAAACAGGGAACCCGTTGGTCCCGAACGGTCGGGCAGTGCTGTACCGCGGCCTGTCGGTCCATGGGCTCCCAACAGGGTAACGTTGCGCCGCAGGATTATGCCGCCCTGCATGGGATAACCGCCCTGTGTCGGCTCTATATACAGCACACCGCCCAAGGGGCTCATCTTGTCAATGGCTTCCTGCAGGTGTTGCCGGTTCTCCTCGGCCGTATTCCGGGGCAGCACGCCCACTGTCTGCACGGAAACCCAACCCTGCGCGTTTACCTGACTGGTTACTGCGATTAGGGCGATGACGAGTATGCCAAGTTTTCTTTTCCAATCTTTCATACGAATGTCAGTCTGCAGGTTTCTCTTTTGATACTTGCTGCAAAAGTACGGTTTTTTACCGATACAGGCAAGAAAAGAGCATTTTCGTTAAGCCACACGGACGAAAAAATGCCTTACCTTGCCAGCATCTTTTTGCCGTTGATTAGGTAGATGCTGGGCTTTAATTGTCCATTTATCAATTTTCCATTACCAACCCAACGGCCGCTCAGGTCGTAAACAGCTTCTGCAAATTTTCCATTTTTCACTCTTTCATTTTTCACTTCCGTGATTCCGTCCGTGTCATCGTTATAATATGCCCCGTTGTCATCCATTCTTACCATGCCGTGAGTGGGATTCAGCACGGGGTGGTCGTCCTCGCCCAGGGTCTGAAACCAGACGGGGCTCTCCAGGTCCAGGTTGAGCAGATAGCACAGCTCGCCATTGGCCACCTGGTCGGGCGTAACCTCTGTGGCTCCCCGGTCTGGAACGGTGGAGAAGCAGTTGGCGGCCCTGGGTTTGCCGCGCAGCATGGCATCGCTCATGTCCTCGTAATAATAACCCTCAATCAGGCCGCTTCCGTAGCAGTTGTACGCTTGTCCGTTTCCGGCATAACCGGTTATCTGACCGCTCTCGCGTTCTCCCCTCACGAGCCCCGTGGCATAGCAGTTGGTGAAAATGGGCGTGGCTTCCGCCGACATGTTACAGCCAAAGATGGCACCGGCGTTACGACCCAGAGCTGTTACGGAACCCTCGTTGCCCAGACATTCCATAGTGACGATACCCCCTCCGTTTGAACCTCCGATGATTCCTACGTATGATGCACCGGTGATGGAGCAGGTCTCGTCAAGTGTGAAGTTCCTGATGGTGGAACCTCCGCTGACGACACCAAACAGGCCTGTATAGTTGTTGTTTGATTCTATCGTCAGGTTGCTGAACGTATGTCCCCCGCCGTCAAAGCATCCTGTGTAAGGATTAAGCTGTGAACCGATGGGGCTCAGGGTAAGGTCGTAGAAGTCAAGGTCGGCCGTTACGATGCCGTTGATGTTAGTCTGACCGTCGTTCACCCGCTCGGCAAAGTCCATCAGATCCTGTGGAGTGGATATCACGAAGTCCAGGTTCTGCAGCGTATCAGGAATTTCTCCATATCCCAGTTTCTTGTCTATCCAGCGGATGCGTTCCTTCAGATAGTTCTTGACGATGTCCAGCTCACCCTGATATGTGCCAGGAGCGAATTGCTGTAGTGTCAGTAGCTGCCCCAGGTTGTCCCAACGGGTAAAGTTCAGTTTTTGCGATTCGTCCATCACCTGGCCCAGGCTATCTACAAATGCCCACAGGCTGTCGCGTGAAAATGCTCCGCTCTCGCGCAGTTCGGCCCAGATGGAGCTTAGCCTGTCGTTGGCGTAGGGGTCGGAAAGGATTCGGCCCACAAAGGCTCGTATGCCTGTGACAGCTGAACCATAGTTGTAGAGCCAGTCGGGCTTGCCGTTTGCGGGATAGGTACGCTGGTCGTTGTCCATGCTGAGGTCGAAGTCCCATACGGGGCCGAACCGGAACAGGTCGTCTCCCCGCTCCTTATATAGATACAGGCTCCACATGGCATCATTGTTGCCCGCAAATTCACCCACCAGGAAGAAGCGCAGGAAGCTCTCCAGATCCAGCCTGCTGCGGTATCCCTCATCGGGGTTTGTGTAGTTGGGAGTCCATAGACGGGATTCCATCTCGTTGAATGCGTTACTGATGTACGAGAATTGTTCGTCGGTAATATCCTTCTCGTCGGGGGACTTTACATCCACGGGGATTCCGCCTTGATTGCTGTAGAAGTGGTATTGCTCGCCTCCCGGGCTGGTTATCTCCAGCAGGTAGCCGCCGCTGATGTTAGGCTCCTCATTATCGTCAGAAGTCATGTCGGTGATATCCACACGGTTCGGATCCACCGTCACCTGGTCGCAAAGCTGGTAGTTGCCCTTATACTCACCGTTTACGATTACATCCACGTTCTGAATCCAAGGCGTGTAGCTCAGCCCCAACCGTCGGCTCATCTCGAAAGCAATGTTGTTGCGTATCAGGGTCTTCTCGCGCCAGTTGGGCAGCAGTGTCCACTTCTTGCTCTTGCTGGGACTCTGCAGCGGAGAGTCCTTGAGCATATAGTGGCTCTTGCCGTCGTTGAACTTCAGACGGTAGGGTCGTTTCAGGAATGCCTCGTACCGTGAGCCGTTGCCGCGTTCGCGGACCAGCGTCGGGTATTCCTGCACCCGGGTGCCGTCATCGTAAATAAGGCACATCTCGGACTCCAGCTCATGAACCTTGTCATAAGGCTCTATCCCCTCGTAGGTGTGATATGAGAGGGTGGGCAGGTTGGTCAGCTGATAGAAGCAGGAGTCGTCTCCTTTGCCTTCGTAGCCATAGAACTCCAGTTCGGCAATGTTGCAGCGGCTGTCTGCAGGAGCGCACCAGCGGACATAGCGGAAACCGCGCGAGACATGCACATCGGCATACGACATTACGCCGATTGTTCCCTCCTCCGTAATCATATATAGGGGAATGGCATCCATGAAGTCCTCGCGGTTGGAACCCTCGAAGATGCCCAAGACTACACGTTTGGGGCCAACACCGCCATTACGTGGACTCCACCCTACACGGGTAATGACGTGAGGATAGCCTAAATCCAGCCCGACCCAGACGTGCGACCGTTCGTAAGTGGCAACAAAGGTGGAGAGGTCTCCGTCGAAGGCATTCGCCACCGTGTTAACGTTGTACGAAGCTGAACCTGTCTCGTAGTCGTAGCTCTGCTCCGTCCCTATCACGGTACCAGTCAGCTTATGAATCTCGTCAGCAGGAGTTTCTGCATAAAGGTTCGGCATCGAACCTGTCAGGCACAGGACGGTTATCTGTAGTATTCTGTTTAATTGTTTCTCGTACAGCATTTTTTAAGGTTTTTACTGTTTATAAATAGTAAAATGGTTGTAATAGTATGCACAAAGTTATTAATTACTGCTCACTAATACAAGTTTTTCTTTTTTTCTGTGCAGTTTCTTATAACTTTTGCATAAAAAAGACATGTCAGGCAGGAATAATATGAATGGTATGTCGTCGTTTTACTAAACAAAAGCCCCGCTGTGTCATTGCGATGCAGCGGGGTGTTGGGTAAGATACTCATTGTTCAGTTCGAAGCAAGGATGGCGTAGTTGATGCCGTCGCATTGGATGGAGGTACATTCCTCCGCCTGAGCGCTGGAGTCCTCTGGCTCTGATGCCACCACTTGCTGGGCAGGGAGGTATCTCTCGATGACCTTTTCCTTCTCCACTATCTGCGTCAGATAGAGCGTGTCGTGAATGGGTTGGACGATTCGGACGGTGTCTTTTTCATTGACCATTGACCATTGACCATTGACCATTGAAGTGTCCGTGGTCTGTTGTCTGTTGTCTATAATCAAATGCATGGACATGCCAAAGACGAGACCCACTACGGCTGCTGCGGGTGTTGCCACCCATCCCCAATAGGTGCGTTTCTGCTGCAAGGGATTCCCTGGGGTGTGCAGGGTTCTGTTGTCTCGTTCGGCAAGACGCTGTGCCGATGTGCGGAGTTTTTCTTCAAACTGTATCATGATGGTTGAGTTTTTGTCTTAATGATTGGGTTAATGTATGGAGTCGTGACTTCACGGTGCCTTCCGGCAACGACATCACGGCAGCTATCTGCGGGACGGTCAGTTCCTCTTCGTATCTGAGTGAGAAGAGCAGCCTGTTCTCCTGCGACATCTTCTCCAGCAGATGCTTCAGGGCTTGGTCGAAGGCTTCATTGTCCAATGTGTCAATGACGTTGCTTTCTGCCAATTCCTCGTGCGTCTGCACCACAAAGGTCTCATATTGCCGCTGATGTTCGCTGTGGCGGTAGTGGTTCTTCAGGAGGTTGTAGCCGATGGTGAGGAGCCAGGTTCGGAAGCTGGAACCGGAATACCTGTCGCGAGCCGTCCAAACTCGCATGAAGGCATCCTGCGTCAAGTCAGCAGCCAAAGCCTCGTCGCTGCCCGTCTGCCTGTAGAAGAAGCCCATGAGCCTGCGAGCATGACGATGATAGAGCTCGCCGTAAGCCCTATCATCGTCCTTGCTGCTCACCCGCTGCATCAGTTCGCTGTCCGTGAGTGCAGAGAGGGGTTTAAACATTGACCATTGACCATTGACCATTGACCATTGAATATTGACCATTGAACATTTTCATTGGAGTTGCTCTTTCAGCAGATTCTCGTAATAAGCTTTCATCTCCTCTGGCTGGTCTGTATTCTTATGTGCGATTGCACATCGCTCTACGCATTTGCTAAGGATATTATAGAGACGTTGAGCCTGAGCCTCATCGCCTTTCTTTCGGAACTTAGATATCAGGTTCGCCAAAAGTGTCACATGGTTCATGTCCATCTGCTCGCTTGTCTCCCAATTATCATAGACGAGGTCCGGCTCGGCAAGGTACTCCAGACTATACACCTCCTTCACGTTGTACATCGCCACATCGAAGTTGTTGTAGGGCTTGGGGCTGTATTTCAGCACAAGTCCCTCGTTGTAGATGCTGTCCTTGTCCAAGATAGAGACTTTGCCATTTGTGGGCGAGAAGTAGGCAGGCCGCTTGCTCTCATGGATTATATACATAATAATGTCAGATTCGTAGTGCTGGAGCCAGTCATCGCCATACTTCCCATAGTCCTGCACATTCAGGGTTAGCGGCTTGATGTTCAATTTCTTGTAGATGGCTTCCATGAAAGGCGTGGCGTGGAGGAAAGAGTTGTTGATGATGATGACATCCGTTCGCTCACCCAGCGCTTCTTGCAACACCTTCATGGGTACTGTGTCAAGGTCGCCGTTGGAAAAGTAGAGGGCATTTGGCGGCAAACATTGGAGCATATTATAGTTGAAATGCATGATGCGGGTGGGAAAATACTTGTTTTGGTACGTTTTGGTGTACAGTTCCTTGACACGTGGGTTCTCTGGGTCAACAATCCATAGACGGGTAGCCAGATATTCGAGGTCTTCAGGGCAGATGTCCTCGGGCATCAGTTCTATGGCGCGGAGGATGTTGTCTCCCCGCTTGGCAGCCTCGTCGGTACTCAGGCAGAAACGACCCTTACTGAGGTTCAGTACATAACTGTCGGGCAGCGTGGCTTCCATCTTGCGGAGCACATCAGCTGTTCTGGATTCGTCATCAATTATTCCCCATCCATTGGTAAATTGGTCGTGATAATAGGTGGCGCTGAACAGATTACGCCAGGCCCATTGGTCGTGCGGGTTGGCATCCACTATCTTCTGCCAAGCCTCTGCCTGTGCTGCGTACCACTCCGTCTCGTGGCGATTGGCTACGAAGGATTCGATGGTTTCAGCTTTCTGCGCGAAAGCAAATATTTGGCAAGTCAATGCCAGTGCTATAACGATTGTCTTTCTCATTATATTTGTATTTTAACTTTTTAAACTTTTAACTATTTTGAGGCGCTCTCATAAAGATATACACCGCAAAACGAAAAACGTTCAGGTTAAATTGATTCTTTTTCAGAAAAGGGGAAATGGGCGTTATTCATGACTAGAGTTTAGTGTCTAAAATATTGGGTATAAAACTCCCTGCATCTCAGTTTTATATTTATGCGAAATGGAAGGGGGATTGGCCGCATTGCGTTAGCCAATCCCCCATGTTGTTTATTTCGTTGCTGAGGTTCCTAAAAACTCGCGGGCTTTTTGTAAGGCTATGTCAATGTGGGGACAGATGTGGTCGGGGTTCATCTTGTCGTAGAAGCCGGCCTTTTCCAGCTGACTGTGTACCTTTGGAGTTACACCGGAAAGGATGACGTGAATGCCCAGCTCATGGTTCATCTCTATCAGATTGGCAAGGTTATGAATACCCGTACTGTCAATGAAAGGAACCTTACGCATACGGATAATCTGAACTTGTGGACGGCGGCTGGAGCTAAGATTCAGCATCAAATCGTCAAACTTATTGGCGATACCGAAGAAATAAGGGCCGTTAATCTCATATACGGCGCAGCCCTTGGGAATGATAAGATGCTCTTCGTGAATGTTCATGTCGGCCTCGTCGCTGGGGTCAATCTCGTCTCTGATAACGGAGATTTCCGTTGTCTCCATCACACGTTTGATAAAAAGTGCGCAGGCAATGATGAGGCCTATCTCAATGGCGATAGTAAGATCGAAGATAACGGTTAGGAAGAATGTTACCAGCAGTACCGTAACATCGCTCTTGGGATTCTTAAGTAAGCCCCTGAATGTGCGCCAGCCGCTCATGTTGTAGCTGACAATTATCAGCACGGCAGCCAGGGCAGCCATGGGAATGTATTCGGCAAAGGGCATCAGCACTAAAAGGATGAGCAGCAGTACCACAGCGTGGATGATACCTGCAACAGGTGTGCGGCCTCCATTGTTGATGTTGGTCATGGTACGTGCTATGGCTCCTGTGGCAGGGATGCCGCCAAAGATAGGTGTTACCATATTTGCTATGCCTTGAGCAATGAGCTCCATGTTAGAGTCGTGCTTGTCGCTGATGACACCATCGGCAACCGTAGCTGATAGCAGACTCTCAATGGCACCCAGAATGGCAATGGTGAAGGCTACAGGCATCAGGGTTTGAAAAAGTTCGAAAGTGATGGTAGGGACAATCATCTTGGGCAACTGCGCCTGAATATGAAAACGGTCGCCTATGGTGTCTATGCCTTCGATGCCGAAGTGGTTCTTCAGCACAAGTACGGCCACGGTTCCTAAAAGTATGCCGTATAGCGAGCCAGGAATCTTGTTGAGAACAGGAATACGCTTCAAAGCCTTGGGTGATAGGATAATAATGAACAGACTGCCAATGGCGACAATGAAGTTCCAAAGGTTGAAGGTCTGCAGGTTCTTGGCGTAGCACATCCATTTTCCTATGAAGTCGCCAGGTGTCTTTAACGGAATGCGAATCACTTCACCCGTATTGCTCACCGCCTCTTGCGTAAGACCCAGCACATCGCCCATCTGCGTAGTGAAGATGGTGGCGGCAATACCTGCCGTAAAGCCAATGATGATAGGGTAGGGAATGAACTTGATAACGGCACCCAGACGGAATGCACCCAAGCCAATGAGAATCACACCAGCCAGCATGGTGGCAATGAGCAGGCCCTGCAATCCATACTCAGGATTGTTTACAATACCATATATAATAACTATAAATGCACCCGTGGGACCTCCAATCTGAACTTTAGTTCCGCCTAAAACGGAGATGATGAAACCTGCCACAATGGCGGTGATAATACCTTTCTCGGGAGTTACGCCTGATGCAATACCGAATGCAATTGCCAAAGGTAATGCCACAATGCCTACTATTAGGCCTGCCATCAGGTCTTTCATGAATGTCTCGCGGTTGTAATGCTTGAGACTGCCTATGATTCTCGGTGTTAATCCTTTCATCTTTTTACAATTCATAATGCATAATTCATAATGCATGATATTTTTGGGCTGCAAAAGTACAATTAATTCTCAATTCATAATTCATAATTCATAATTAATTTGTATTTTTGCGAACAAATAATTAATATAAATCAATATCTATTATGTTTGAAGGTCAACCTAAAGGCCTGTGGACTCTTGCCCTGGCCAACACTGGCGAGCGTTTTGGTTACTATACCATGCTCGCAGTCTTTGCTCTTTTTCTTGGTGAAAATTTCGGTTTTGCCGCAGGTACTGCAAGCGAGATTTACACATGGTTTCTAACTGCAGTTTATTTTTTGCCGCTAATAGGAGGTATGGCAGCCGACCGATGGGGCTATAGTAAGATGGTCGTTATTGGTATCATGATTATGTTCCTGGGTTATCTGCTTCTTTCTGTTCCTCTCGGAGGCGGTGCTATTGCTATTGCTGCAATGGGAGCTGCGCTGTTGCTCGTCAGCCTCGGTACAGGTCTCTTCAAGGGTAACTTGCAGGTGATGGTAGGTGACCTCTATAATGCTCCAGAGTATTCTAATAAGCGCGACAGCGGCTTCTCGCTCTTCTATATGGCTATCAACGTAGGTGCCTTGTTTGCCCCCACTGCTGCCATTAAGATTATGGATTGGGCGCAGACTTCACTGGGTTATAGCAAGGCAGATTCTTATCATTTCGCTTTTGCTGTAGCATGCGTCTCAGTTATTGCCTCTATTCTCATTTATTTCTTGGGCCGTAGCACTTATAGGCAGGTGCTGACGGTGAAGAAGGATAAGGCTGCTGCTACTGATGAGAAGGTTGAGGAAATGTCTCCAGCTGAGACCAAGGAGCGCATTGTCTGCCTCTGTCTGGTATTTGCCGTTGTTATTTTCTTCTGGATGGCATTCCATCAGAATGGTTTGACACTTACATGGTTTGCGGATGAATTTACGGCAAGAGAAGCTACAGGTGTCACAGGCATGGAATTCAATGTAATGAACCTCATCTGGTGTATTCTGATTGTCTATGGCATCTGCGGTTTGCTTAGTGGGGGCAGTGCGAAGAGCAAGTCCATCAATGGATTGCTTATTGCAATTCCTGCAGCCATTCTGGGGTATAATTATATTCAGACGGCTGGTGAAGTTGTTATCGTTGATGCTCCTATTTTCCAACAGTTCAACCCCTGTTTCGTGGTTGCTTTGACACCTGTTAGCATTGCTCTCTTTGGTTGGTTGGGTAAGAAGGGTAAAGAGCCAAAAGCTCCTGTTAAGATTGGGCTTGGTATGCTTGTGGCTGCCTGTGCCTATCTGCTGATGACGGTTTGCAGCTTTGGTCTGCCTGCAACCGACCACCCCAATCATGTGTACGACTTTAACCCGAATCTGTTAGTTAGCACGTATCTCATCCTAACTTTTGCCGAGTTACTGCTTTCTCCCATCGGTATTTCATTCGTTACTAAGGTGGCACCTCCCAAATACAAAGGTATGATGATGGGTGGCTGGTTTGTTGCAACGGCTTTGGGAAACAAGTTGGTTAGCATCCCTGGCCACATGTGGGATATGCCGCTCTATATTGTGTGGGGCACTTTGATGGGCATCTGCCTACTTGCTGCTTTGTTCATCTTTTCTATTATAAAGAAACTGAATAAAGTTGCGTAGCTCATTGATTATTAAACATTGAAAGGTCGAATTAAACTGATTATAGCATGTGTGCCACTGGTGTTACTGGTGGCACTCATTTCTGTTGTTGTCTCTATTTTCGGCGACGAGACACTTGCCGGTGCTTCGCAGATTTCACTCATAGTGGCAACAGCGGTATGTCTAAGCATAGGCCTGTTGCGAAACGATATTACGTGGAACGATTTTGAACGGGCTCTGTCTGATAAGATGGGGGGCATAAGCGGGGCTGTCATAGTCTTATTATTGATAGGTGCTTTGGGAGGCTCATGGATGGTGGGGGGTATTGTTCCTACTTTAATATATTATGGTATGCAGATTATGTCGCCCCAGTGGTTCCTGGTATCAGCCTGTGTTATATGTGCGATGGTAAGTGTGATTACGGGTTCTTCATGGACCACCATCGCAACCATTGGTATAGCACTGATGGGAATAGGACAGGCTATAGGCTTTGATGTGGCATGGACGGCCGGTGCCATTATCTCGGGTGCCTACTTTGGTGATAAGATTTCGCCGCTTTCTGACACAACCGTATTGGCCAGCAGCACAGTGGGAACACCGCTCTTTACGCATATCCGTTATATGCTCTATACCACGGTTCCTACCTTCCTGATTACACTTGTCATTTTCGCCATAAAGGGCTTTGGTTCTGCTCCTGCAGAGACAGAGCACATGCTGAAGGTTGCCAATGCTTTGCAACAAACTTTCTATATATCGCCTTTGTTGTTGTTGGCTCCTATTCTTACGGGTGTGCTCATTGCCATGCGTTTACCTTCTATGGTTGTTCTTTTTCTTGCTACTGTGATGGGAACGCTGACGGCGGTCTTTTCACAAGGTGCCTTGTTGGATGAGATTGCGGGAGCGGACCTTGAAGGTTTCTCACAGCGTTTGCGTGGAGCCATGATTGTGGTTTATGGCAAAACGAATTTGAATACGGGTGTGCCAGAACTGAACGATTTGGTGGCTACACGTGGTATGGCAGGAATGTTGGATACTATTTGGCTGATTATTTGTGCCATGTTGTTTGGTGCAGCTATGACGGCAACGGGTATGTTGGATACCATTATGAAAGCATTGATACGTTTGGTAAAGGGTGTTGTTTCTCTGGTGGCTACCACAGCCTTTACGGGTGTGTTCCTGAATGTAGTCTCTGCAGATCAGTATCTGTCTATTATCCTTTCCTCAACTATGTTTGGTCCAACGTATAAGCGCTATGGCATAGAGCCTCGTTTGCTTAGTCGTACGTGCGAAGATAGTGCAACTGTAACTTCTGTGCTTATTCCTTGGAACACTTGTGGTATGACACAAAGCCATGTTCTGGGTGTTTCAACCTTGGTTTATGCTCCTTTCTGTTTCTTTTGCTACTTGAGTCCGCTTATGACGGTTGTCGCATCGACGTTTATAAAGAACCAAAACGAAAACCATGCCCCAAAAGGGTTTCTTTAAACCTTCGCTAAGCTTTATTTGGCTATAAACACCCATAAAGTGTTAAATTTGTGTTAAAATACCCCTCAGCTCTTGGTGGGTATTTTTATTTGCAATACTTTTGCAGTGTACTATTTAACTATTACACTATGATTGATATAAAAAATGTCACATTTGGGTACAATAAGTACTGCAATGTATTACAGGATTTCAGTTTACAATTCAAGAAAGGCGGGATATATGGCCTGCTTGGAAAGAACGGTACCGGCAAGAGCACATTGCTTTACCTGATGATGGGTTTGTTGCGTCCCAAGCAGGGCGAAGTAAAAGTGGACGGTGTACTTTCCTCGATGCGTCTGCCTGAGGTAATGCAGGAGATGTTCATCGTTCCTGAGGAATACGATCTTCCACGCATCAGCCTCAAACAGTATGTGAAGAGTTTGAAGCCATTCTATCCGAAGTTTTCTGATGATTTGCTGGAGCGCTGCCTTTCCGGCTTTGATATGCCAAAAGATGTGTATTTGAGCTCACTCTCTATGGGGCAGAAAAAGAAGGTGTATATGTGTGTGGCTCTGGCTACAAACACACAATACCTGTTGATGGATGAGCCAACCAACGGCTTGGACATTCTCTCTAAGAGCCAGTTCCGCAAAGTGGTGATTGAGAGTATGTCAGAAGATAAGACTATCATTATCTCTACCCATCAGGTTCACGATGTGGAGCGTATGCTTGACCATGTTTGCATTATTGAGCCTAATCAGGTATTGCTGGATGCTCCATTGGTTGAGCAGGACGAACCTATCGACCTTGAGAAACTTTTCATAGAAACATTAACTAATAAGAAAGTGGAGGACTAAGATATGAAAGCATTTGATTTTAACAGATTCCTGAACGTGGCCCGCTGGGACTTTACCATCAACCGTAAGTTCTATATTCGCCAACTTATAGTGATAGCAGGGTGTGTGCTTGTACCTATAATAATAAACTATGTCTCACTGTTGTATGGATACTGGATTGTCAGTGACAAAGTTAATTTTACGGAGTACAGTGAATCGATAGTTGCTGGCTTCTATAATGTAACGGGGTGGGTTGTTTATTACCGCATTCTTTTAGCTGCTGCTATGATACAGTTATGCTACATGTTCCATAACCTTGTCACCAAGCAGGGACGTATTAGCGAACTGACCCTTCCTGCCACTAATTCGGAACGTTTCCTCTGGCACGCTGTCTGTTCTTTCTTTGGTACCTTATTGGTGTTTATGGGAAGTATTATGGTGGCAGACTTGGTACATGCCATCTTAGGTTGGGCATTGTTTGGGGTTACAAATCCTCAATCTATCACGTTGGCAACGTGGGATGTATTTTTTTTCGCTTTCCATGACCTTAAATATATTAACAATATTGCATTGGTATGTTTCATTACCTTTGGATTTCTTGCTCAATTAAGCACGTTCTCTTTGGGCAGTGCCTTTAAGTATCGTCATACTTTTGGCTACGTGCTGCTCTTTCATATTGTGTTATGGCTTGTTTCGCTCCTCTTCAGTGGAATGTTAGGCCTGTTTCTTGTTAAGATCAATTTTGATATACAAATGATTGCTGATATACCTTCATGGGTGGTTGCTTGGTTACTTGCTACCTTTGCAATAGCAATCTTCTGCCTTATCTGGTGGCTGACTTACCGTCTGTACTGCCGAGCACAGATTACAACCCGTAGGAATCCGTAGTTAATTATGGTTATGGGTTAAAGGTTAAAGACTTTAGGCTTTAGCGGTAAACCGTAAACGGTAGTCAATAACTAATAGTCAATAATCAATAAGCAATAAACAATAGACCTTATATTATGGACTTTAAAAATCAGAAACCTATATATCTACAGATAGCGGAAAGCATCTGTGATAGCATACTCTCCGGTAAATACCAGGAGAATGAGAAGTTGCCGTCGGTGCGTGAGTTTGCAGCCGAGGTGGAGGTGAACGTTAATACCGTGGCTCGCTCCTTCGAGTGGTTGCAGAACCAAGGTGTCGTTGCTACGCGTCGTGGCTTGGGAAACTTTGTCAACGAGGGCGCTCGTGAGGCAGTTCTGGCACTTCGCAAGAAGGAGTTCTTTGAGGAACAGGTACCTGAGTTCTTCCGCACCATGAAGGCGTTAGATGTCACATTAGACCAGGTAATCGCATGTGGGAAATATGCCTGTGCTTTCCTGGCTACTATACTAACTCAAAATGGTTTGGTATACTAACTGCAAGTGACTTGGTATATTAACTTTAAATACAGATAATAAATAAACAATAACAATAAAAGCATTAAGATTATGAAAGCTCGTTTCATTTTATCGCCTATTGTGCTGTTGGTAGCACTATCGATTGTTCTTTCCAGTTGTACCGATGCGGTAAACAAACTGGCAACAGTAGCTCTTAACCATACGTTGGAGTTTGAACACGAAGACACCGTGAAGTGGGGAAAGATAGTTGAGAAGGACTTGGATCTTCCTGCCTTCAGAGCTATAGACGCAGAAGGACTTGCCTGCGTTGTTTATTCTCAGGATAGTGTCTGTTCTGTGCGTGTCCGTGCCAACGAGAAGTGTTTGGATGCTTATAAGTTTGAGGTTAGAAAAGATGAACTGAAGACAAAACTTAAAGACCCCAATCATAAAATCAACAGCAAAACTCCAGGCGTCATACTTTACGTTTCTGCACCATACTTAACAGATATAGAGTTATCTGGAGGTGGTAAAGTGAAAATGCAAGGCAGGATAGACATGCCAGGAACCTTAGAAATAGAATTGAACGGAGCTTGCAATCTGGTTATAGATACCTTATCCGTTGGTGAATTGAATTTGGAAGGAAACGGTGCATCGAGGTGCAATTTTGCAAAGGTTTCGGCAAAAGAGAATATCGAAATTGAACTAAACGGAGCTGGTGATATCGATGCTAACGTTTTCTGCCAGGATCTTCGCATAGAGATGAATGGTGCCGGTAAGGGTGCTTTCAGTGGTGAGTGCAAGAAGCTTATCTGCGAAGAGAACGGTGCCAGCAAGGTTGACTTCTCTAAACTGAAAAGATGATTCATCTGGAAAATATTCATAAAACGTATCAGGGTGCCCAGCCGCTTCATGTGCTGAAGGGTATAGACCTACACATAGGGAAGGGCGAGTTTGTTGCCATCATGGGAGCATCAGGTTCAGGCAAGTCAACCTTGCTGAACATATTGGGCATCCTGGACGATTATGACGAAGGGGAATATCGTCTGGATGGAACACTTATCCGTAATCTTTCTGAGACGCGTGCAGCCGATTACCGTAACCGTATGATTGGGTTCATCTTCCAGAGTTTTAATCTGATATCCTTTAAGGATGCAATGGAGAATGTGGCATTGCCACTCTTCTACCAAGGTGTAAGCAGAAGGAAACGCAATCAGCTGGCTATGGAGTATTTGGATAAGGTGGGATTGCGTGAGTGGGCTCATCACCTGCCCAACGAGTTGTCTGGCGGACAGAAGCAGCGTGTGGCCATAGCCCGTGCCCTTATCACTCAGCCTCGTATTATTCTGGCTGACGAGCCGACAGGTGCCTTGGATAGCAAGACCTCGTTGGAGGTAATGCAGTTGTTGCGAAAGCTGCATGAACAGGGGATGACCATAGTGGTGGTAACGCACGAGAGTGGCGTTGCCTATCAGGCAGAAAAGATTGTACATATAAAGGATGGTCAGATAGAGAGCATAGAGGTAAATGATGGGTCAAAAGATTCTCCTTTTGGTGTGAACGGTGTGATGAAATGATTTCTCATGTTTGAACTGCTGTACGAAATAAAAGGAACCCTAAGACGTAATATGATGCGCACCATAGCCACAGGCTTTGCTGTGGTGAGCGGACTGTTCTTGCTCATCGTACTGCAAGGAGCCGGCAATGGCGTTATTCATTCTTTCCAGTACAATATGGGCAGTTTTGCTTTTGATGCCGTTCATGTTTTTGGCGGAAGGACTACTAAGCCTTGGGAGGGAATCAAGGAAGGGCGGCTCATCCGATTGGACGATCGTGATTTGGAAATGAGTCGCCGCCACTTTCCTAATCAGATTACCAGTGCTATTCCTACAGTAAATCAGGATGGTGTGGTGGCCAGCTATGGTGCTCATTACATCAATGGTGCCTCGATGGTGGGAGTTTATCCTGAGTATGCTGCTTCGCAAGCAGTGGAGATTCTGGAGGGTCGTTTCATCAACATCATGGATATGACGGAAAAGCGTAAGGTATGTGTGATGGGAAGCAACAGTTGTAAGGACTTGTTCAAGGAAGGCGGATCACCCATAGGGCGGAATGTGAAGTTGGGTGGTATCCTGTACACTGTGGTGGGGGAATATAAGACCGATGAGATGTTCAACGGTAGTAATTTCTATGTTCCTTACACTACATTGTGCACTATATATAATAAAGGCAGGTTTATAGACGAGCTGACCATGAATACGCATAATATCCCCACCGATTCTGCTATGGAGCAGTTTATGAAAGAATACATACGTGCTACCAGTTATATTCATTCCTTTGACCCAACGGATGACAGAGCGCTATGGATATGGAACCAAGCCGGAGATAATATACAGATGCAGACAGCCATGGACATTCTGAACAAGGCCTTCTGGATTCTGGGATTGCTTACTTTGCTGAGTGGGGTCGTGAGTGTGAGCAACATTATGCTTATCAGTGTCAAGGAGCGCACACGTGAGTTTGGTATTCGTAGGGCTATAGGGGCCCGTCCGTGGAACATTGTTGCTATGGTGGTGATGGAGAGTGTAGTCATTACTGCCATTTTTGGCTACATAGGTATGTTGCTGGGTATTTTCTTCTGTGAATGGATGGATGCTACGGTGGGTAATCAGGTAATGGATTTGGGTGTTTTCCAGGCCAAGTACTTTGTTGACCCAACGGTGGACTTGCACATCTGTTTTCAGGCAACCGTAGTGATTATTATAGCTGGTGCACTGGCAGGCTTCTTCCCTGCACGCAAGGCGGTAAAGGTAAAAACAATAGATGCATTGAGGGCTTAGTTATGAAACTGTTGGATTCAGATTTGTGGGAAGAGATATTTGACTCCCTTCGTAAGAATCGTACGCGTACGTTTCTGACGGCCTTCGGTATTTTCTGGGGCGTGTTCATGCTTATCTTGCTGATGGGAGGAGGAAAGGGTCTGGAAACTATGTTGGGCGAGAACTTTGCAGGTGCAGCCTCAAATTCGGGTTTTATGATTTCCAATTCCACCAGTGAACCATACAAGGGTTTCCGTAGTGGAAGAATCTGGCATCTGGAGTTGGACGATGTAGCCCGTATTCGTAACTGTGTGCCTGAAATTAACGTTGTAACACCAACTATCCGCAGTTGGGGGGCAAGAGCTATGGCGAATGACAAGTCCTGCAGTATTTCTCTGATGGGACACTATGCTGATTACAGTAAAGTTGATAATCCGAAGATAAAACACGGTCGTGCCCTTACTGATGCTGATGGTATGCAGCACAGAAAGGTATGTGTTATAGGAAAACGTGTAGCAGAGGAGTTGTTCCCCCATTTGGAGAACCCTTGCGGCCAGTTCCTGCGCATAGATAGTATTAACTATTGCGTGATTGGCGTTAGTGGAAAAGGCTCAGGGGGAATAAACATAGGTGGTAATCCGCAGACTACGGTTTACTTGCCATACGAGACTATGCGCCAGATGTATAACAGGGGCAGCGAGGTGGATATCTTGGCATTGGTAGCAAAGGATGAATACCCTATGTCGGAGGTACAGTACAAGGTGGAGGAATTACTGAAGCGTGTTCACATGATCCACCCAAAAGACACACAGGCTTTGATAAAGGTAAATACGGAGGCCATTTTCAGTATGATTGACAGTTTGTTTACGGGTGTGAGTATTCTGGTATGGATGATTGGCTTAGGAACGCTTTTGGCGGGAGCCATCGGCGTGAGCAACATTATGGTAGTTACTGTGAAGGAACGAACTACCGAAATTGGAATCCGCAGGGCTATAGGTGCAACACCAAAAGATATCCTGACAATGGTGATGAGTGAAAGTATAGTCTTGACACTGATAGCTGGTATGAGCGGAATATCATTAGCTGTATTCATTCTTCAGATGGTGGAGAATGCTACCCATGTTGATTTCCCAACGGCTCAGTATCAGATTTCGTTCGGCGTGGCAATAGGAGCATCTCTTCTGCTTACTGTGTTAGGCGTGTTGGCGGGACTGGCTCCTGCTATCCGAGCTATGAATATAAAGCCTGTAGATGCAATGAGGGAAGAGTAATAATGAATTGTCGTAATAATGAAATAACGTAATATCGAAAAATATGAAAATGTTTTTTAAATGGGCAATTATTGTCTTGGTGAGTGCCGTGTTTTTAGGCACATTCGTGTTCCTGTATCAGAAATCACGTCCCAAGGACATGGTGTATGAGATTTCAACCGTACAATTGAAAGACTTGGAAAAATCGACTATTGTGACGGGTAAGATTGAACCGCGTGACGAGGTGAATATAAAACCTCAGATTTCAGGTATTATCACCGAACTTTACAAGGAAGCTGGACAAATGGTAAAGAAGGACGAGGTAATTGCCAAGGTAAAAGTAATTCCCGACATGAACAGTTTGAACAGTGCAGAGAATAGGGTTAGGTTAGCAGAAATCAATCTGGCTCAGGCAGAAACTGATTTTCAGCGAATGGAAAAACTGTACCAAGAGAAAGTGGTGAGTGCTGAGGATTATGAAAAAAGTCAGGTGGCACTGAAACAGGCTAAGAGCGAGATGACCAACAGTCGGGATGCGTTGAACATCGTACGTGAAGGGGTCTCACTGAGTAATGCCAAGATGAGTACCACGCTGGTGCGTTCTACAGTGGACGGTCTGATTCTGGACATTCCTGTGAAAGTGGGTAATTCTGTGATTCTGAGCAACTCGTTCAACGACGGTACCACTATCGCTACCGTAGCGGATATGTCAAATCTCATCTTTCGGGGAAATATAGATGAGACAGAGGTTGGGCGCATTGTCGAGGGTATGCCTGTAACCATTACTGTGGGGGCTGTCCAGAACCTGAAGATGTCAGCGCGTTTGGAGTATATTTCGCCTAAGGGAAGAGAGACCAATGGTGCCAATCAGTTTGAGATTAAAGCTGCGCTGACGGTACCCGACACTGTGACATTGCGTTCTGGATATGGAGCCAATGCAGAGATTGTCTTGGATAGGGTGAAGAAAGCTGTTTGTGTGCCAGAAGCAACTTTGGAGTTTGTTGGCGACAGCACCTTTATCTATGTGCTTACTGATTCTGTACCTAAGCAGCAATTCCTTCGCCGTAAGGTGCAGACGGGCTTGAGCAACGGTATTGATATAGAAGTCAAGAGTGGGCTGAAAGTTGGCGAGAAGGTTCGTGGAATTCTAAAAGAAGATAAGAAATGAAAAGAGGTGTAACATTAATTGTCATGGTCTGCGTTTGGCTACAGACTTTTGCCCAGCAGACAAAGGGATGGTCGCTGACAGAATGTGTGCAGTATGCGCTAACGCATAATTTGAATATCAAGCAGCAAGAAGATAATGTGAAGCTTCAGGAAATTTCACTCAGTACTAGTCGAAACAGCCGTTTGCCGGATTTGAGTGGAAGCTTAGGTGAAAATTTCAGTTTTGGACGCGCATTGACATCGGACAATACCTATGTGAATCGCAATACCCAAAGCACAAGTTTCAGTGTAGGTACCAGTATGCCCATTATTACTGGTGGCCGGATTTCCGCAGATATTAAGATGCGCAAGCTTAATCTTCAGGCAGCCCTGCAGGACTACGAGTATGCCCGAGAGAATGTTGCGCTTAACGTGACATCTTCCTATCTGGAGGCTATTTATCAGAAAGATCTTGTGGCTGTGGCTGAACGTCAGGTGGAACTAAGCAAGGCACAGGTGCGTCGGATGGAGTTGCTTTTTCAGAACAATAAGGCTTCAGAGGCGGAGCTCTCGCAGATTCGCTCTACACTTGCAAATGACGACCTTTCACTTACCCAGCAGCAGAACAGTTATATGCTGGCACTTCTGAATCTTTCACAACTACTGGAGCTGGATTCACCGGAAGGGTTTGATGTAATCCAGCCTCAGGTGGTATCTGTCAAAGACGAGGAACTGCCTTCTCCCGACCTTGTGTACAACGAGGCTATGGGTATAAAACCGCAGATTCTAGCCGAGCAAATTAGGTTGCAAAGTGCTGAGAAAAATATTTTGATAGCTAAGAGTGCCTTTTATCCGTCGCTTTATTTTAATGCAGGCTTGGGCAGTAGTTACTATAAGACTTCTGGCTACGAGACGATGAGTTTCGGACGCCAGCTACGTGATAATTTCAACCAGTACTTGGGTGTATCTATGTCGGTTCCTATTTTCAATCGTTTTGCCACCCGCAATAATGTGCGTTCAGCTCGTCTGCAAGTTCATGCACAGCAGATAAAGTTGGAGCAGACAAAGAAATCACTTTATAAAGAGATTCAGCAGGCATATTACAATGCGGTAGCGGCCAGTAGGCAGTGCGAGAGTAGTGACGCAGCTCTTGCCAGTGCAAATACGGCTTTTCTGCTCATGCAGCGTAAATATGAGAATGGTAAGGCAACGGCAACAGAGTTTCAGGATGCCAAAACAAAATACATGAGAGCCGAATCACAGCAGGTTCAGTCGCGTTATACTTACCTTTTTCGCAAAAAGATACTTGACTTCTACAGAGGAAAAGAACTATAGACTGTTTTTCAATTTCTCCCACGTCTCTTGGGACAGAATCTGTCGGTAGGGACCTTTGTGTGGAAAGTGCATTTTACGGATATTTTCGGCGCGTTTTTTGCTGTCGGCATGGTCGGAAATATATGACAATATGCCGTAACTTTCGAAAGATTCAAGTGTATTTGCCATTTCCATGGGGTTTAGGTGCATGGCATAGAGGAAACGAGCCCCCTGCTTATCGGCCTCGTTCTCTTTTGCACGGGTAATGGAGTTGCTTATCATTTGACTGGTAATGTTAATAAGGCTATCAATATTTCCGTTACCTGTAAGCAGTATCAGTATTACCTGAAATATGGCTTGCTGACGGATGCCAGACTGTATGTGTCCTAACTCAAGGTGGGCCATTTCGTGCCCTATAACAGCACACAATTGCGCCTCATTATCCATCTTTTCAATAAGCCCAGTGTTCACAATGATATGTCTTCCTACAGTAGCAAAGGCGTTTACATCGGGGTTTCTGCTAATTACAACACTAATACTTGTTGTATCAATGCCGTTTGCTGTACACATTTCGTGTACTAAGGTATCTATTGGTAAGCGTACATTGTCGTTTTTTACCTCGTTGAGCCCTTTGTACGTCAAGTCCCATACCCATTCTGATAACTTGTCGCCAACAATCGTGGGAGAAAGGTGAAAGAGGTTCAGCCAATCGACTTGTAATGTAACATGGAAGATGCCGAAGAATAGTAGTGTTGATATAAAAAATTCTTTGAGTATCTTTTTCATCTTTTGCAAATCTTATCGGTTATTGTTCCGTAAAGATACCATCTGTGTACCTTTCCTTTTCGCGTGTTAACAGCAGAGAGAACAGTCTCTACAAAGTCATAGATGTTGTACAAGTTGACTGTAATAAAATAAGCTATATATGTCGAGGATAGATCGCTAAAACAGAAAAGAATCCTGATTGTCCACCAGAACAGTATGTTGTTCATTACAAAAAGCGGCACTTGAGAGATAAGGGCCTGAGTGGAATTCCATCTGACAAAGAAAGTTCCCTTGCGGGACATAAGGTAGAATATTCCCGTTGCCACAAGGTTTATGATTGGCATAGGCAACCCAATCATCACGGCAACAAGCGACATGATGTAGCAGCCGGAAGCACGCTCCTTCTCGTCCTCATAGGGAACCACATCTTCTATACGTAGAGAAGATTCGTTTATGTGTATTTCACAAGATTCCATATCCAATTAATCAATATGGCCAATATGCCTGTAAGAGCGTAAGGCCATTTTCTAAGTTTCTTTTCTATAATACGATATGTTTTGAGGAATGATGCCGACTCGGTAAGAAGGTCTGCCAAAATCCAAATGGGAATTACCGCCATCATCGCAGCCAACAGAATTCCTAATGGGTTGTAATACAGAGATTTCAGCCACTCGCCATGGAGTAATGCGCGTATGGCTCGTGTTGTCCCGCATGACGGACATGGAATATTAAAAAGAAATCTTGTCAGACATCCGTTCCATCCAAAAACCCCACTACCATCATTACAGGTCAACAACCAAATATAGCCGCACGCAGTTAATAATAGTAGTAGGGTATATAGTCGTCCTCTTTCGGAACGCATATCTTAGAGGAATGTCATTAGGCGGGCAAGGTTCTTTTCACGTGTAGAATTCATAATCAAGAACCAGTCAATGATGGCCCAAATGCCAAGACCTCCACAAGTTAATAACTTGCCTACGCCTAATCCATTGTCGCCAATATAGAAACGATCCACGCCATAGGCACCCAGTAAAACGCTGAGTATAAGAGCTGTAGTGGGATCCTTGTACTGAATTGTCTGAATCATGTTTGCCCTACTCTCGTCAGCAGCGAGCAGACGCTCACGGATGAAGGGTATTTGTGACTCGGGGAAATACTTGTTGTTCATCATAATGAACATGTCAACTTTTTGCTGTTCCATTTTTTTAATTTAATTAGGGTTAGTAATATACTATATGATTGGTAATACTGATGCAAAGTTACGCAGAAATTCGTTAAAAAGCAAACTATATACAAAGAAAATAGAACTAAAAAAGGCAAAAATATATATTAAAGAATATATGTGACAAAAGGAGGCTGGTCAGATTGTAGAATAAGCCGAGGTTGTTATGACACGATTCTGTAAATTTTCGTTGTAAATACACTGAATTTACAATATAAATACACTGAATTTACAGTATAAATTCACTGAATATGTCTTTAAATGAATTGGCTCGTTCTGTTTGTGGAACCGCCTCTTGTTATTCTTTATATTGATGAATTTGTAATTGTGGGAAGGGGAAACGGATTCCTTGTTTGTTATACTCTGAGTAGATGCGCTCATTTGTGTCAAAAAAGACATCCCAATAATCGGATGCATTTACCCAAACACGAAGGGTAAAGTCCACACTGCTGTCTGCCAAATTTTTCACAGCGATAAAGGGAGCCGGTTCTTGCTTGATGCGGTCGTCGCATTCTAAAAGGGCCTGTGTTACTTGCTTCACTTTCTCAACCTCTGTACCGTATTCCACGCTGATAGTAAAGTCAACTCGGCGTAATTCATTCTTTGTATAGTTCGTTATGTTGCCACTTGAAAGTGGACCGTTTGGAATGAACAACTCTTTGTTGTCAGTTGTGGTCAGGACTGTGTGAAATGTCTGAATAGCTTTTACAATGCCACTCACACCTTGAGCCTCAATAAAGTCGCCTACTTTATATGGTTTGAAGAAGAGCAGGATAAGGCCGCCAGCTAGATTCTGTAAGTTGCCGCTCAGCGCCATACCAATAGCCAAACCGGCAGAAGCCAGCAGGGCGGCAAGGCTGGTTGTGTTTACGCCAAGAGTTCCGATAACAGTGATAATAAGCAAAATAACAAGCAGAATGTTGATAAAGCTCTTCAGGAACGATTGTACTGTTGGCTCCACATTTCTGCGCTCCAACATTCGGGCCACCAGTTTGTTAATGAACTTTACGGCATAACGGCCTACGACGGCTACTATGACAGCTAGCAGGATGCTTTTGCCTGCTTCCACGCCTAACGAAGTCAGCTGTTGTAGCAGTGTGTCTAATTTTCCTTTCGATACAGCCTCTATCATTCCAGAGGTCTTTTCTGTAATTTCATTTGCTTGTAATAATGTCATAATGTCTGGTTTTTATTTTTGTTGCAAAATTACAATTTCTTTTTGAAATCTCCACAATAGTATTTGTTTTCTGTTTTATCTCGCGCGTAATTATATATAAGGTGTAAGAAAAAAAATCCTGGAAATCCGAAAAAAAAAAAGCGAAATATTGTGAGGTTTTAAAACTTGTCGTACCTTTGCATCCGCAAATGAGGAACGAACCACCTCAAGAAGGTGGCTAGGTCTGAATGCGCTTAATTTGAAAGTTCTTTGACATAATTCCATAGACAGAAATTGTAGTACAGGAGAAACAAGTACGAACCGTCATTTCCGTAAAAGGGAAATGAGATTAGACATACCCGGCCAGTCAGACTTCCCATACCGTATTATATTACAGAACAGAT
>JAGCPD010000066.1 GCA_017645305.1 Bacteroidaceae bacterium | reverse complement strand
AGGAAGACTGCACAGTCATCATCGTGAGTAACCTTCAACGTCAGCTTGGTGATTGTAGCAGGATTCTCAACATAGAAGCCACGACGGAACCAGAATGTGTTGTAGTCGTTGACCCAACGTGTGTGGTAAGGACCGAATGAGCCAAGAGGCATCATCAGCTCGTCCCATGCAGAGTCGTCGAAATCAGCATTTTTCCAACCTTCTTCGATGTCAACGTATTCTTCATCTGTGACTTCATTTGCGTGACGGAACTTAACGTAGTAAGGTGTGTTATTGTCTCCACGGGTTGGCAGGAGGACAATCTCAGAAGCCTTAGCGTTACATGCAGAGCATACACCATTTACGTAGGCGTGATCTAATGGATAAATCGGCTTGACGTACAGAGCGTGGCAGTCAGAGCATTCATAAACCACCTTGCCTTCTGCTGTGCAGGTCGGCTCAACACGTAATTCACTGTTCTCAGCAAAATTGTGTGCCTGAGCGTTAATCCAGAATTCGCCCATCTGGAAGCCGTCAGCAAGCTGAGTAGCAGAGAACTTGAAGAACTTGTAAGTTTCTGTGCCGTTAACGGGGAATTCAAACTCTTCCTTGTTCTTAGCCTGAAGCTGATAAGTCTGTGCTTTCTCGTCGATGAGTGTCCATGTCTGGTTGTCATTAGAACCTTCCAGCTTCCAGCTTACAGGATTGCGGCTGGGGAAGTCGTAGGTGTCAGCACCTGTTACGATAGAGTACTGCTGAACAGCAACGGGCTCACTGGCAATGATGATAGCCCAAGCATCACCGGTGTTGGAAGTACCGAACTTGGTGGTTACGTCGTTGTCAAGGAGAGCAGAGAGCGGAGAGTCGCCCCAGCCGTTACCACCGGTAACGATTGCATAACCAACATTGTTAGCATCGAAGCGCTTGTACTCAGGTTCAGCAACGGTCAGTTCGTAGCTTGCTTCCCAACCCTGGTCTGCATCAGTGGTGGCTGTGATAGTAACCTTACCGGCAGCCACACCAGTTACAGTACCGTCAGCAGCAACTGTGGCAATAGTTTCGTCAGATGATGTCCAAGTGAAAGTGGCATCGTCGAGGTTCTGAACTTCGGGCAGGAACTTTTCTGTCATGCCTACAATAACGATACGTGTATCCTTATTATAAGTCATGTATGCCTCGTCATCAAGCTTCTTGTAGCCATAGCCGTCGAGTGTACCCTTTGCAGGCATAACGAATACACGTGAAGCCTTGTCGTAGAAGCCGAACTTACCGTCGTGACGCATCACGGGCTTGAAGTTATAAACAGCCTCGCCTGCTTCGCTGATGTTGCAGTAGTAGAAGCGTCCGCGCATTGGGTTGTCCCATTCGGGGTTAGCGAAGAGAGACAGCTGACGTGTGGTAGCGTTTGTAACCGTGTTACCTGTCTCGTAGGTCTCACCATTCATAACCAGCTTGGTTACGTCGGCCTGAACCTCATAATCGGTATTAAGGCTGAAGGGAGCAAAGTTGTCGCCTGCGCCTGTTGTGCCACCGGTGAAGTAACCGAAGTGAGCACGGTCGTTACCATTCATGTAGAGAGAGATACCAGAACCTGCATAGACGTTACGTGCGCTGAAGATACCGCACCAGCCAGTAGATGTGTCATATACCTGGAACTTGGTGTCAATCTGTGTGGCAGTAACAGGAATGTAAGGCAGGGTAAATGCGTTCTCGCGAGCCTGGCTTGTAGCCTCAATGTACTCCAGAGCCGTATATTTAACGGGATCAGCCCAGTCAATTGCATTGTAAGCCTGCGGCAGAACGCGCTTCTCAACCTTGATATCGCCGAAGCTGAATGCAAATGCAGGATCGTGTGAGCCATCATCACAAACACCGAACTGGATGCAGAGCAATGCATAGTTGTGGTTAGCGGTGAAGACTGTAGAGTAAGACTGGTTGCTTACAGCCGTGTTGGGCAGAGCAACATAACCAAGTGCTGCATCGGGATTGTTGAATGCGTTGTCCGGCATATTCTCGTTGTCAAGAACGAAGAAAGGCAGAGTTGTATAAGAACTCCAAGAATGCCAAGCATTACCTGAATAGATGAATGAAGCACGATAGCTTTCACCCTTTGTCAGGCCTGTGAGCTTGAACGACAGAGGCTCCCAGCCACCGTTGCCTTCGTAAGGATTGAGGGTATTCGTTGTGCCGTCGAAAACGTTGACACCGAATGTTGCATCATATGCAGAGCCGGGATAGCTCCAGTTGGAGAGGTTCTTATAGTCTGTGCCGATTTCAGCAACAGCCTGATAAGCCATTTCGCCTCTGTCAACCCAGCTGCCGTTGAAGTACTCGTACTCGTGGTTGTTGTAGATGACAATCTTTCCTTCGTAGGCAGTGATGCCTGCATTGCCAGCCATTGCCTGGCCGTCAGCACTCAGCTCGAATTCGCCGCTGTTGGCTGAGCCGTAGAAATTGCCTGTTAGCTTGTCCTTCAAGCCGCCCTTGCCTTCGCCGTTGATAGCGGGAACGAGGTCCATGACGAGTGTCTCGCCTTCGTAGAGTTGGAGGCCGTAGAGCTTGGTGAGCATGTTGTAGCAGTCAGTCTGTTTGTTGCCGCCTGGAATGTCCTTGTTCTGAGCGAAGACATAGAGCGGGGTCTTGCAGTCTGCTGTCTTGGGAGAGTCGGTAATTGTACCGATGAGTGTTGTACCGTCTTCTTCGAAGATATCCATCTTGCCTGCCACAGCGTCAAGAACGGTGACAATCTTTTCATTGTAACGCATTGCGTCTCTGTTGCCAGTCTCACCACCGAGGTTGATGGTAGCATTGGTTGTGAAGAAGCAGAAACGATCCTTCCAGCCATTTTGGTTGTAGCCGCAGCCGTAGATGGCCTTCCAATCACCACCTGTCTCTGCATTTATTGTGCAGATAGCCTTTGAGTTAGCCTTGGGGATGTAGTTCAGGTTGATGTAGGCATTGTTGGTGCTCTTAATGTACTCAATCTCCGAAACAGCATCGCCAGCCACCTTCAGGGTGTTGACCTCCGTAACGACACCATACTCCTCATACTCGCCATTGCTGTTGAGAGCATAGTATTTCATTGCTGTCTTATCGTAGATGTAGGGGTCATTGCCTGTATAGGTTGCCTTGTTGTCAACGGGTGTTGCCTCGAAGGGTTCTGTGAAGCCACCTACAGGCACGTCAGGTGTGTAGCCACTGTCGGGTGTGTAGTCCACTACAATCTGTGTCATGCGGAATGTGCCAGTCGGGGTGAAGGTAACGGAATTGATTCCGCCTTCAGCAGGTGTCCATGTGCCGTTCTCATAAGAGCCGTTGCTAGCACTTAAGTTAGCAGCTTGAGTTGTTGGGTTCGTGGTGATTGTAGCACCATCGAGAGAGCCTTCACCGGCGATGTTCACCGTCAAGGTGTAGTTTGTCAAAGTAGTGGTATTGGCAATAGCCAATGTTCCTGTCGTGCCATCCTTTTTAGCGATGGTGACTGACACATGATAGGGCGAAACCTTCCATGTGTAAGGAACCTCGACATTTGTGTTTCCTGAAGGAAGCGTTGCCCTCAGGTCTGCTAAGCTAAATGTGACCTGGTCAGCAAATAGCTGTCCTAAGCCCAGCACAAGCGAAGCGAGAATTAGATAAAACTTCTTCATACTTGTAAATGTTAGTTAATATTGAAATGTTAGTTAAAATTGGTTTTTTTGGTTTTAATTTTCAATTTTCGTTCTGCAAATATGTAAAAATATTACTCACGAACCAAATTTTTACACTTTTTTTAAACGTAAAATACCTATTTTCCCCGAAAAAAGTGTTTCATCTATCATTTAAGTAACGTATATTTTGAATAATGCGCATAAAATTGTAATTTCGCAGCGCAAAACCAAGAAACCTATACTTTAAGAATTAAAACTGGAAGTAAAATAGGGAGTAAAAGGGGAAGTAAAAGGGGAAAAAATAAAAACAATTAAATATATAAACTAATGAACAAAACATTAACCTTTTTGGTTGGCTTGCTTATTTCTGTAGCCGCACAGGCACAAACAGATTACTTTACACCTTACCAGCAGACAAAACTACGTTTACCCTCAGTGCCCCTTATCTCTAACGACCCCTACATCTCGTTCTGGTCGCCTTACAACAAACTTACGGAAGGTACTACCAGGCATTGGACAGGTGCCGTTAAGGCAATGGACGGCATTCTGCGTGTAGATGGCAAGAATTACCGTTTTATGGGAACACAGAAGGATGTGCTTTTGGAGGCTATTGCCCCTATGGGTAACAAAGGTCGCTGGCTGGCAAAAATCAAACGTTCCAATGTCGCTGCAGACTGGTACGAAAAGGATGCCAGCGAAAGCGGATGGACCAATGGCTACGGAGCCTTCGGCACCAAGAACGAATATGAAGGAGTTACTACCGCCTGGAACGATATTTCGGAATATTATATCCGCCGGCACGTTACGCTTACTGAGGAAGACTTGAAATCAGACCTTTGGATTGTATATTCCCATGATGACGATTTTGAGCTTTATATCAACGGCGTCAAATTAGCTGAAGGCAAAGACACTTGGAAGCAAAACGTAAAAGTTCACCTTCAAGGCACTTCACGCGATGCCCTGGTGGCCGGCGATAATGTCATTGCCTTCCATGTTGCTAACACACGTGGCGGAGCGTTAGCCGATGTGGGGCTTTTCCGCAATACCCTGGGCTTCCACCCCGGCATGGAGGCAATTGCAGCTATGGCAGACCAAGGACCTTGGGATGCCCGTGTACGTACTGCAACCCTTTCCGGCACCGCATGGACTACTGAAAACTATGATGACACAGGTGCTGCATGGAAAGACCAACAGGGTGCCTTTGGCTCTTCGGGCGAGCCTTACGTTAACACGCCTTGGTCTGCCACAGGCTCCAATATATACATCCGTAGGCGCATCACCCTCACAGCAGAAGATTTGCAGCGCGATTTACATATTATCTATTCACACGATGATGTATGCAATGGCTATATCAATGGGCGGAAAATCTTCTCAACAGGTGAGACATGGGTTAAGAATGTAGATTACCAACTTACAGAAGACGACAAGGCGGTACTGCACGAGGGCGAAAACATCATAGCCTATCACGTTCACAATACAACAGGCGGTGCATTGGCAGACATTGGTCTGTACTACAGTACAACCGGCGAGCAGGTGGCCAACCAGACTAATTGCCATGTACTGGCCACCAACACATACTACAAGTTCACCTGCGGACCTGTGACACTGGATGTGGTATTCACCGCTCCCATGCTTATGAAGGATGTCGATCTCATGTCAACACCTATCAACTTTATTTCATACCAAGTGACATCCAACGACGGAGAGGAACATGACATCCAATTCTTCTTTGCCACCTCACCCGAACTTACTGTCAACAACAACATGCAACAGACTGTATCTTCTATTTCTGAACAGAATGGCACACGCTATATCAAGTCGGGTGCCAAGACCCAGAACGTGCTGGGTAAGGCAGGAGATATGATATGTATTGACTGGGGCTATCTTTACATTCCAGAGATTAACGGTACCATAACCATCGGTAACCGCACAGAAGTTACCAACACCTTTTTCGCTACGGGTAAACTGCCAGAGGCTCCCACAGGAACGATAACCAGCACGGAAGATGCCGATATGCCTTTACTGGCCTTCACTAAGGATTTGGGCAAGGTGACTCAGACCAGTTCCTATATGATGATTGGATACGATGAGGTGAAGGATATGCGTTACATGGACGTTGATTATAAAGGCTACTGGGCACGCAACGGTAAGACAATCTTTACCGCTTTTGAAGAACTTCGCGACCGATATGAGCAGATTATGACCGACTGTCAGGAACAGGACAAGCAGATTTACGACGATGGCCTTGCTGCAGGCAATGAAAAATATGCAGAACTGCTTTCCGGCTGCTACCGCCACGTTATTGCTGCACACAAGATTTTCCAAGACAACAAAGGCAATCTGCTTTTCTTCTCTAAGGAGAACAATTCCAACGGCTGTGTGAATACCGTTGACCTAACTTATCCCTCAGCTCCCTTATTCCTTATATATAATACAGAACTTATGAAGGGAATGTGTACCTCTATCCTTGACTATTGTGAAAGCAACCGGTGGGGATTCGACTTTGCTGCACACGACCTGGGAACCTATCCCCATGCCAATAACCAGGTATATTCCATCCGATTCCCGGATTCCAATGGAGGTTTCGCTGGCAATATGCCCATCGAAGAATCTGGCAACATCGTAGTCTTGGCAGCAGCCATTACCCTCATTGATGATGATATGACATGGGCTAACAAATATTGGCAGACCCTGAAAACATGGACAGACTATCTTGTAGAAAACGGTCTTGACCCCGAAAACCAGCTTTGCACCGATGACTTTGCCGGTCATCTGGCACACAATGCCAACCTCTCCCTTAAAGCTATCATGGGTGTAACAGGTTTTGCCTTGATGTGCAGGCAGAAAGGTGATACCGAAAGCTATAACCACTACATTGGGAAGGCGCAGGAAATGGCTACCGAATGGGTGAAACTGGCAAAAGACGGCTCACACTACAAATTAGCCTTCGACAAAGCAGGAACCTGGAGTCAAAAGTACAATATGGTATGGGATAAGGTATGGCAGACAAAACTTTTCCCCGATATTGTGTATCGACAGGAAATGGCCTATTACAACAGTCAACTCAAAACATACGGTCTGCCTCTTGACAATCGTTCTCTTTATACCAAGACGGACTGGATATCATGGACAGCCTGCCTGGGTACTCAGGCACAATTTACCACACACATGGACCGTCTTTACAAGTTTGCCAATGAAACGAAGTCGCGTGTTCCCCTGTCCGACTGGTACTTTACCGACAGTGGTAATTCCGTTGCATTCATCGGCAGATCTGTAGTTGGCGGACATTGGATGAAGGTACTTCTTGACAAATGCGTCTCAGGGGAACTGATGACAGGGATTGAATCAATTCACGATTCTCAATCCATCATTCATAATGAGGAAGCCATTTACAACCTTTCAGGCCAGAAACTTTCAAAGCCACAGAAAGGTGTTAACATTATCAACGGAAAGAAAAAGCTTTATTAGAAGACGGTTTTTTTACTCGTTATGATGCCGTTTGATACACATTCGTTCATAATTTGGAGATAAACAGCAAAATTATCAATTATCAATTGTCAATTATCAATTAATTGTTGTACCTTTGCGCCGTCTTAACCAAGAATGCGCCTGTGGTGGAATTGGTAGACACGCTAGACTTAGGATCTAGTGCCGCGAGGCGTGTAAGTTCGAGTCTTATCAGGCGTACAAAAAGAGACCGCAAGAAAAAACCTGCGGTCTCTTTTTTTTTTGAGTTAATACCTAACCTTTAGGTACTTGACACCGTGTGTAGGAATGAAGTAGTTTACATCTGTGGTGCTGAGGTCCTGCTGACGCCAGAGGTCACGGACACTTTGCAAACTGCCGATGCCCATCTCCTTGAAGTACTTCTTGAAGTCAACGCGGGCGTCTGACTTGCCTACATTGAAGATACCCACAGCATATGTGCCGTCGCTCAAGGGACGAGCCCATATCTGAATGCTTCCGTCCAATACCACACGCTGTGCCTGCTTGCCCAGGATGTCCTGATTGACGGCATTCACCTCGTGGTTGCAAAGCAGGCTGACGGTAAAGTCATCCATCTGAGCAATGTCGCAACCGATGAGCATGTTTGAGGCAAGGAGCGTCCACAGGCTGATATGTGTGTATTGCTCGTCAGGAGTAAGACGACTGTCGCGCAGGTTGTTACTCCAACCCACCTTACCTACAATCAGCATGTCGGGATCGTTCCAGTGACCTGGTTGAGCGTATGGATAGAGTTCAGGCTGCTGAACAAAGCCAATATTATAGAGACTCTCCCAAGTATCAGTGATGTCACCCGTTGTACGCCAGGAGTTGGCATCAACGGCATGTCCCCACTTCCACACGTCAGCCATACCGTACTGGCAGAGGCTGTAGAATATGTCGCGAGGTTGCTGGCGCAAGCAGCGCTCCATCAGCAGATAGGGACGTACGTAGCTGGCAACGGTCTGGTTGTCAGGCTCTGTCCTGTGCTTGCGTCCATAGCCACACCAGTCGTACTTCAGGTAGTCAATGCCCCAACTGTTGTAGCTCTCTGCATCCTGCAACTCGTGGTCGATACTGCCCAGATAGCCACCGCAAGTAAGGTCACCGGGAGAAGAGTAGATACCGAACTTCAAACCCTCAGAGTGTAGCCAGTCACCCAGTTCCTTCATGCTGGGGAACTTCTCATTCACAGCGATGGTGCCGTCGGCATTACGCTTGGGAGCTTCCCAACCATCGTCAATGTTCATATAGCAATAACCGTAGTCGGCCAAACCTTTCTCAATGAGTGCCTTAGAGCTGCTTATCACCTTGTCCTGCGTGACACTCAGACCCCAGCAGTTCCAACTGTTCCATCCCATGGGCGGTGTAAGGGCAATCTTGCTGCCGCAACGGATGGTGAACTTCTGTGTTTGCTCACCCTTGCCATTCTTAGCCTTTACAGTGAAAGTATAGGATCCAGGCTTCTCCAACGAACCACTAAGGGCTCCGTTATCAGGATTGATGGAAAGACCTTTTGGCAAATCATCAGAAGTAATCTTCATAGGTCTCTCACCGCTTACGCCAAAACGGAAGTGAATAGGTGAACCAGGACGGACACCATAGAGAGGAGTGGTGTTGAAGCGAGGCTCTGCAGGAGCAGCAGGAGTAAGGATGTACTTGGGAATGTACTGTGTGGTAGTGCTCAGGCCAGTCTTGTTTTCTGTGAAAGTAGCAATGATACGTACCATTTGATGATTGTCATAAGGCAAATTGACAACACTGCTCTTCTTTGTATTGACGGAAACCTTCTGAGTCTTCTCACTCAATACCTTGCCTGTCTCTGGATCTTGAACCTGAACGGAAAAGACACCATTCTTGGTAGAAGACATCTTGCTATTGAGGGTGCAAATGCATTGAGCATTTTCCTTGCCTTCAGCAATATTGATGCTTAAATTATCTATGGTATTAGGTACGCGTACGGAAACGGGGCCTGAAAACATACCACCGGGATCGCCTCCATTATAAACTCTTACAGCCAACACATTATCGGCATCCCACTTAACAAGACCGCTATTTGCCTTTACACTGTATATGCGTTGTACGCTCCACTGGCTCTGATAGCCCTGAGCATCGGCAGGAAAACGTCCCGTCTTGCCTATGAGCTTACCATTGAGATACACCTCATCAGCATCATCTATCTTGCCCATATTAAAATCTACCGTTTCCTTAAGGTCTGACTTTTCCAACAGGCTCTTAGGAATAGTTACATGGTAGCGATACCAGGCAAAGCCATTTTCACACTTAACACCCTGTGATGTCCAGGTTGTGGCATTGCTAATATCACGCCAGGTACTCTCGTTAACATTCATACCAGCCCACGAAGCATCATCGCCAACGTGGAATTTGGCATTCTCAACAAACACATCCTGTGCAAAGGATTGGAATGAAATGGTACAGGTAAGTACCAGTGCTGTTAGAATCTGTTTCATATTTATTACGATTTATAAAGTTAATTAGTTCGTTATTCGCTTGACGGCCTTTTCGTTATTACGATATAACGTTATAACGGGTTCCAGTTCCGCCATTCCTGCCACAAAGGTAAAAGGTTTTTTACTTATAAACAAGAAAAGCACCAGGAAAAATATTCCCGATGCTCTCTTGATTCTTGTTTAAGAATGGAAGCTTCTTATTCTGCTTCCTTAACGGCAACACGTTTTTCTGCAATACGTGCCTTCTTGCCAGTGAGGTTACGCAGGTAGTACAACTTAGCACGACGTACCTTACCCACTTTGTTTACGGTAATGCTGTCAATGCTGGGAGATTCGATGGGGAAGATACGCTCAACACCAACTGTGCCAGACATTTTACGAACAGTGAAACGCTTCTTCTCTCCGTGACCGGAAATCTTAATCACTACGCCACGATAGAGCTGGATACGCTCCTTATTACCCTCGACAATTTTGTATGCTACAGTAACGGTATCACCAGCCTTGAAAGAGGGGTGACTCTTACCAGTAGCAAATGCTTCTTCAGCAATTTTAATTAAATCAGCCATTTTTGCTTATGTTTAAAAATTGTTTTGTCGATCACCGATAGGCATAACAGGTCACACTTCTCCTGCCAGCGACCTATGGGAAAGCGGGTGCAAAGGTACTACTTTTAATTCATAATTCACAATTCATAATTCATATTTTTGTCATTTTACGTGAAATTTTGTACTTTTGGGGCAAAAAATTACAATTTATGATAAGGAAACTGCTCTTTTTGTTCTTCTTTACTGTCGCCAGCGTATGTTTGCAGGCTCAGCAGTATAAGGTTCACTCCTCCAAATGGAAACGTATAGAAGTGACCAGTGATTTGGATGCCAAGCCTGACTCTCAGGCATTGGCCATCATTGCACCCTACAAAGTCAGCGTAGATAGTGTAATGTCCCCTGTACTGGGAATGAGCCGAATATCCATGAATGCAAGAAGACCGGAAAGCCTGCTCAGTAACTGGGCAGCGGATGTGATGGTGGAAGGCAGTACCGCTACAGGTTTACCTCCTGCTGACATGGGACTGGTAAACATAGGGGGGCTGCGTAACAACATGCCAGAGGGCATTGTCAGACGCGGTGATATACTTCTCATCTCGCCCTTTGAGAACAGCCTTGTCGTATTAGAGATAAAAGGAACCCACCTCATGGAGCTTATGCGTAATATTGCAGCCGTTGGAGGTGAGGGTGTGAGCCGCAGCGTCAAGATAGTCATTAGCAAAGACCGAAAGCTTATCAACGCTACCATCAATGGCAAGAAAATATCCCGCAAACGTACTTATACCATCGCTACATTGGATTATCTGGCAGAAGGAAACGATAAAATGTACGCTCTGAAAAAAGCAAAGAAACGGCATGAAATAGGTCTCAAGGCCCGGGAAGTCATGATGGAAAGTGTGGTTAAGAACCGCATTATTGATAGCAAAATAGAAGGACGTATAATAATTGAGAATTGAGAATGGACAATTACAACCAAAACGAAAACCAAAACGAAAACTTCTAATAAAAAATAACAACAAGATATTATGAAACGTATATTGACTATCATATTTCTGCTTTTCTCAATTTTCGATTTTCACTTTTCAACTATCAATTTTGTTTCGGCTCAGCCAAGACAGCTCTTTTTAGTCCACACCAGTGATACCCACTCATGCGTAGAACCGATTTCTCCAAACTTTAGCGATTCTACCCAGGCCAATAAGGGTGGCTTCATCCGCAGAATAGCCTTGTTCCGCCAACTGAGAGAACAGAATCCTGGTAGAATGCTGACTCTTGACTGCGGTGATTTCTCTCAGGGCAGCGTCTATTACAACCTCTTTAAAGGCGAAGTAGAAGTGAAACTCATGAACCTGATGCATTATGATGCCGTAACTATAGGAAACCATGAATTCGATTTCGGTTTGGAAAATATGGCTCGTATTTTCCGCATGGCCACTTTCCCGATTGTTTGCTGCAATTACGACTTTACCGGCACCCCATGTGAAGGTTTGGTAAAACCATACGTAGTGGTAGAGCGCAATGGTGTCAAAGTTGGCATTTTGGGTGTATGTCCCCAACCAAAGGGCCTGATTGTAGGACATAATTATGAGGGCATAAAGTTTACCTCACCTGCTTTAGCAGCCCAACCTATCATAAACAAGCTTCGTACAGAGGAAAAATGTGATGTGGTAGTATGCCTAAGCCATCTGGGGTGGGGTAATGAACCAGAGCAAGACAAAGATTTTATTGCCCATACCTCGGGAATTGATGTGCTGCTGGGTGGTCATACACACACCTATTTTACCCAACCCGAATATGTTGCCGACAAGAAAGGTCATCAGGTGGTAGTTGACCATACAGGAAAAAATGCCCGATTCATAGGTACCATTGAATTGGAAGTGGAATAGGGGATGTCACGGAAATAAAAAGAAAAACAAGTTTTCCTTTTGTATTTCGCTTTCTTATTCGTATCTTTGCAGCGGTAAGGAATGTTTAACTCATAATCTTATAACTCTATTTGTATGTCTTTACTTATCATCTTTAAGTTACTGGGCTCTCTGGCGTTGCTCATGTTCGGTATGAAGTCCATGAGTGAGGCCCTGCAGAAAATGGCTGGCCCACAGTTACGTCATGTCCTGGGCGCCATGACCACGAACCGCGTCACAGGCATGCTCACAGGTATGTGCGTCACAGCTGCAGTCCAAAGTTCTACGGCTACCACATTGATGACTGTTTCGTTCGTGAATGCCGGTCTTCTGACTCTTGTCCAAGCCATTAGCGTGATTATGGGTGCAAATATTGGAACCACATTGACGGCATGGATCATGTCGCTCGGTATGGGCTTCAATATCGCTGATTTTGTATATCCTGCCTTCTTCCTGGGCATCATACTTATCTACATGAAGAAACGTCGCATCATTGGCGACTTTCTTTTTGGCGTATCATTTCTGTTCTTGGGATTAGGAACGCTCAAGGAAACTGGTTACTCTCTTGTTGACGACCCCGCTTCAAAGGAAGCTATCAGCGCTTTCTTTTCAGGATTTTCAGACGGGAATTTCCTTGTCTCACTCCTCTTCCTACTGATAGGCACCATCCTGACGCTTTGCGTTCAGTCGTCGGCTGCCATCATGGCCATCACGATGATGCTCTGCTCCACTGGCGTACTGCACATCGACCAGGGTGTGATGCTGGTATTGGGTGAGAACGTAGGCACCACCATCACTTCTAACATTGTGGCAATGGGAGCGAATACACAGGCTCGACGGGCTGCCTTTGCTCACTTGAGCTTCAATGCCGTGGGCGTTATCTGGGTACTCGTTCTAATGAAGCCCTTCTACCAGATGGTTTGCCACTTCTCAGGTTTCGACCCCTCGATGTCTCCCGATGCTCCGGACTTCGCCATCAAAGCCAGCGTAACACTTGCCACCTTCCACTCGGCATTCAATGTCAGCAATACCTTGTTGCTCATCTGGTTCATCCCGCAGATAGAGAAGTTCGTATGTATGGTTATCAAACCGAAGAATTCTAAGGACGAAGAGGATTTCCGCCTGCATTTCATCACCTCTGGCATCATGAAAACTCCCGAGCTTTCAGTGTTGGAAGCACAGAAGGAGATTTCTTCCTTCAGCGAGCGCATCCAACGCATGTTCGGCATGGTGATAGAGTTGCTTACGGAAAAAGACCAGAACAAGTTCAACAAGTTGTTCAGTCGCATCGAGAAATACGAGAACATCGCAGACAATATGGAAATCAGCATCGCAGACTACTTGGATCAGGTGAGCGACGCACATCTGAGCGATGAGACAAAAGCCAAGATACGTGCCATGCTGAGAGAGATATCGGAGGTGGAGAGTATTGGCGACTCCTGCTACCACATGGCGCAGACCATCAACTTCAAGGTGCAGGGCAAGAAGGAGCACTTTACCGATGAGCAATACAAGAACCTGCATGAGATGATGAGTCTCACCAATCAAGCCCTGACGCAGATGAATCAGTTAATCAGCGGAAGAAAGGATTATTTCAATGTAAACCGCTGCTACAACATAGAAAACGAGATTAATAATTATCGAAACCAACTGAAATCCCAAAACATCATAGATGTCAACAACCACAAATATACTTATGCCATAGGTACCATATACATGGACCTCATCAATGCTTGCGAAAAGTTGGGTGACTATGTAGTAAATGTCGTAGAGGCTCGTACAGGTACCAGAATGCATCTTTGACCATCAAGAAAGAGAGAGATGGTAGGCAAAAAAACCTATATTTTTGATCTTGACGGCACACTATTGGATACCTTGCAGGATTTGGCATCTGCAGTGAATTATGCGCTCCGCCAAAATGGAATGGCGGAGCACTCTGTTGATGAAATCAGACGTTTTGTAGGAAATGGGGTACGGAAACTGATGGAACGGGCTGTGCCCGATGGAATCGGGAACCCAAAGTTTGAGGAGGTTTTTGCTACATTCCGTACCTATTACATGAAACACTCATTAGACGCTACCCGCCCTTATGACGGAATCAGGGAGATGCTTTACGAACTGAATAGGCGAGGCTGTAAAATAGCAGTGGTAAGCAACAAGATGATGACCGCCACGCAAGCACTGGTAACTCATTTCTTCCCTGAGATAGAAGTGGCAATAGGCGAAAATGAAACTGCAGGAATACGTAAAAAACCCGCACCTGATATGGTTATGGAAGCACTTAGACAACTTGGGGTAAAGTCTGAAACAGCTGTTTATGTGGGCGATAGTGACGTGGATATCCAAACGGCCCAAAATGCCGGAGTTCCTTGCATAAGTGTGCTGTGGGGATTTCGTGATAAGGACTTTTTGGCACATCATGGAGGCAAAAGATTTGTTCAGTGTCCCGAAGAAGTGTTGATGCTATAAAAAAAAGACGGTTGTCATCTCGACAACCAATCTTTCCTTAACCTTAAACTAATACCATGAAAACGATGCAAAGTTACATCCTTTTACATAACCCTGCAACCATTTCATGGTATTTCTTAATTTTTATGTCCCTTTATTGATATATGTCAATCAGTATAAATATTTTAAGGGAAATTATGTTTAGTTACATATTGTCCTTTTCTATATCCTTGAAGTACTTGTAGGTATCTACCTTCAGTTCACCACAAGCAGCTTCGTCACAAACAATAATGGCATGAGGATGCAACTGCAAAGCAGAAATAGTCCACATCTGACTTACGCCTTCTTCTACACCATGCTGTAAAGCACGAGCCTTATTGTGACCATTTACTACAATCAGCACTTCTTTAGCATCCATTACTGTACCGACACCCACTGTCAGTGCCGTCTTGGGAACCTTGTTGACATCGTTGTCAAAGAAACGGCAGTTTGCAATAATTGTGTCTGTGGTAAGCGTCTTTACACGGGTACGGGATGTGAGCGAAGAACCTGGCTCGTTAAAGGCAATATGACCATCTGGACCAATACCACCCATGAAAAGGTCAATCCCACCAGCATCCTTGATTGCCTGCTCGTAAGCAGCACATTCTGCATCCAAATCAGGAGCGTTGCCATTAAGGATGTGTACATTCACCTTCTTAATGTCAATGTGCGAGAAAAAGTTGGTCCACATGAAACTGTGGTACGATTCTGGGTGCTCTTCCGGCAAGTTTACGTACTCATCCATGTTGAAGGTAACAACATTTTGGAAGGAAACCTTACCTGCTTTATTCAAAGCGATGAGTTCCTTATACAAGCCTAGAGGTGACGAACCGGTGGGACAACCCAACTTAAAGGGTTTCTCTGGCGTAGGATTAGCTGCATTAATCTTTGCTGCAACATAGTTTGCTGCCCACTTCGATAGTGTAGCATAATCAGGATTAATGATTACTCTCATTTTTTTGAGCCCTCTCCATACTCCCGTTAGGGATAGACAAATCAGGGCTGTGGGTCTATGGTTTCTACTATTTTTTATTTCTTGGGCTTGCACCCGTTATTGCATCTTGTCCGACTTCTGCCTTTGGCTTCTGATAACGGAATGTGGCAGCAGTAGGAATATATTTAGCGTTCACAGCTTCTGTCTCATATATACATTTGGTGATGTCTGCTGTTGATATACTGACAGCATCTTTGGTAAGTTCCGGCACGTTAAAACTCTTGAGCAACAGGACGTTCATCTCAGGGTCCTCCTGAGGAATAACAAAAGCCTTATGAGCCTGACCGTTCTTGTCAAAATAAGCCAAGAAAGCCCTTGAATAGTTGCCATCCATTCTGCGACTGGCAAATACTATCCACCTACCATTACTGCTCCATGAGTGAAAACTCTCCGCATCTTTGCTGTTAGCGGCTGTTAATGCATAGCACTTCCCTGTCTGCAGTTCTTTTACCCAAAGGTCTGCACTTTTGTGCCAGATGTGAAACTGACCATAATCACCCTGCGTATAAAGAACATACCTGCTATCAGGACTCACCCTGGGTACACTGATACTCTTATGCTCAGACGCAGCATCTACCTCCAATTTAGGTTCACCAAACTGACGCGACTTGGCATCAAATGTTACAGACATCAAATTATAGTAGATGCTGTCATACCGAATCATCAACTGTTGCGTCCGGGTGCTGTCCGGTAGCGAAGGATTAAGCAAAGACGTGACATTGGCATTGCAGTAATAAAGCGTTTTACCATCTGGCGACCAGCACGGGAAAGTTTCCAAATCATTGGGTGTTCGTATAATATGACTCACTTCATTCTTTGTTACATCATAAAGAAGAAGGTCGCTTGACTCGTCCATCACCTCCAGTTTTTCCGGATGATAGATATGGAAAGCCTGCCCCGTTTTGTTTGTGGAAAAAGCAACCAAATTCTCATGTGGGTGCCAGGAGGGATAGACACCAGCTGTAATAATGGTACTGTCTTTCATCTGCACCTTATGTGCCTTCCCATTCTGAACAATAACCGTTCCACCATAGTTCGATCTGACATGGAATAACATATCGGCAGAACTGTTGCTACGATAATTGTGACAGTTAATACAATGATTAACGGAATTTTCAAATTCTCTGTTATTTTCGTAAATAGTATGCACATCCCAGTTGGTAAGATTACGCTGGTAGATACCAAGTTGCCGGTACAATTCATAGCTGGGCTGAATAAGTCGATAGCTTAGAAACGCATCAACAGGCTCTTCTGCAACACTAAGTGTATAGGGCTTATAACAATACCACCTATCCCCTCTTCTGGCATATATAGAAACACTTATATCTGTTCCCTTACAGCATGAAAGCATGTGTTTCCATTCTGCCATATCCATCTGAATCTTCCCGTCTTTCCCAGCAGATACCAACAGCTCTTGGCTCTTCCCCTGCAGATGGGCTACAAAAGCATCGGCCAGTGTGTCACACACCATAAAATTGAGCGGAGCGATATTAGGCGGCACAATAAGGTTCGCATAATCAGGATAGATATTTGCCTCCTCCTGAAGCTGTGAATACTGAGAGGGCACCACGGCTTTTGGCTTGCAACCTGCAAGCAGCAAAAGCACCGCAATAATATATATATATAATGTGTATCGCATACTAATGTTCAATGTTCAACCTAATTTACCCCCGAACTGCTAGACGACAGACTGGTGTATCCTTTCTTAGTTGCTTTCAAATTACCAAAGAAATAATAATAAGGATAGTAGCCTTTATGTTTCCCAAATAACTCGTATGCATGACCTGGCCGGTCGCTCATGTAGGGCTGTACGCTATTCATGAAATTCTGAATTCTGGATATTCGCAGGTTCAGACCGCTAAACTGCTTATCCAATCCCGGGTTCTTCGTTGATGCCAACAAAATACCATCAGCAATGATATCCGGAGGAGTAGTACCCATGATGGGCTCCAGGCGCTCCATAAAGGAAGGCATCAGTTTAGTATAAAGACATACGCAGAGCGAGTTATATAATGCATTTATGCTACGTCCCTCGACCAGTGTTAGGTTATACCCCATGAAGACTGGTCGCTGGTACATACTTTCAAAACTGTCATGGAGAGGTTCGGTAAGACGGATTTTAGCAATCTCCGGATCGGCATTCACCAAAGACTCATTACCCACCATTGCCCCATATTTCCTACAGAAACTTCCCTCAAAGGGAACATCCTGAAGAATACGAAGGTACTTTCGACAAACCTCCCATTCACCTCGCATCAGTGCACTCTTGACATATAGCTTCATCAGACGCAGTGTGGGTCCTTCCATAACCATCTGCTCCATACAGAAATGCATACACGATTCTGCAAAGCCGCCATGATAGCAACCCTCAGGAATATACAAATTGCTGCCATTATTATGAGACCCGTCCATTCCGTGTATATAAAGTGAATCGTAATCCAAGCGGATGTCATACATACGGTAGGCTATCTGATCAGTATGTACAAGGGCTATGGCATACATGCAAGCCATGGGACGGTTACTCTGCCAAGCGTGTGCACGCGCCACCTTTTGTATGCCCTGCCAATCCTGTTCCTGTTCCATTGAGGCCAATTGAGTAATGACACGCACGTAGGGACGTTTCAACTCGTTAAATGTCACAATGGCGGCAAAGCCTAAGATGCAGAAAGCCAACTGAAGAAAATTATCACGTAAGGTTTCATCGGCAGGAATACCAATCAGTACAGGCATCTTCTTCCGACTGAAACTTCTTATCATAATACCCCAGATAACAAGCACCAAAAGCACCAAGAAAGGAATTCCAAGGATATAACCTGCCTCTGCCTCAAAAAAAATATCCAGTCCGTAATATGTAACAGTACCCATGTATAGCAGTGCAGGCAGATACTGTATGGTACGCCATTTGGCTTTCAGACGCCAGCAGTAGCCCACAAGCCAAGTACCCAGCGTTAGCATGAAAGCCATCAGGAACCCACCCAACCACGGGTACTTATAAGTCATAAGCAATGCACGTCCCACATAACGTAAACTGCCAAAAGAACAGGAAAGGATGAAATCCATCTGACGTGTATCCGGAACCCAGAAACTGCATTCGCGACTCATATGAAAAACAATGCCGTAGTACCAGGCCGACCAAATCCAAACCAACAGGAAGAAAATGGACAGAACTGGCAACAGCAGCCGCCTGCGCTTGACTGTAGCGGCCGCTGCTTGCTGTTGAACCGTTTTTCGCGGATGTGAGGACAATTTCTTTTGCATTACTTCAAAAAATATACATTACTTCATCAACACTTTTTTCCCGTCGATGATGTAAATTCCCTTAGGTAATTTACCATTTAACAATTTACTATTTACAATCTGACGGCCGGAAAGGTCATATACGGCTCCCTCCACTTCGGAGAGGGCGGGGGTGAGGCTTTCTATCCCCGTTTCATCATCTCCCAGATTAAATGTCTGACTGAAAATATAAGTGAAAGGAGTAATGTCTTGTGCCTCGACTACTGACTTACCTTCTGCATCCAATACATAGCCAGACTCCGCCTGAGCAAAAGTGCCGGGACTCACTGCAACATCGTTAGCAGTAAAGCTAACCTTACCTTCTGTAACAACAGGCATACCGGCATCAATTCCCTCTGTTGCAGTTTCCAACTGATAGTTGTTGATGGTACCCACATAGCCTTCTGTTACACGGAAGGGCAATGTGAGTGCCTGATAATTTGTACCCTCTTTGGTGAAAGTTACCTGCTTAGCAGAGAACTCTGTGGGGATAAAGAAGGGCTTGTCGCCATCAATTACAAGAGACTGGGCATTACCTTCAGCATCTACCACATTAGTATTTGCCAGAATTCCAGCCGTAGGCTGCTTCTTTTCTGTCTGTCCCGGTTTTACATAGGCGATAGAGTTGGCAGGAAGCGGGTTCATTTCACTCTCTCCTGCTGTTCCTGTACCATAGTAGTAAAGGGTATGGGGGGTGGAATCGCCTTCATAGTAAGCTGTCATCTCACCGCGATACATAGCCGGCCCATAGGGGACAAGCACTTCGTAGCCATTGGCCTCGCAGGCAACAATCTTGAAGCCATCCTTCATCTTCTTGGCAACATTGGTCGGAGGCGTCATCTTCTTTTTATTGGAAAGGTAGATAAGATTGCCATCCTTGTCATAAACCTTAAAGCCAATGGCACCAGTGCCAGATATCGTATAGGTGGTAACACCGCTGCTGGTGGTCGTACCGTAGTAGTAGCCGTTGGTTTGGTACTCGTTTACATAGTCGCTCCATTGTCCTACATCAGCATAACCGATGGTTGCCTCACCGCTGTCGTAGTCAACACGGTACTCACCTTTTGGCTTGCCTTCAAACGGGCCATTGTAGATAGAGGGCGAAGGCTTGATGCGGTCATCGATGAAGCAGATACTGGGAGCCTTCGGATAACGGGCCATGTATGCCTTGGCTTCTGCGATGTCCTGTTCGGTCGTTGTTACCCAATAGTCACCATAGTCGCCTACATACAGCTTCTCGTATGGTACGAACATACCGTTTACCTCGAAAAGTTCGCTCAGGTCAAGCTGCGCAGCATCACACATCTTCTTGGCCATGTGCAGATAGTCATTCTTTCCGTAACTGATGTAACCGCCCACGATACCATCTTCGTTGGCAAGTGAAGAATCATAAGTACCGGAACGCTTGCGGATAGGATCTTGGCGAAGCATTTTAAAGAGTGTGGGATAGAAGTCGGGCTTATGACCCTGAGCATGGAAGTAAAGGTAGAGCTGGAAATAGAAGCGGGTCTGTTCCCAGATGCTCATGCCAAACCATCCCTTACCCTTTGCGTAATCTTCAAGCGTTTCGGTCACCTTCGTTCCACGGGTTGTAGAAACACCGTGCAGGAATACATTGACATTCGAGAAAAGGTTGTTGCTCACCTCGGTTGCTCCAACAATGTTGAAACAGGCCTGATGGTTGTGACCTATCTCGTGCGAAGGTCCCCATATAGCACCACCGCTTGAGGTGATTGTATTGTAGTTCATGATGGTGCTGATGGTGCCGTCACTATAGTAAGTACCATAGGTAGAAGCATACATGTAGCCATGATTAACGGAGAAGGCATTCCAAATGTTTCGGAAGCGCCCTTGCAGGTCTTCCTTGAAGCCCATCAAGTCCTCCTCGCACTCAACGAAATTATTCCAGACACGCATCAGACCTTCCACTTCGCCCTTGGAACCGATAGCATCCTTCACCAGGTTACCAAGCATGGCGAATACCAAGCGGTCGCACTTGAAGTTGACAACCTTACTCTTGTTAAGCATCTTCTCGTAAAGGAGCGTCCAGTCCTGATTGGTCATGCCACGTGTATAATCGAAGTAACCCTGCAACTCACCGCCCTCGATATGTATCTTGGCTGCTGGATAGTTGGCGAGGAACTTCTTGGGATTGTCAAGCTGATAGAAGATATAGAGCGTACTGGCAGTACTCATCAATACGACATTGAGACCAGCATGTAAGGCTGTAGTGGTACCCGTCTGGTGATCACCCGGACTTTCCGAATCCATCACAACTTCTGCCTGCAATGTGCAATCGCTGCTCGGTTCCTCGTCAAGGTAGATGTAAATAATGTCGCCTGCCTTGCCGACGATGCCGGTAGGACCTGACAGCTTGCCAAAACTATAGCTCATGCCTGCATAATCGTTTCCTGCCATTTCCTGATAATGGCTATAGACATTGAAGTCGTCGCGGATACGGAAGAACTTCTCGAAGCCCTCTCGTGTATAACCTGTCGAGGAAGTGAAGCTCTGCCAGGTGTTATTCTTTACCTTGAGCACCATTGCCTTTATGGCATCGCTGAGGACAGCAAAGTCGCTGTTCTCGGCCAGCGCCTCGTCACTCAGAGCCTGTATCTCGTCCTTGAGGATGGTGCAGGCTTTATCCTGGAAAAGGTTGGCGAGTGCAGCCTTATATTCATTGAGGTGGTTCTGCAAATCGGTGAACGCTGTAAGCTGTGCGCGTCCCTGCTGAATAAATTCCTCATCCAAATCAACTTCCTCAAAGCCCCATACGCTATTTTCCGCATTGTTGCTCCATCCCACCACAGTATTGCTGGCATCGCAATGGAGGCCTACAGTACTGCTATCCAAAATGTAATAAGTTACGGCTGTCGCATCATCGGTCTTTTGGATAGAAAAAGTGGCAGATGATCTTGAGGGAGTTGTGCGATACTGTCTGCTGAGGGTACCGTTCTGCTGTGCAATATAACGCTGTGTGCAGACGTTCTGCAAGTTCCAGCGGGTTCCAGTCTGAACGAGTGTCCAGTATTGTGAAAGCTTCTCTGCATCCTTACCCTCGCATGTAAGAACATTTGCTCCGATGTTTTCGTTAAGGTAATTCAACTTGCCGGCATTCCTGATGCGGTAATACTTGCCGGCTACAGGCTCAGAGAAGCCGCCCTGCGCACGAATGTTATCCTCCACTTCCTGCATCGTAAAGTTATCAACCAGGGCAATACTCCAGTCACAGCCAGTGTCACCCTGGCATGACCACTTGTGAAGCGTAGTGCCGTCATTACCGAGATTCAGGCATACGTTGCCTGAGAAGCTTTCCTCCTCCGAAAGGTTGATGTAGGCATCGTTGCTACCATTGTTGGGGCTGAACTGAATGTAGATGGTCGTTGCCTTTGTAGAGGGCGTACGGAAATTGTCGTCATCGTTCAGGAAACGCCCAGTATTGGCATTGCGAAGCGTATAGCCGCTGCCAGACTTGGCAAGGAGCCATACCTGAGCCAATGTGTTGTCATTCTTCCCTGCACCTTCGGTATTTGTGCCGTTATCAGAAAGCCTGACACTTGTGTTACGGCGGTTGGTAATACGCACGATATTGGTGCTGCCCAGAACATAGCGTACATACGCAGTACCTGTAAGGTCACTAAGGTCGGTAAAGGTAACCTTACGGAAAACCCAGTCGCGGTCGCTGCCCGAACTACCCTGACTTGACGAACCTGCCAGTTTGCCGCCATTGCTTTGCAGGTAATATAGGTTGTTGCTGCGCAAAGTCCAGTGCCCTGCCGAACCGAGCTGTGCAATGGTGTAGGCATACTTGGCAGCAACGTCGGCACTGGTACCATTGTTCTTACTCGTGGTTACGTTGCAGTAGTAGTTACCCAAACCCGACTTCAGGTAGTACTGGTTTTCTGTTCCCGTCTCTTCAAGCTGGACAAGATACCCTGCATTGGACTTTGCATCCGTACTGTTGGGAGAAGTTGTTGAAACACCCAGCGTATTGCCCGAGCCCTCTACCGTAAAGGATGCCGTCGAGGCATTATACAGAACGTACCACTGTCCTGTCTCGAGTGTAGTTACATTAGCACCGAGATTAATGATCTTCCCCGTGAATTCTTCTGATTGTGCCTGAGCGAAAGTAGTGCCAAGCAAGCATAGCAATAACTGAAGTATTAATGATTTTCTTTTCATAGTATTTATTTTTTCAATGTTCAATGCTCAATTCTCAATGTTCAATGTTTACCAATCACGCTGCAAAGGTAACATTTTTTTTTCATTCAAAAAAATTCTTCCCGTTTTTTCAATTCTCAATGTTCACTCACTTTCCTGTAAGTTCTGGATATTGTATGCGAGTATGATACATGGTGCGTAGCTTGGTTTTGAAAACTTCTTTTGCATCAGCTATCTCAAGGAAAGAAATAGGACACTGGGTAAAATAACCGCTCGAAATCTGATCGTTTATAATCCTATCTACCATGCTGTTCAAACTTTCCTCAGTATATTCCGACAAACTGCGCGATGCAGCCTCAATAGAGTCAGCCATCATAAGGATAGCTTGTTCCAGCGTTGTGGGGTTTGGTCCAGGATAGGTAAACATACGCTCGTCAACCTCTTTGTCCGGGTAGTTGTTCTTATATGACACATAGAAATATTTGGCAAGACTACGTCCGTGATGAGTCGAGATAAATCCTTTTATCACCGAAGGCAGCCGATATTTGTCGGCCAGACGCAAACCGTTCCTCACATGCTGGATAATTATCTGGGCGCTTTGTTCGTATGGCAGGTTGTCGTGCGGATTGGTACCCGACTGATTTTCTGTAAAGAACACCGGATTCTCCAATTTTCCTATGTCATGATATAAGGCTCCGGTACGCACCAACTGACTTTTAGCACCTATTCTGTTAGCGACTTCTGCTGCCAAATTTGCCACCTGCATACTATGCTGGAAAGTTCCGGGAGCCTCCTCTGAAAGCCTGCGAAGTATGGTGTTGTTAATATTGGAAAGTTCAACTAATGTAACGTTTGACGTAAAACCGAAAATTCGTTCTATTGGCATGAGCAAAGTGTAAGAGAGCAGTGAAAGAACACCTGCCAACAGGATGTAGATATATGTCCATCTGTCGAAGCCGTTAGAGCTGTATGGACTGCCGTGCAACAGTTCAATGCAGAAGTATGTCACTAATGTCGTAATTGTAACCAAGGCTGCGGAACGTACCAGTTCACTACGTTGTGAAAGCTGTCGCAGGCTGTATATTGCCACCAGCCCTGCCACCAACTGCGTAACAATAAATTCGTATGGATGGTGAAGTGCCACTGCACACGTAAGTATGGAAAGTATATGAGTGATAAAGGCTGTCCGGCTATCCATGAACACACGTATAAAAATAGGCAAGATACAATAGGGTATAACATAAACGCTCATCAGACTATGCGACATTAGGGCATATGTAACCAGCGGGAACAGAATGCAAAGGCATACCACCAGCAGCACAGTACGCGGACTTGCCAGATAATCACTACGGAATTGCTCAAAATAAAACAAAAGCAGAATCAACATGATGGCAATATACACTATCTGGCCCCCCAACTGCAACAACTTCTCGGTGTTACTCATGGAGCGGTTCTGTTGGAAACGTTCCATCGACTGCAAAACACAATATGTATATTCGTCAACAATTTGTCCGTGATCCACCAGTTTCTGTCCTACCTGAACCTGTCCGATATAAGGTACAAGCTGGGCATCAATCTCCTGCCGCTGCTGCATGGATTTCACCGCATCATAAACTAGATTAGGCTGGATATATTTTTCCAACCCGCAACGCAACAGTTTGCCATGATTGTAATGCACACTGTCTTCCTCTGCCATCATGTATTCATAGGCGGTTTTCTCAGTATATAGTTGCTTTACATAACGGGGTTGTGACTCGTTTTTCTCAAAAAACCAAACCTGGAGGGTGTTTTCCTTTCTCAGCACATCATAGTCTTCGGTTTCAACAATGCCTTGTTGATATAAATGCCTTAACTTTTCTAACAAATGGGACAGATAATATGCAGGAACTCCATCGCCAGGCAGGGTCTTGAATGCCTCTTTCAACCGTTCTGCCTGCTTCTCATAGATAGCATTTTTAAATTCAAAGTAAGGCTCGTAATAATTGCGCAGGCTATCACTTTCACGCTTTAACTGGGCCTCACTCTTGTAAATGGGAAAACTGTCCTGTGCTATTATTTGTGCATCGTCCCAAGGCTCCCCTATCCTATACTCGTACTTATTGTAGCCACCTTTAGGCAGAGATACGGTCAAAATGGCTATCATAGCTATCACCCCCCCTACCCTATACAAGTACTCCTTTTTACTGATTACTCTCGTTCTGTTGTATCTGCTCATAGTAAATACTTCATTTTCCAAGTGCGAAAATACAAAAAAAACTCTTTTGTTAGAAAAAAAATGTTTACTTTTGCACAAATTTTGACAACATTAACTTATGCATGATAGAAAAGTAAGGGTAAGATTTGCCCCAAGTCCCACAGGTCCGCTACACATCGGCGGTGTTCGAACCGCATTATACAACTACCTTTTTGCCAAGCAGCAAGGCGGAGATTTAATTTTCAGAATTGAAGATACAGACAGCACCCGTTTTGTGCCGGGAGCCGAAGAATACATCATCGAGAGTTTCCGTTGGCTGGGTATCCAGTTCGATGAGGGGGTAGGTTTTGGTGGCTCACACGGTCCGTACCGCCAAAGTGAGCGTCGAGACATCTACAAGAAATACGTCCGTCAACTCTTGGATGACGGAAAGGCTTACATTGCCTTTGATACACCAGAGGAATTAGATGCTAAGCGTGCAGAAGTAGAGAATTTCCAGTACGATGCCAGTACACGTATGCAAATGCGCAACTCATTGACAATGCCAAAGGAAGAAGTCAGCCGACTCATAGAAGAAGGTCAGCAGTACGTGGTTCGCTTTCTCATCGAGCCTGGTCGTGATGTGCTGGTAGATGACCTTATCCGTGGTGAAGTTCGTATCAACAGTAGCATTCTCGATGACAAAGTTCTTTACAAGAGTGCCGATGGTCTGCCTACTTATCATCTTGCAAATATCGTAGATGACCATCTGATGGAGGTTTCCCATGTGATACGTGGCGAAGAGTGGCTACCCAGCGCTCCGCTGCACGTGTTACTATACGAAGCCTTTGGATGGTTAGATACCATGCCACGTTTTGCTCACCTTCCTCTTTTGCTTAAACCCGTAGGAAACGGTAAACTCAGCAAGCGAGATGGAGACAAACTGGGATTTCCTGTATTCCCACTTGAGTGGCACGACCCCAAAACAGGCGAGGTTTCCAGCGGATACCGTGAAAAAGGCTATTTACCTCAGGCTGTTGTAAACTTTCTGGCTCTTTTGGGATGGAATCCCGGAAATGACCAGGAACTTATGACCCTGGATGAAATGGTTAAGCTCTTCGATATCAGCAAATGTTCAAAAAACGGAGCCAAGTTCGATTACGTCAAGGCGGCCTGGTTCAATCACCAGTATCTTATTCAGCAGCCCGATGAAGCGTGGGCGCCTGCTTTCGACAAGATTCTAAAAGCGGAAGGCATTAATGCGACAACAGAACAAGAAACAGAAGTGGTTAGGATGATGAAACTCAAGGTTGTAGAGTATGTAGATGGACAAGGAAATAAACACAAACGCAATATCAGCTTCCCTTCAGACTTGTGGCCACTCACACGCTTCTTCTTTGTAGCTCCAGAAAACTTTGACCGTGAGGACAAGTTCATCCGTAAGAATTGGACAGAAACCACACCTGCTGAGATGCAGCAGTTCTGCCAAGTTCTGGCAAGCATTCAGGATTTTAGTGTCGATGGCATGAAGAGTGTTGTAGATTCTTGGGTGGAAACATCTGGCTTACGTCCCTGGAACGCATGGCGTATCTGTCTGGTCGGTGCAGGACAAGGTCCTGATATGTATGAACTGGCAGCTTTCCTGGGTAAGGAGGAAACGCTCAGTCGCATGAATCACGCTATAGAAACACTAAAGTAAAGGAGATGACAAATGCTCTGTACTTATATACAAGTCAAAAATACGGATAACATGTTGTTTTTGTGCTAGTTAACTTATTACATTCGGATTTGTAAAATGCAAGAAAAAAAACACTTAAGTGTTTTGTCAAAAACAGTTAAGTGTTTCTGGAGTAATACTTAAGTGTTTTGAAAGAAATACTTAAGTGATTCTAAAACGGGTATTTTCGGACTTTTTTACCCTCCAAAAATCCCCACCTCCCCATAGGAGGGAGGAGGGGAAATTAATGGTTGAACTTTGTTCGAGCTTGCTCACGCTCGGAAGTGCGAGCAAACTCTCACTTCTCTCACTTAATCGCAACCTTCTTGCCATTGACAATGTAGATGCCGGATTTTAATTGTCCATTATCCATTGTCAATTTTCCATTACCAACACGCTGACCACTCAGATTGTAAATAGCAGCATTATCAATTGTCAATTCTCCATTATCAATTGAAGAGATTCCTGTTGCATCATCGGTGCTGAAGAGGAAGACCTTAACCAGAGGACCTGTGTTACCAACCAAGTAAGCCTTGCCAGCCTTGATAGTACCGTCGTTAGCCTTATAGAAGCCAACACCTTTACTGCCATTGGCGAGGATGAACTTGCCAGCAGCATCAGTTTCCACAGGAGCACCCACCAAGTCGTTGCCGTCAATGTTAGCAGGAGTAGTAGCAGCATGAGCGAAGCTATAAATGCCTGCATCGCCCTTCAGTACGACAGGCTCCCAAGCGGGAACAGTTCCCTCAACAGCATTGAGCTTCAGCCAGCCTTCCTTTTCGATGCTGCCAGTGAACACCTCAACACCTGCGGGAGTTTCCACGGCATCAGGGATATACATGGTGGCATAGCCTGCCTCGGTAATCTGCTTTATGACATTGTGAGTCTTGTCGAAGACGGGATAAGCATCCTCACCGATATTCTGATACCAGCCGTTGCCCAGCATAGCACAAAGTTCACCGTTGGCGACCTGCTCGGCTGTTACCTGGCTTTGGTTAATTTTATCTCCTGTAAGTACCTTTCCTATTGCGTTAAGGTAGAAGCTGTTGTTGATGGTGACAGTGCCGCTTTGATGTGTCAAGGTGAAGCAGTTGCCTTCGCCTGTGCCTTCGGTCAGCTCACAGAGAGAGTAGCAATTGTTGAGGGTTGTGGCAGAGCTGCCGTAGGACCATGCGGAGAAGCTGCTGTACATGGAGCTGCCGGGATAACCCATCTTGCCAAGCGTAGCGCAATTGTTGAAAGTGATGTCGGCATAGTTTGCACCCAACATACCGCCGTCGCCAGTTACCTGGTTCATTGCGCCTGTGATATCAACATCTGTTATGACGTTCTCGACGAGGACCGTTCCTTCGGCATGGCCAATGAGAGCTCCGAAGTGGATGTTCGTCACATATGCATCGCCTGCGACATACAGGTTGCGGATGGTGGCATCCTTGACGAAGGCAAACAGGCCGCGCCACTTGTCAGTAACATTGGCATAGCTATAAGTAATGGTATATCCTGCGCCGTCGAAAGTGCCTTCGTACGGTTTTTCTTCCGTGCCAATCATCAGGTCGGGATAGTCGCTTGTGCTCAGATCAATATCGTCTGTCAGGCGTGCCTGAATGCCGGTCGTTCCCTTTTCAACTTTCTTTGCAAACCAGTTCAGCTGCTTAGGAGTGCCAACTAGATAGAAGCCTTCAGCATCCTGCTGCACAGCGTTGGGGTCGGCTGCGCCACAAACAGTACAGATGTTGTCGTCGTCAAACTGATGGTCGGGAATGACGGGATAGGCTTCCGTATTGGTGTAGGTGAAGGGACTTTCCGCAAGTTCCGCACCGTCGCAACGCGCTGTACCAGAAGCATAGACGCGCTGGCCGTTGGGGTCGGGCATGGGATATGCATCCGTACCGATGGCTTGCGTCCAAGCAATGATATACTGGTCGCCATTGAGCTTGTAGCAGAGCGCACCGCTTGCTATCTGCTCTGCCGTCACCTGTGTACCCTGCTGCTTGTCAATGTAGTTGAGATAGTAGCAGTTGTTGAAGTAATTCCTCTGAGTGCCGCCATGCGTCAATGTGGCACTGTTGCTGTTGATGATAGTGCCTTCGGTCAGTTCGCAGGCAGAGTAGCAGTTGTTGAGTGTTACTTGGCTGTCGCCATGCGACCAACCCGAGAAGCTGCTATACATGGAAGAGCCTGCATAGCCCATCTTGCCGAGGGTAGCACAGTCGCTGAAGGTGATGTCGGCGTAGTTGGCTCCCAGCATACCGCCAATGCCTGTCACCTGATTCATCTTGCCGGTGATATTGACATTCGTCACGACATTCTCCACAAACACTGTGCCGTGAGCCTGACCGATGAGAGCACCGAAGTGGATAGCCGTTGAAATGGCTTCGCCCTGCACATAGAGGTTGCGGATGGTGGCTTCTTCAACAGAACGGAAGAGACCCTGATGCGTGGCGCTGACAGTATAATTATAAGTAATGGTATGTCCCTGACCGTCGAAGATGCCAGAGTAGCGGTTGGCTTCCGATGCAATCATCGTGTTAGGGAAGTTGCTTGTGGCCAGGTCGATGTCTGCCGTCAGCTTCACATCATAGGAGGGATTACCCTTTGCCAAGTATTCAGCAAACCAGGCGAGCTCATTTGCATTGGCAATAAGGCGGAAGCCTTCGTCATCAACAGGAAGCTCATAACTTGCATCCCATGTTCCGCAGGCAGAACACCAGCCGCCCTCGAAGGTGTGGGGAGGAACCGTAGAGGTAGCAGAATTGCTATAAACAAGTTCGCCGCCTGCACTTGTGCCGTCGCACTTCAGCTCGCCGTTTGCATAAACCTGTTCGGAAGTGGGGAAGGGAACGGGATAAGCATCCACGCCAAGCGTCTGATACCAGCCGATGGTGCTCTGGTCACCATTGAGCATGTAACAAAGCTCACCGCTTTCCACCTGTGCGGCTGTTGTCTGAATGCCACCCTTATATGTTCCGACGAGGGTGAGGTAATAGCTGTTGTTGTAGGTGTTGGTACCACCCTGATGCGACATGGTGAAGCAGTTGCCTGTACCCGTGCCTTCTGTCAGTTCGCTAAGTGTATAGCAGTTGTTCAGGGTTGTGGTGCCTGCCGAATAGCCGTTGAAGGGGCTGTACATGGAACTGCCTTCGTAGCCCATCTTGCCAAGCGTAGCGCAGTAGTTGTAGGTGATGGTGCCGTCGTTGCGTCCGCACATACCGCCGTCGCCTGTCACGCCAGACCTCTGTCCCGTGATGTTGACATTCGTAATCACCTTCTCAATAAGGTTGTCGCCGCTGACCCTGCCCAAGAGAGCGCCAAAGTGAATCTTCGTCACTACAGCCGTGCCTTCTACGCGCAGGTTCTTGATGGTGGCGCCGTCTGTATAGCTGAAGAGGCCACCATAGTCGAAATCGACCGTATAATTATAGGTAATGGAATATCCCTTTCCGTCGAAGGTGCCAGCATACTTGTTGGAGCTTGTACCAACCATCGTATTGTCGGTCAGCACAATGTCGGCTGCCAGCACGGCATTGGCAGCGACTTCACCACCGTTCACAGCCTGTGCGAAGGCCACAAATTCTTCGGCTGTGGCAATACTTATAGAATCGCCACCCCACGCATTCGTTCCAAACATGCCGAATAGGGCAGTAAGGAGAAGAGAGTAGAATTTCCTTTTCATGTTTTTAGTGTTTTTGTTAAGTTAGTATTTAAGATTAATTTAAGTTCCGAGAGTTATAAGATGAAGTTAAATCCCCAAGGGGTAATTTACACCCTCGGGGATTACTTATAGGGTTGAGCAGAGAATTAATCCTCGTCAGACCACATATCCCAACTATTTTCCTTGGTCAAGGCATCGCCACCATCCACTGTGGTGTCATTGTTTATGGCCAGGCTCTCTGCCAACATGTT